>JAWUYQ010000019.1:0-8916 GCA_034110725.1 Flavobacteriaceae bacterium
TACCCATAACAGCATTTATTTCTGCGCTTTTACTTATCGAGAAGTTGAAATTATCTTTTCCCGGATAAAGTAAGAATGAACAACTTTTTTCATTAGACAGTATTTCATTTACACGTTTATTATTGGTAAAATCGACACCAACTATAATTTCTGAATTATCAAGTTGAAGACTAGTAATATGTCCCGTTCCGCTTTTTTCTTTTCTGTACTCTTTCGGGTGCATCAAAATAATAAAACGAGTCTTAGTCTGGAAAGGACTAATATGTTTACAAATACATGTGCTTGAAGGCCTCATGCATTTGTAACATTTGATTCGTGGTTTTTTTATTTCTACTTGCAAGGTGAATATCTTTTATTTAATTGGCTACAACACTCAAACACATTATTTAACTCTTTTAAATTTTACTGTATTCTGCTTTAGCACAAAATCATTTATTGGTTCAATACCTAAAAACAATGAATCGTCTTTAATTTTATAAAATATTTTTAATTCACGTTTTAAAATGTCGTCTTTAACTACATAATATGTGTCTAGGTCATCCGTTATATTTTGTTCAATCATATATTTAGTTATGCCGTCACTTTCAGTTATTTTAACTGAGTCATTACTAAATGTCAATGTTTGTTGAGGGTAATTTATTTTTTCCCAATTACCATTGATTGCATA
This sequence comes from Flavobacteriaceae bacterium, assembly GCA_034110725.1. GTDB lineage: Bacteria > Bacteroidota > Bacteroidia > Flavobacteriales > Flavobacteriaceae. The sequence goes on from JAWUYQ010000019.1 coordinate 668, forward strand.
TTCTTTAGGGCAAGAAATTAATGGAATAGACAACAGTAAGCTTATTAATAATTTCATCTTTTAATTTATTTAAAAACCACAAAGCTTTGCTCAATTATTTTGAAACCTTCTTTATTCTTTTCTTTATCCTCTATCGCTTCTTGCTTGTTGATGCAAAAAGTTTTACCTTCTTTATGAAATACATGAATAGTACCCTGATGTTTTAAACCAATTATACTCATATTAAATTTTACTGCTGCTGTATCAATACAATTATATTTGTTTTCATGTAAGTCACCTAACTTTAAGTTTGAGTTTTTATGTATGAAGGAATTTCTTAACTCTTCAAGAGCTACATTCATGACATTCTCTAACTCCAATATTTCATAATACCATGAAATAGTTATTAACCCGCTTGAGTTAAACCCATTTTTTTCAATTGACAGGTAATATCCTTCATCATCAAAGTTTTCTTCATCAGTAATTTTCCAACCATGAGGACATGTTAAGGAAACTCCATTCTTTTGAAACTTTGATTTAACAATTTTGTTATTCTTTTTAGAACTAAAGAGCCTTGAAAAAAAGTATATTATGTTTGACATCTATTCGATTTTTTCTTTACTATTTTAGTATCTCTAATTGCTTTTGAATTTCTACATGAATAGCTTCTAATTCATTTGTGTATTTATCAGAATCTTCGCTAATAGATTTTCTAAATAATTCAAATGCTTTAACTCTTAATTCTGAATATTTAAGTAATTCATTATTGTATTGCACTACATCTATAGGGAGGTTTTCTATTTTATTTGAGCTCTCAATAATACTAATATTATCTTTCCACTTAGGGATAGTACTATTGTCTAATTCTTTAATTAAAGCAAAGGTGTTCTCTGTTTTTAAATGGTCATAAAATACGAGGCTTTCTTCTTCATTTTTTGAAAAATCAGCAAAATTAGTATCATACTGTTCGTAATCATACTCTTCTGGAGCTAAATATGCGTACCCAAATATACCAATCAATAATATTATCATTGCAACAAACCCTACACCAGCAGCTTTCCAATTTGAGTGAAATTCATTATCGTTTTCTTTGTGGTTTTTAAGTATCGTACCATGTATTTTATCTACTATTAAATAGATTATACCAGTATAAATAATTGGTAGAATCTGATTAGGAACTTTATCCATAACACTTTCTGGCAACATAAATATTGCTGTAAATAATAGCACTGTAGCAATAATACTTATAACTAACGATTTTTTACCTTCATCAGGTTTGTCAAACGATAAGTAGTTTTCTCTAATTAAATATCCTGCAGCAATTGGCCCTCCAATAAAAGTTGCTAACCCAATGGCTTTTTGAGAATACAGTTTTAAGTTTCTTGTTTTGTTTTCAATCATTATTTGTTATTTGTATTAAACAGCTTTTACTTTACTTTGGTTCTACTGCTTATGATGAGATTACCACGACTTTTTATCAAAAGCCTCGTAATGACGTTTAATAGTTCTGTGAAAGTTAATTTATTCTATATCTCTAATTAATTGCATGACAACACCAAGACACATTAAGGTATCTTCTTCTTTCAATTCAATGTTTGAAAAATCTTTGTTGTCTGCTATTAATTTGTTTTTTGCTTTATCGAATCTCTTTACGGTAAACTCAGTATTGTTCAATGATATTATTCCAATTTTATTATCATCTAAACTTATATCAGTACGTACTACTAATATGTCACCAACATGTAGTGTAGGATACATAGAATCTCCTTTTACACGTACTATATAGGTGCTATTGGGTTTGGACAAATACTTTTCATCTAAACTTAATTTTTGCTCTTTAAAATCATCTGCTGGAGAGGGAAATCCAGCTTGTACACCATCTTCAAAATATTTTACAAACACCCCTTCATTACTTACCCTAAATGGCAAGTTTTCAATTTCACTTCCAAACTGTGGTACTTTAACTATTTTCATTATTCTACTTCTAATAATTCATTCCAACTAGTGGTATATCTTTTGGATAGTTTCTCTTGACGCATTTTCCAAGTTCTTCCTAAATCCTGACTTCCTAGTTTTATTTTACTTACCCCTAAGTTACTATTAATTGTATCAATAGCTTTCATTAAATTAACGTGTTTGGGGTTTTCATTTACAAACAAATTAATCTGTTTGGTGGCTTGTGGCGTTATGCCATTTATGATTACTCCTCCCTTTTTAAAATGATAGCCTTTTTTATAAATAGCTAATAATGCTTTCATCGCATATTTAGATAAGGTAATACTCGATGAACTTGCATAAGGTAAGGTTATGGTTACACTTTTGTAATATTGTGGCTTGTCTTTTTTAAACCTGTTGGTTAATATAAACACCGTAATTAGATTACAATCTGAATTTTGCTTTCTTAGCTTTTCAGCACATAGCACTGCATAGGTACTAATGCGTTCACGCAATTCATTAATATCCGTTATGTCATTTTTAAAACTCCTGGTTGTTGCTATTGATTTTTTAGTCGCAACCTCATCGAGGTCTAATCGTGATTTTCCTTCTAGCTCATGTTTTAAGCGCAATCCAACAACTGAAAATTCTCTTCTTACATAGCCATCATGTAATTGTGTAAACTCAAAAGCTGTCTTAACTCCTATGGCTCTTAGTTTAGCAGCTATCTTACGACCGATTCCCCAAACATCCTCAATAGCTAACCACTTTAATGCTTTGATTCTTTTCTCCTCTGTATCGATTACATAAGAACCATTAGTTTTTATAGGGAATTTTTTTGCTATTCGGTTTGCTACTTTACATAACGCCTTTGTAGGAGCAAAACCAATACTAACAGGTATACCAACATTCTTGTTTACGGTATCTTTCATTTTAACACCGTATTCTTGAAGGTTGTATTCTTCAAATCCCTCAAACTTTAAAAATGCTTCATCAATAGAATAGATTTCAATATCTGGTGAAAACTCTCTTAAGTTATTCATTACTCGGTTACTCAAGTCGCCATATAAAGCAAAGTTTGATGAGAATACATTTACTTTATTTTGCTCAAATACTTGTTTGTATTTATGTGCTACAGCCCCCATGGGAACATACTTTTTCACTTCATTAGAACGTGCAATAACACAACCATCATTATTAGATAACACCACAATAGGTTTATCCTTTAACCAAGGTTGAAACAATCTTTCACAAGATGCATAGAAGTTATTACAATCAACAAGTGCGAACATTCTACAAAGTTACCAAGAAAACTTGTTGGTTTACTGATTAAAGAAAAGAGGATATTAACAAATAACCTTACACACTGACAATCAAACTCGTACATAATAATGTGCATTTTTTCCTTATAAATTATTGGATAAATAATTTATGTTACCCAAAAAAAACAAATAAGATAGTTGTAGATTTACTTTTCTATGCTAATGTATATAGGCAATAGTGCCTATATGCGAAATTTAATTTATAAACGCAATTGTGTTTATATAACCGTTGGCGGTAATTAGAAAATTATGAAACAAAACCAAATCATTACTAAAGAAGAGTTTAGTAACTTTTATATACCATTAACTAAAGGTTATAGCGAATCCTTTAAAAAAGAAATAGCTTCTTTAAATATCCTAAACAAACTAATATTTGATAATAAAAATACCGTTTCGCTACTTGAAATTCAATCAATTGAAAATAAACTAACTGATATTTATATAAAATCATTTATTCAAAGGTTTATTGGTGTGCGTGAAGTAAGATTTTGTAGAGATAAGAACATCGAATTAGACATTAAACTAGTATGGAAATTAATTTCTAACTCAATTAGAGTAATACCAATAGAAAATACTATTTCATCTATTGGTTCTCAAGGATTTTTATCGATCCCTTTATATAAACAAGATGACGCTCTAGACAAGTTTGATTTTTTAAGACTACACATTTGGGATGATTCATTAAATACATATATGGACTTAAAAAAAGTAAAAGACTTCTCAATTCACTCTCATACATTTTTTGCTAAAAGTTGGATAATCACTGGTAAAATAATTAATGACAGGTATGAGTTTGCAAAGAACTCAATAAATTCCAAGCATTCATTCTTTAAAGTTGTATATAACGATTCGATAAATGAAGTTAATAAGCATACATCAAAAGCAGTAAATAAAAATGAGAATACTGAGCTTTTTAAAGTTAGTGAAGAGATACACCTAGAAAATGGATATTACGAAATAAAACCTAGTAAACTCCATCAATCTGGTCATAAAAATTCTCCTAAATGTTCAGCAACATTTTTTTCATTTACCGGTGAAGATGGACTTGGGGAATCCTTTGTGATTGGTCCAAAAGATATTAAAGAATCTGAAGTAAATAGGAAAATGAATATTTCTCCAATATACCTTCTAGACAAAATTGAAAGTCAATTATGAATAAAAAAGAACTTATGCTTTTAGATTGGATGCGAAAGGTTCATCAGCTTGAATATGCGCATTGCTTTCAATCAATATCTTATAGTAAGCTAGAACGTAGAATAGGCACATGGGCCTTTTTCCTTTCTACAATTGTGGCATTTACATATAGATTCCCATTTATAGAACAACCTTGGTTAAAAGAATACATACTTCCTTTAATATTATTTATAGTGGCTATATTAACAGGTTATCAATCTTTTATCAGACCAGGAGAAAAAGCTGAAAAGCACAGAGAATTAGGTATAGAGTATGAAAGAATTCGACATCAAATTGAAACAATACTTAATACCAAAATAAATAGTCCTATACTTGATTATAGTATAAATTCAGTAAAAGAAAGGTGGGATTCTATGAAAACAATGTATGTGAAAGAAAATCATTATAATGATGCTAAAAAGAAAGTAATATCCTTTAATAAATATCCTGAAGAGTTAAGTTTTCTTCCTAATAATAGATAAAAACCACCACCAACAACATATAAAATGCATGCTTAAGTTTGGTTTATAAAATCAACAGTAAGTGTATATTTACTCGTGGATTTCCTACAGAGAATCCAGTTGGTCGACTTGCGTTGCACGACACTTTAGAAAAACTTAAATGCTGTGAAAAAATTTAGTGAATTAGAAAAAAAATATCTTAAATCAATCGTTGATTTATCAGGTTCAAAAGACAACAACATTGGTAATTTATTTTTTTGGAGCTTTAATTATCCTGTTGAATTTGAATTGAATTATGAAAAATCAAAAGTTGAAATAAACTATTATGAAGAAGATTTTGAGTCTAAAAATGACTTAATCAATATAACACGAACTGTTTCACATGAACTTTTTTTAATCATTAAGCTTTTAAAGTTTCTTGAAAAAAAAGATTTAATTTATTTTTTTAAAGAAACTTCGAGGCATTTTGATAAAAATATCGTTTACATAAAAAGGGGAGCCACAATTTATTCATCTACTGGAGAAAAAAAACTCAAAAATCTAATCAGCCAAAATATTGAAGACGAAAATTTAATTGAAGATTTATTACACTTCAATCGAAGATCACTAGTAGTTGACAAAACTTTAATTTCATTCCTGAAAAATGGTTTTTTAACTGATTTTGAACTCTTAGCATTAAATGAAAAAGAAATTTCTATTAAAAACCTAAAAATTGCGAATCAAAACTTTATAACAGCCAAAAGAACTCTAATCGTATCTATTATTGCCTTAATCTTTACTGTCTTGTTTCAATTTGTTGGTTATATTTTTAGTGATAATAATAATTGTTGTGAAGAAATAATAAGTAATTCAAAAGAAAGACTTGAAATAGAAAAAGAAACTTTGAAACAAATCAATTCAATTCATTATGATATACACAAAGACTCTATAAAGTAAAAATAGCCAATTAACAACTAAAATTAATGTATGCTTTTCCCTGCTTATAGTTTTCTGCATAATAATTACGTCGCTAAATACTTTCTGATTTAACTTTTAAAAAGGAAAAAGGATATAGCATAGTCCTTCTCCGAAAACCTTATCGATTTGGTTCACTAAACTTAACCTAAACTTTTCATATTTTGAAAATAAACACTATAAATAAAATGGAAATTAAAAATGTCACAGCTATATGGATTTTAAGTTGTAATGATATTGTTCCTCAAATTACATACAAAGGAATACAAGAAAGAATAGCAGATATTAGTGAAGACGAAGTAAAAAACATAATTAATAAATTCCCCGAACTATTCCAAGAAGAAATCCCTTCAAAACAGTTAAGCCAATGGAAGGATTTGATGAATCAAGGCTCTAATAGACCTAAATGGATAGCAGCATCTTCTTCAGAAAAAGAAGACATTCTAAAACTTAAAACAACGAGCGTGTTTCGGAATAGATTTAGAAATTCTATTGAAGCTACACCATTAAGTTATAACATAACAGAATGGGGTGTAACCTATATAAATGAATGTTTTAATAAAAAGGAAAGAATTAAAAATCAAATTTGGTTAAGAATCGGAACCATTGGTTTACCCTTAATATCATTACTAATTGCTGGATTTTCTATCTACTATAGTTCTTCATTACAATTAAAGACAATGAAAATTGAAAAAGTTAAATTGAACAGAGAAATTATAATTCCTGAATATAAAAAATTTGTTTCTTCATTTTATGGATCAATAGAAAAAATTGATAAAAATCATAAGGCTTCAATCACGAAAGAATTGATAAAATCACAAAGCTCTCTTGACGAATTATCTGTATATATTGACAGTACTGAATATAAAAACATTTCTACTGATTTTAAGACCTATTTTTATTTAATTCAATCTAATAAAAAGAATGATACTTTAAAAAAGGCACAAAAAGATTCAATAGTAAAATATTATATACGTATTGAAAAAAAAGTAAGAAAAGCTGTCTCAAAAAATATTAATGCATAAAACAACTCCTATAAACAATAAGTCTTTTTTGGGGGGTTAAAGCCAGATGCTTGTGTATATTTATTATCATCGCCAAATCTTTTAATTTCGTTTTTTTAAAACGACAAAATTAAAAACAAAACAAAAAGCTTATGGCTTGTGACGATACGAAAATCCGCGGATTTTCTGCCCCGTAAAATTCATAGCTAAACGTTAGGTTTCATGCGAAAAATGATAAAGCAAATACAAAAATTAACTGTTTTAATTAATAAGATTTCCATTTTTTTTCCAACACACAAAATGAACATAAAAAAAACAATTGAATTAAAGAGAATATATAATGGCTGAATATGATTTTTCAACACTAAATGGTACCGATCTTGAAGATTTATCTTGCGACCTAATAAATGCAGAACAACCAGCAAATTCAAGTATAAGATATAAAACCTTCAAAGAAGGAAAAGACAAAGGGATTGATTTTTTATATTCTACCGAAGCTAACCAATATGAACACGTAGGTCAAGTAAAGCACTACTTAGATTCAGGATTTTCAGGACTTAAATCTACTTTGAAGAATAAAGAATTGGATAAAGTTAAGGCTCTTAGTCCTAATAAATATATAGTATCTACCTCAGTTGATTTAAGTGTAGCCAACACCGAATCTATAAAAGAGTTATTTACTCCATATATAAAATCACTCAATGACATATATGGGAAAAAGGATTTGAATAGATTAATTGAAACCTATCCGGAAGTATTAAATGCTCACTTTAAACTTTGGTTTTCTGACACCAATGTTTTTCAGAAGTTACTTAATTCTAACTTAGAATATAGATCGGTAGATTTTTTAGAAAATGAAATAAAAAGAAGATTAAAGATTTATGTTGAAACTCCAGCATTCAATAAGGCTAGAGAATCTTTAAAAACAAATAAATTCATAGTTATTACAGGTGAACCAGGAGTTGGTAAAACAACACTGGCAGAAATGCTGGCATATGAGTACATAAAAGATGATTATGAATTAATCTATATTTATGATTCAATTAAAGATGGAGACTCTGCTTTAAAACCAGATAAGTCAAAACAAATAATTTATTTTGATGATTTTCTTGGAAGTAACGAAATTGAAATTAATAAAGCTCGAGGAAGCGATACAATCCTTAATAAAGTTCTGAGGAGGGTAAAACAAGGCTCTAATAAGACCTTAATATTTACAACAAGAAAACATATACTCAATAGAGCTATTTTAGAATCGGAAAAACTAAAAAGGTTTAATTTATTAACAGGAGAGAATATTCTACACTTAGATGATTATTCTATTGACATAAGAGAATCATTACTCAACAATCATATTGAAAGCTCTCAAATTACTAGTGAATACAAGGATATCCTTTTTTCTCAAGAAATATTTAATTTTATTC
>JAWUYQ010000020.1:0-11766 GCA_034110725.1 Flavobacteriaceae bacterium
AACAGCAACAAGAACCACCGCTTGTGTTTCAAGTCAAGTTGGTTGTAGTTTGGATTGTCAGTTTTGCGCAACAGCTCGTTTAAAGCGTATGCGTAATTTAAACCCTGATGAAATCTATGATCAAGTATTGGCTATAGATAAAGAAAGCAGGTTATATTTTAATCGTCCATTGTCTAATATTGTTTTTATGGGAATGGGAGAGCCTTTAATGAATTATAACAATGTTATTAAGGCAATTGATATGATAACTTCTCCGGAAGGATTAGGGATGTCGCCTAGGCGTATTATTGTTTCTACATCAGGTGTTCCTAAAATGATAAAGAAAATGGCTGATGACGAAGTAAAATTCAAATTAGCAGTTTCTCTTCATTCAGCAATTGATGAAGTACGAACGAAGATAATGCCGTTTAATGAAAATTTTCCGTTAGAGGATTTAAGAGAATCTTTAGTGTACTGGTATGCAAAAACTAAAAGTAGAATTTCCTACGAGTATATTGTTTGGAAAGGAATAAATGATAATCAAGAAGCAATTACAGCATTGTTAAAATTCTGTAGCTATGTGCCTTGTAAAGTAAACATTATAGAGTACAATCCGATTGATGATGGAATTTTTCAACAAGCAGACAGAAGTATGGTTGATGAATATTTATATCAATTAGAAAAGAGTGGGATTCCAGCAACAGTTCGTCGTTCTCGAGGAAAAGATATTGACGCTGCTTGTGGGCAATTGGCAAATAAAATGTGATTTTTTGAAGTATGACGCAATTTAATGAAGAGGTGAATACCGAAGTTAGTAATGAAGACATTGAAAAATGTATTGCTATTTTAGAAAGACTATCTGAAAATACGAATCAAGTATTTGACCTTCCTGAAGAAAAACGTATTGCTTTATTAAAAGCAGCAGGAATGCTTTCTCGACCAAATAGAGATAAGTTTCAGCAAAGAAGGAAGGATGCTAAAAAAGCAGCTAAACGTAAGATGATTGAGCGTGATAAACATGTGCGTAAGAAAACAGGAATACGTAGTGCTCGAGAAGCAACAGTTTTTATAGCGCCAACACTTTTAGAAATTCCTAAGGATGAAGAAATAGGTGAATTAGAGTCGCCAAGAAACTGTTATGTATGTAAAACAGTGTACACTAAAATGCATCACTTTTATGATACGATGTGTCCAGAATGTGCTGATTTTAATTATGCTAAACGTTTTCAAACAGCCGATTTAACTGGTCAGGTAGCAGTTGTTACAGGGTCTAGGTTAAAAATTGGATACCATATTGTTTTAATATTATTACGTTCAGGAGCAACAGTTGTTGCAACAACACGTTTTCCTGTAGATTCAGCGTTGCGTTATTCTAAGGAGCCAGATTTTTTAGAGTGGGGTCATCGATTAAAAATTCATGGATTGGATTTACGTCATATTCCTAGTGTTGAAATTTTCTGTAATTTCATAGAACAACAATATGACAGGTTAGATATACTAATTAACAATGCTGCACAAACTGTGAGAAGACCTGCTGGTTTTTATCAGCATTTAATGAGTAAAGAAGAAAAGCCTCTTGAGTCATTACCTCAGTATGCACAAAATTTATTAGCTGATCATAATTCATGTTTAAAAGAAATAGAAGATTTAACAACTGGTGTAGCTGCTACAGCAAAAAATAATACATTACCAGTTTCATGGCATGGACCAGAACCAGGAATTGGAATACGATCATCTGCTAAATTATCGCAAATTCCATATAGTTTTGACAACTCATTACAAGCGAGTGAAGTTTTCCCAGAAGGAGAACTAGATGCCGATTTACAACAAGTAGATTTGCGTAAAACAAACAGTTGGCGTTTGAAACTTGGTGAAATTGAAACTACTGAAATGATTGAAGTACAACTGGTAAATGCAGTTGCTCCATTTGTATTATGTAACAGGCTTGCTAAACTTATGCGTAGTGTGAATACAGGAAAAAAGCATATTATAAATGTTTCAGCTATGGAAGGGAAATTTCATAGATTTTATAAGGAAGATCGTCATCCACATACTAATATGGCTAAAGCAGCCTTAAATATGATGACACATACCTCAGCATTAGATTTCGCTAAAGATGGTGTCTATATGAATGCAGTGGATACTGGTTGGGTTACTGATGAAGATCCGGCAGAATTATCAAAAAGTAAAGTTGAAGTACATGATTTTCAACCACCTTTAGATATTGTAGATGGGGCTGCAAGAGTATTAGATCCATTAATTGATGGAATCAATACAGGGAAACATTGGTGTGGTAAATTCTTGAAAGATTACCAACCTATAGATTGGTAGAAAAATAATAGTATAAAAAAAGCCCTTTGAATTAATTTCAAAGGGCTTTTTTAGGTGTAATTAATTCGTGTATTATAGGCTATAAATTATTCTTGCAGTTAAAAAACGTGGTTGAATATAATAATCAGTTACACTGGTAGAAATACTACTCGTGTTAGAGTTAGTTTGAGATCTAGTATCTAGTAAATTACTAGCTTTTAATTCAAACTCCCATTTACTATCTTGGTCTTTTCGATATGCTAATGAAGCGTCCCAAAACTGATAGCTGTTCAATGTTTTATATTCATCACTGAAATTATTATATGTGTATTCTGTTTTAAAGGTTAACACTTTCCATATAAGTGCATCAAAATTTATTGATGGTGCTTTAGTATAGAATTTCGATCGTGTTGAACCTTGGTCATTATCTTGTATTGTATACCTGTAACTTACTTCTACATTTGGAGCTGTTTTGAAATTAGTTCTAAATTGCCCTCTGTAAGTTTGGGTATAATTTTCGTATTCAATAGGTGTTAAGCCAAAGAAGTTAGTGTTTTTTGAATAACTAAAATTACCACTAGCAGTAGCTCTTAGTTTTCCAAATGTTCTTTGGAATCTACCGCTTGCACTTACGCTTTCATCTGAAAAGTCAGAATTAAAGGGAGTACTTGTTCTAATTACGCTTCCTGGAGTAGATATTGTTCTAATCCCGTCGATGTTTTTGTTATAGTTAATGTTAGCAAATACATTCGTATAATTAAACATATTAAAACTAAAGTAGCTCAAGTTTAAATTGTGTGATAAAGCACTTTCTAAAGTAGGTTCTCCAGAAAAGAAAGAATTGTAATTATTCATAACAATACCTCTTGCTAATTGTGATACATCAGTGAAGTTGGTCTTCATGCTGTAATTTATATTGATATTCTCTGATTTTTTTAATTGAATTCTTGTATTAAAATCAGGTAATACTCTAAAGAAATTATCTGTATGAGTTATTCCAAACTGTGAGTTTTTAGCACTGTATGCGTGTCCAGAAACCCCTGGTGTAAAGGTGAATTTACCAGTTATAAAACGATAATGCAATCCTACATAAGCATCATTAAATGTATACTTAGTTTTATTGTCTGTTAAATTTCCATTTATTGGTGTAGGAGTAATTGCGTTTCCGTTGTCTAAAAATTGAAATAGATTAGTGTCAAATTTTTGAGAACTATATAAGTTTCCTGCAGTAATGTTAATGTTACTCTTGTCATTAATTACATTCCAATAATCCAATTTTGCGTCCACTTGATTAGATTTTACTCGTTTCTCTTGGTTTACATTGTAATTTTTGGAAAGTTGATCTAAGCCTAAATTTACTGCTGTGTTGTCGTATGGATCAGTAGTTGACCCGACTGTGTTCTCAAGAACAGCATTGTAGAATGGGTCTTCATCTTGTAATAAATGTTGTGCTTCTAATGAAAAAATATTCTTCACGTTTAGAGTATAGTAGTAATTTAAATTCTGATTAATGCTATATGGATTGGATTCTTCTTCTTGGTCAATTCTACCTAATACAGAAGATAAAGTATTTTGATATTGAGTTTCTTTCGAAGTTCTTCCAAGTATATCATAATCTAGTTGATTATTACTATTTGGCTTGTATTTAGCACTCAATTTAAGCATTGCTAAGTCACTTTTTTGTGAAGTACTATTCTGTGTAGATTCAGTTGGGATATCTGGCGTAGCAGGATCAGTGTCATTAGTGTATTGGACAGTGTTGTTTTCTTGTAACTCGTTTCTACTACTAGAGAAAATCCCAAAACCACTTATGTCTAATGCTTTATTAGGCGCAAAGCTAAAGTTTGCAGCGCCAAATTTTGTATTTATGTCTTTTGCTTTGTTGTTTTGAAGCGTTAAAAAACCTAAATCGTTATTTCCTAAACTGATATTTGTCCCACTTTGTCTACTGGGGTTTTTGAAACCTCCTGTGAAGTTGAAATAATCACGACGTGTAAAGGCTACTTCACCAATGTTGTTTATGTCTCCAATAAAATTAACACTGTATTTAGGACTATAATAAAACAGTTTTGGTTGTGCTAAATATAGTCCATCGTCATCAGAAACTCCACCACCAGCAGTTACGGTACCAAACCAAAAGTTCTTTTTACCATCTTTTAACTTAATATTTAAGGCAATATTATCCTGGTTGTTTTGTACACCACTTAATTGTCCTACATCGGAATGATTTCTTAAAACTTCAATTTTATCAACTGCGTTTGCAGGAATATTTTTTGTAGCTAATTTTGAATCCCCATCAAAGAAATCTTTTCCTTCAACCATTACTTTACCAACTACTTTTCCTTCAACCTCTATTTGTCCGTCATCGTTAATTTCTACTCCCGGAAGTTTTTTTAATACGTCTTCTAGTTTACGTTCTGTTCCGTTTTTAAAAGAGTCGGCATTATAAATTAAAGTATCTCCTTTAATAGTAACAGGCATTTCATAAGTCAATTCTATTTCATCTAAAGTATTATCTTCAAATAGATTGAAGCTTTTTGAGAGGTCACTTTCTTTTGTTGTTATGATTTCTTCATAACTCTTCATTCCTATATAACTTACTTGAAGTTTATAAGAAGTGTTTTTTTTAAGATTAAGTTTATAACGACCCTTGTCATTAGTGATTCCATAGGAATCTAAAGCTTTCGTTTCTTGATTTATCGCGATAACATTTGCTAGATCTAGAGGGGTTCCAATACTGTCCTTTACAATACCTTCCACTTTAATTTGGGCAAAAGAATAACTAGCTACTATTAGTAGTAGCGCTGTTAATAGGTGTTTCATTTTGTTGTTGAATTAGTTTTCTACAGTGATGTAGTTATGTTAATGTATTGAATTAATGACCTCTACCGTGACCTCTTCCTCCACGACCACCGTACATTTCTCTCATTTCTTCCATCTTCTTTTTTACAATGTCATTGTATTTTTTCCTTGTAACTTCTTTTCCTTTTGAAGGTGCTTTAATTTCTTTCTTTTCAGAAGGGTTTAATACTATTTTAGTACACAAAATGGTAGTTTTATCAGCATTAATTTCTAGTATTAATCCAGGTAAACCGTTGTATTCTCCCGGACCTTGACTCACAGGAATTTGCATAGTATACCAAGCAGTAACAATTGTTTCTTTAGGGATTTCTATATCCTTCATAGGATCATTACTTATTTCGGTAGAATCTTTCTTTTTTTCCTCATCATCTTTTTTCTTCCCTCTTCTACGCATGCTTCTCCAGTCCATTTCATCAATTTTCTTCACTGCTGTAGCTTTGAAACACATGTATTTACCAATTTGTTTTGTTTCACTTTCCATTTTCCATTCTAGTTTTGGAAGTGAATCTTTTATCAAAAATTGCTTTCCGAAAAATTCTTGATCTTGCAATACTAATTGGTCCTTAATGTTTTTATACTGCTTTCCAGGAGTAAAACTACTCATCATACCACCCCATCTATTACCTCCTTGACCAGGTGCCGATAGTTTTTCTTCCTCTTTATAAATTGATTCAGTTTTATTGAACGTTAATTCATATGTTTTTTCAAACATCCCTTTCATGCGTTCAGCCATCATTTTTTTACGTTCAGGAGACATGTTTCCACCTCCCCATTTATCCATATCAACTGATGTTTTTGATTGATAAGTAGCTTGTCCTTGAAAATCTTGAGCAAATAATGTTGCTGTGAATAAGGCTAAAAAAGTGGTTACAATAAGTTTCATTTTCTCGATCTGTTTTAATGATATCCTAATAAGACGACTTATGTCGTTTTATGTTACAGTGTTAGAATATATTTTCGATCAAAGGTTTAATTCTTGATTGTTAATGTTTTGTTAAAAAAATTAGCCGCCAATTATTATTTCGATGTTTTCCCCGTCATTGCTATTAAAACTCCGTCTTTCTTCCATTTCTTTCATTTTCTTATTTATGATAGTTTCAAATTTTTCTTGTGTAACAATTTTTCCATTGCTTGGTTCTTTTAAAACAATACTATTTTTAGGATTCATTACAATTTTGCTACAAATTATTGTTTCGGTACCATCATTAACCTCTAAAATTAGTCCTGGTAAACCATGATAATTTCCTGGCCCGTTATTCACAGGTATTTCTGGTGTGTACCAAGCAGTGATTGTAATTTCTTTCATTTTTGGAGCTTTCTTTTTTGTTTTGCCTAAGTCTTTGTCTCCATTAAAACTAATACCACTTTCAAATACTTCAACCTCACGATTTAATGTAGCTTTGTAGCAGGTGTATTCTCCAATGTTTCTAGTGTCATTCTCTAGTTTCCAATCTAACTTTTCAAGATTATCTTTTATTAAAAATATTTTCCCAAAAACATCGTTTTGATTGGTGTATCTTTTTTCTTTTGTATTTTTATATAGAATGTCTGAGCCTCCAGTATTAATCATAACCATTTCCATATTACTTGGGCCTTGTGGTTTTGATAGTTTTTCATCTTCTTTATAAATAGACTCATTTTTATCAAAAGATAAGGCAAAAGTTTTTTCAAACTGCTTCTTCAGCATTTCCATCATCTTTTTATGCATGCCGGTATCTACTTGTGTACTGTCCAATTTTATATCTATTTTTCTCTTTGATTTATAAGTTGCTTTTCCTTGAAAGTTTTGTGCAGTTAATGAACTTGCGAATAATACTACTAAGAGTAGTGTAACTGTGTTTCTCATTTTGTTCGTTTTTTGATTATTGACTATGCAAAGGTGCAAAGCAAAATAGATTTTTATAGTTAACTTGTGTTAACGAGTGTTAAGTGATTGGTTTGGTAGTTATTTAACTGTTACTTTTGGAGTATGAATGATTTAAAATATAGATGGATTTTAAATGTTATTATAGTTGTAATACTTGCAACTATTGGTATCCAAGCATATTGGAATTATAAAAATTATTTAACAAACAAGCAACAACTGATAAATGAAGTACAGATTAGTTTGGATAATGCAGTAGATGACTATTACGCGAAGTTAGCAGAAAATACGACATATAAGTTCAGTTTTAATGAAGGTGAGATTAATGAGAATATGATTGTTAATGGTGATACAATTTATGATCGTTTATTTCAGGACATTAATATCAATGAGAAAGATACTATTCTGGACTCTCTTACGATAAATGAAATTGAACATGTAGCAATATTTCAAACAGCAGAAAAAGACACGTTGATAACTACTGACGATAACGGTATAATTACTACTGAAGAATGGGTTGGAGATAGGAAAATATTGAAAGCTATAAAAACTACAGAATTAGATTCTTTAAATAAAAAAGATTTTGAGTTGTTAACAGCAAAGGTAATGTTGCGTTTATCAAATGATACAATTAATATCAAGCGTATTAATGTCTTATTAGAAGATGAGTTGAAGCGTAAATACATAGTTGTTGATTACAACCTTGTGATAGTAGAGAGGTTTAAAGAAATTAAGGAGACGAACCCTAAAATTAATAGGGACTCTGAATTAACTGTAGAATCTAAATCTTCATTTTTACCACACGATAGTAAATTAAAGATGCATTTTACTAATGTAACTAGAACAATACTAAAACGAATTTTCGTTGGAATTCTTATTTCTACATTATTAGTACTTGCGGTTATAGCTTGTTTATTTTATCTGCTTAAAATAATCAAACATCAAAAACAGTTATCTGAGGTAAAAAATGATTTGATAAGTAATATTACGCATGAGTTTAAGACACCAATAGCAACTATTAGTGTGGCTTTAGAAAGTATAAAGGATTTTAATGAAGTAGAACATAGTGAGCGAACTAATCGATATTTAGATATGTCAACCAATCAGTTGTCAAAACTAAATGTAATGGTTGAAAAATTGCTAGAAACAGCTACCTTGGATAGTGATAGTTTGGTGCTAAATAAGGAAAAAGTAAATACTTCCGAATTACTAAAAACTATTGTAGAAAAGTTTCAAGTTTCTAACTCAGAAAAGAAATTGAATTTTATTGCAACCTCCAAAGAAGTGTTTTTGAGTGTAGATTTATTTCATTTTGAAAATGCAATAAATAATATAATTGATAATGCTATTAAGTATGGGGGGGATAATATTTTAATAGAATTACTACCTGAAAAGAATAACGTAGTTATAAATGTTATTGACGATGGTACAAGTTTAGAAAATCAATACAAGGAAAAATTGTTTGAGCAATTTTATAGAGTCCCAAAGGGAAATGTTCACGACGTAAAAGGGTTTGGAATTGGTTTGTATTACACCAAAAAAATTATTGAAAAGCATAATGGTACAATTCAATTAGAGTTACAAAAAAAACAAACGGTATTTAAAATAACACTTCCTAATGGATAAATTGATAAAGATACTATTGGCGGAAGATGAGCCATCTTTGGGACAGATTATAAAAGAAAGCTTGGAAACAAAAAACTTTAAGGTGTCTTTGGCTATAGATGGGGAAGTTGCTTCTAAAATGTTTAAGGAACAAGATTTTGATATATTAGTGTTAGATGTAATGATGCCAAAAAAAGATGGGTTTACATTAACAAAAGAAATACGTAAGGAAAATAAGGAGGTTCCCATTTTATTCTTAACAGCAAAATCGCAAGCTAAAGATGTGGTTGAAGGGTTTACCATAGGAGGGAACGATTACCTCAAAAAACCCTTTAGTATGGAGGAGTTGATTGTGCGTATTCATAACTTACTTAGTAGAAACACTTCAAAGCGAAAAGCAACACTGATTGGCGAGTTTAGTTTTGATTTGTCAAAACAATTTTTGCAATATAAAAATGAAGAAAAGGTAACAGTTACGCATCGTGAAGCACACTTATTACATCATTTGCTTCAAAATAAAAATCAAGTATTGGATAGGTCTAAAGTATTGAAAGAACTTTGGGGAGATGACGATTTTTTTAACGCAAGAAGTATGGATGTATTTATAACCAAGCTACGCAAGAAGTTAAAAAAAGACGAGAACATACAAATTGTAAATGTCCGCGGGTTTGGGTATAAGTTAATTTGTGATTAAGCCACTTATTACTTTATCATTTGTTATTTTTACAATGACCTATTATTGGAAATTAAATGAAAAACCTATTATATATATTATTCCTCAGTTCGTTTTTCCTTTTACAAGGGCAAGAAGGAATAGAAGTGAAATTGGTTAAAAGTGTTCCTTTAAATGCGGATACTTTTATAGGAGTAAATATGTTTGACGAATTGTTTTATATAAAAAACGATGTGTTATCCAAGCAAACAAAATCAGAATATCATTCTTATCAAAATAATTTATACGGTTCGCTTAATTCGGTAGATATATTAAATTCATTAGAATCTACATTGTTTTATAAAAACTTCAATACAGTAATTCAACTGGATAGAAGACTTGGTGGAATCAGTAAAATTGATTTCAACCAATCCAATAGTTTTAGTACAATTTCACATGCTTCTTCAGCAAGTAATAAACGCCTATGGATTTTTAATACTGATACACAACAGCTGCAAGTGTATAATCCAAAACAGGATATTATTGAAGCTTCTAGTCAATCAATTCAAGAAGTTATTGTTGATTTTTATAGCAATTATAATTTTTTTTGGATTTTAACTAAAACTAAGTTGTTACAATATAATATATATGGGAATCAGCTGAATAGCTATGCCTTAGAAGGATATGATGCATTTGTTTATTATAAAGATTATTTTGTTTTAAAGAAAGATGCTCAGTTATACTCATTAGCTGTAGCAGATGAAAAACCTAAATTAATAGCGCTTCCAGAATTATCTATTAAAGATTTTTCTGTAACAAATGAAACCTTGTATATTTACAACGGAAAAGAATTGCATTCTTTTAAAATTAACCTGAATAAAGAATAATACATAAACTTATGCACGTAGCAATTGCAGGAAATATTGGAGCTGGAAAAACAACCTTAACAAAGTTATTAGCGAAACACTATAATTGGGAACCTCAATTTGAAGATGTTGTTGATAATCCGTATTTGGATGATTTTTATAACAAAATGGAACGTTGGTCATTTAACTTGCAAGTATATTTTTTGAATTCAAGATTCAGGCAAGTATTGCAAATTAGAGAAAGTGGTCAGGATACTATTCAAGATAGAACAATTTATGAGGATGCTCATATTTTTGCTCCTAACTTGCATTCCATGGGATTAATGACCAATAGAGATTTTGAGAATTATAAATCTTTATTTGAATTAATGGAATCTTTGGTTCAAGGACCTGATTTATTAATATACTTAAGAAGTTCTATTCCTAACTTGGTAGGGCAAATTCATAAGCGAGGAAGGGATTATGAAAACACGATAAGTATAGAGTATCTAAGTAGATTAAATGAGCGCTACGAAGCTTGGGTACATGATTACAAAGGAAGGTTATTGGTAATAGATGTGGACGATTTAAACTTTGTAGATAATCCAGAAGATTTAGGAAGTATCATTAATAAGATAGATGCAGAAATAAATGGACTGTTTTAGTAGGAGAAAATAAATATAAATAAAAAAGCCAGCTAATTAGCTGGCTTTTTTATTTATATGAAACAATTTACTATTCATTTTTTATTTCTGAAATTCTCTTTTTGATTGTTTCTGAATCACCAATAATAGATTCTTTTTCGGTTTTAGAAATCCCATTTTCAGTAGTGGTAGTTATAATAGTGGCAGAAGAATCGTGACTACCATTTTCGTTAAATTCTATTTTAATTTCTTTTTGAATACTGCTTGAGACTGTTTCATTAGTAGTAGTTGAATGTCCTCCTAAAATCGGAGCAATAACCAATCCAATTAAACAAGTAAGCTTAATTAATATATTCATTGAGGGACCAGAGGTGTCTTTAAACGGATCGCCAACAGTATCACCAGTAACTGCTGCTTTATGAGCATCAGAACCTTTGTAGGTCATTTCTCCATTAATTTCTACTCCAGCTTCAAACGATTTTTTAGCATTATCCCATGCTCCACCGGCATTGTTTTGAAAGATTGCCCAAAGCACACCACTAACTGTTACCCCAGCCATGTATCCACCCAGCATTTCAGCAACAGCCATTTTAGTCATCCCAAACAACAATGGAACAAAAGCGATTAATAAAGGAAACCCGATGGTTAATAATCCTGGTAAAACCATTTCTTTTAAGGAAGCCTTAGTTGAGATGGCAACACATTTATCGTATTCTGGTTTTCCAGTTCCTTCCATAATACCGGGGATTTCTTTAAACTGTCGTCTTACTTCATATACCATTTCCATAGCGGCTTTACCAACGGCATTCATTGCTAAGGCGGAAAAAACTACAGGCACCATTCCACCAACAAATAACATTGCTAAAACAGGTGCTTTAAAAATGTTTATTCCATCAATTCATGTGAATGTAACATAAGAATAAAATAAAGCTAAATATGTTAAGGCTGCAGATGCAATAGCGAATAATTTTCCTGTTTATGCTGTTGTATTTCCAACGGCATCTA
>JAWUYQ010000021.1:0-7954 GCA_034110725.1 Flavobacteriaceae bacterium
CGCGGGTTCAAATCCCGTCTTTCGCTCTGAGACTTTCTTTTTAATATACCAAGCTGAAGTGGTGGAATTGGTAGACACGTTGGACTTAAAATCCAATGTCCATTAGGACGTACGGGTTCAAGTCCCGTCTTCAGTACTAAACCTCTTGTTAATCATCTGATTTTCAAGAGGTTTTTTATTTTTAATAAGTTTATTTGTATGATTATTGTACGGCTACCTGTATTGTTTCTAATTATAGTTTAAAAAAAACAAACTCAAAAGAGTGTATTTATATTTTAGAGATTCACACTCTTTTCCTATCCGTACCACAACTTCTTCCAAATCTGATTCTCTTATTTCCAAAAGACCTTTGTGATGTCAAATTACTCTTCAAGAAGTAAATTATATTTTTTAATAATAAATTACAATTTGTTAGAATGAAATAGGACATAAAAAAAAACATCTTTTTTTAATTCCATTCTGACCACAAAATACTCTTGTGATAGGAAATTACTCTTAGTCTGTGAAATTTATTTGAGATGTGAAATTACTATTCAGAAAAATTAATGTCATTGAGATTATAAATTATCACTCTTTCAAAGTAATACTTCAATTTATTATCTCTGAACATTTCTTTTTTTAACCAATTACCATTTTTATCGTTTTCATAAACAGTATAGTCATTAATATTCTTTCCTTTTGTTTCCGTTTTTGTCAAGTAATTTCTTTCATCATAATAATAGATTGTTGAAGACCTTAAATTACTCTTTATATTAACATTACTTCTTTTAGTTAATAAGCCGTTTTCTAAGTACTTGTATGCTTCGGTTCTGTCTAAACCTGAATTATTCTTTTCTCTTTTCTTAATAAGTCTTGATTGGCTGTCATATACATAAGCGAATGTTGTCGTCACGTATTGTCCTTTTCGATATATTAAATCATTATGTTTGTTGTATTTATATATAATTTCATCTTTAGAGTATTTATTATCTATCACTTCTTTGATGGTTTTATTATCTTTAAAAGTATATTTAGTTGCTCGGTCATATTTGGTTAAATCTTTTTTGCGTTTAAAATCATTATGATAGAACATCGTAGCCGAATTGTCGTCTTCATTGTACCTGTATAATTCTTTATCAGAACTACTACTTCTATTTGTCGTTTTTTCTAATACTCTCCCTTTAGTGTCATACAGTAGTTCGTATTCTTCATTACTTCCATATCCTTTATCTTCTTTGATTAACTTCGTGATTCTTGTTGAATCATAATGTATTTCAACTTTATTTTTGATTAAACCGAGCTTACTTAAACTATCTAACTCTTTAAATCCAAATTGCGGTTCGAATTCGATTATTTTAAGTTTTTTTATGTTGTTAGCATTGTAGAGAATATAATTGTTGTTGGAATCAAAAGATAGCTCAGGTTCTATTTGAGCAATAATTAGTGTTGAGAAAAATAATGTAAATAATGATAAAATCAATTTTTTCATAATTGTTGTTTATTTTATCACAGTTCCAATGATAGTTGAGAAAATAAGAAAGGCGTGAAACTGAACCATACATACTAAAGGTATCGCCAAACACCCAAATACAATACAGTCAGCCACGCCCAAATTGGACGTAACGATCAACTGCATTCTTTGTATTTGTTTTGAAATTGGCGATTTCTTAGTAAAAGAATACGATTACGCTACTACTTTATTTTAATATGTTGATTACATGAAATTTATGTTTTAGTTTACTTTATGTGTATCGTTAGCCCCCTTAAAGTCGACAAACATTTTTAGTATTTTAGTTTTGTATGACGAAATATGTTTTGTAATCTCATCCTCATATACATCTTTATCAAAAAGATTAAGATCCTCATCCGCAAGTTTAATGGTTATGCTATCATATAATTCATCAAACTGATGTAATACGCAGTCATATAGCATTTTATCCACTGCAAGTAAGAGTGATACAAATTCTAATCGCAATTTTAGTAGATGCTCTAAAACCTCTTGGTTAATATCAGATTTCTCGTCTTCAGTGATGTTTGGAGAATTTTTAATTTTTTCTAATGAAGAGTTAACTCGCATAAAAAAAACAAAGAACTCTTCAAATTTAGATTCTATAATAATTAAACGATACCAATCTAATTTAAGACTCTTATTATCTTTCTTTAGTTGGTAATTATAAATATAAAAAGAGAAAATTAATGTTGAAACAGCAATAGTTATTGTTGCTAATTTTTCTGCAATTTCAAATACCGATAATTCAGTAGTTAATAACACATTTATCATAGAGCATTATTTTCTCTTAAAATTCTATCAATTGCTTCGTTTAAGGGTTTTTCAAATTTATATTTCCCTTCATTTACGAACTCGTATTTTTCAATAAAACCCTGTTTCCCAAGTTTAAGAACTACGTTTATTAATAATTCTTCAAAAAATGAAGGATTAATTGAAAATAAGTTTGCAGGTATTTTGAAAATAACTTTATCATTGTTCTTTTCAATTTCATCAAACTTTGAATTCACCCTGACGTATTTCCCTTTATCTCTTCCTGTAAAAACTTTTGAGCCTTTTGCTCTATAAGTTTCTAATTCAAAAATTTCTTCTTTCATAATAAATCATCTTTACTTATTAATATTTGAGCGCTAATAATTGTGCCGGGAAAGTGATTTTTGACAAATTTAACATAATTTGCATCAGGTTTGTCCGAAATGTTACCTGATTCGTTAAATGTCATAACTTTAAACTTATCTTCTACTTTAGTTGTTTCTTTTATTCCATAAGTGCCATCAAAAACAATTGAAGTATTCCCTGATAAAATCGCAAGTCTTGAAACACTATCAAGGTTTCCATTCTCACCCTTTAAACTAAAAAAACTTTCTATAAATTTAATTGAACCATTACCTCTTTTAATATTTTTTTGAGGTGATACTGATGTGATTTCTTCTTGTAAGGCATAAAGTGTCCATAAAGTTTCTTCTTTAATCGTTTCTCCAAAAAGTCTTTTTGAAGTATATTTTTCAGATAAATCCTCCATTTGTTTAACTATGTCTTTTCTCGGACAATCCTTATCTTTAAATTTGTCATAAATTGTTTTACCGAAATTTAAGATAACTAAATTAAAAATCCCTGTTTCCTCTTCTCCATTATTACTTTGAAAGTATCCAATTGAAAAACGATGTTGATTAGTTGAATGTTCCTCTGCATTTATTAAAATTTCTCCAATAATTATACTTAAGTTTTCAATGCTATCATCAGTGAGTTCTTTATTGATTTTTTCAAGACTATCTATAACATATTGAACTAAATCTGTGACATCTCTTTCTTTAGTTTCAATATTAAATAAGGTTGAAGATGAATCATTTTTTTTAAATTCACATAATTTGTAAGGCACTATATCTTCATAGGTTTTATTTGTGTTCATATGAATTGCGAAAGAACCTATAGAATGAAGAAGTTTTTCAACATTTTCATTTTTCACATTAATAGAACGAACCTTATTTAAAAGACTTAGATTCGGCTGCTTATTTGATAGTTTTTTTGAATAAGTAAAAATATCCCTAAGAAGTATATCTAAATATAATTGTGCGCCAATATGAACAATCGTAGTATTTGAATAGTCAAGTCTTAACTCTTTTGCCTTATTATGATAAATTGTGTTAATTACATTTTTTATAAAGGTATAACTCTCATTAGGATTATCAACCAAAGAAAAAACTATTGGAACTTTAAGAGACTTAACTTTTTTAAATTTATTATGGTTATTAAAAGAGGGTTCTAAAATTTCAGTTTTTTCACAGTCAGCGATATACTTTAAACTATCAGAAAGCAAGCGATACTTAACTTCAGCAATATTAAAGTTTGAAGCATATTTTTCAATTCGCTTAGATTCATGATTTTTTCTTTTAGTGTTTTTTCTTTTAACATTATTCCAATGTCTCTTTGACGCTAAACGTGTTAATATCCCTTTTTTATTTTTCAATTCAATATTTGTTTTTAGCAATTTAAAGTTCTTTGTTAAAGTCTCCAAACATTTTTAATTGATTTAAATAATAAAATGAATAATTATTGTAATACTTGTTACGTATTTGTTTAGCTATCTTGCTATATATGTTTTTCTCATACTTATTTGGCTCACCCGTTAACAAAATCTTTTTCAACCTTTTAAAATAATTGTTATTTATTTTTTCAAGATGCTTAAGACCCCTATGAGATAATAAACGACTATTCCTTTTTTGCATTGAAATATCTACTTTTGTAACAAGGCATATTCTATTATGATTTATTGTAGTCATTTACATTATACTTGAATGGTTAATAATTACACAATTCTTTTCATTTTTTTGACGGTTAATTGTTACACACTTTTTTAATAATTCAAGACGTATAATATTCTTAATATTTTTGGAATGATTTTCAATTATTTCTTTTAAGATTTTTAAAGGTCTGTCTCTATGATTGGATTTTAATTCATCAACCCAATAAAGAGAATTTTTAAATAATTTGATTAAATTTTTATGTAGTGGTTTTAGGTTGTTTTTTATAATTGTATAGTCGTAGTATATTATTTCATCAAAACGCTTTAAAAGAAGGGCTACTGCCTTTTGAAGAGTATTGTCATTAATATCTGCAAAAGAGATTATTTCAATCGATTTGAGCTCTATTGATTTGATTATTTTCACCTCAACCCTTATTGTATTTCCGGACATACTGTATTGTTTTGACTTATTATAAACTTTAATTAAAAATCTACTATGTTTAACTTGTGCGAAGTTTTCATTGTATTGGAATTCAAATCTTTTCCCTTTATGAAATAGTAAACCTTTTATAAATAATCTTGGATCAAAACTTATTTGAATATTAACACCAAATTCAACGTTTTGAAATATCATATTCTTTTGAACACAATTGAAAATCTCACACAAATAAGAGCGCACGTATTTTATTTCTTGAAAAGAAAAATCATTCCCATTAAACCCTTTTTCACTTTTTAATGCTTCTACTCCTTTAATAGAATTGTACATTTTATGAATACTACCTTTGAAAAGGATAGTTCCACTTCTATGAACTTCAATAGAGCAATGATGAATTTTAGCAATTCGAACCTTATCTCTTATAAATCCCGTTGAGGTAGATAAGTCGGTTTTAAAGTCGAGTTTCTTTGAGTTTAGTAGTTTTATAATATCAATATCAACCACCAATAATTTTACATAATCGATCATTTTGTTTAGTATATTTAAAATAGAATTAGACGTAGTCAATTGCTTAATTATTGAACAATAAAAAGAGGACTGAAATACAGTCCTCTTTTTATTGTTATTTATTTTTCAGTTTTACTATTGAATTTTCTATCTCTGAGCGTCTATAAAGTACACGACCACCAATTTGGTGCTTTTGAAGTGTTCCTTTTACTGATAAATTGTGAATTGTACTCAAATCAACGTGAAGAAGTTTCGCAACTTGTTGACGCGTCAAATACTCATTAGGTGATTTAGGTTGGAAATGCTTTTTTAAATCGTCTAATTGTTTTTTAACACCATCAATTATTGCGTTTTGAAGTTGTTCCGGTGTTACGGAAATTAATTGAATTGTTTTCATTTACATTATATTTTAAATTAATACGATGTAAAATTCAACCTCATTAAAGGCTATTTGCAGTCTGTTTTTAGACTATTTTGGGTTGACTGCATTTATGTTACTCTTAATTGATTGATAAAGAGTGTGCTTATTAGCGGTTTCGCTATCTTTCAACGAGATTATTTTATAAACAACAACGTCATATTTATCGGTCAGAAATGATGTGTATTCAGAATGCTTAATATCTTCGTGAATTAATTTGTCGTTTATCATAATTCTGAAAATAAAACTGAAGTCTGCTTTTGCATTTATATTCTCAATGAATTTGTCAAAAATACTGAAGCCTTTATTGTTTGTAAATATTCTTGGGTATGGATTTATATAGATTTCTGTTTTATTGCTTTTCTTTGACATTAAGTTCAATGCCTTTATGCGTTCTTTGTTCCAAATCAGATTTTTAACCCTTACTTGAAGGTAATAATTGTTTGGGTCTATTGTATTATGCTTCTTCTGATTTAATAATGTTTCAGTAATTGATTTAGTCGCACTTCCTATTTCTGAATTTAAATAGGCTTCAAACTGTTCATTATTCAACACCTCCTTTTTTATGTTTGCGTCATAGATTATTTGGTTTTCTATCCCATTTAGGATTAATTCAGTTAGTGGACAGCCTGAACATAATTCAATCAAATCCACTTTAAATTCTTTAGTACAGCAATTAATTTGATTATTCATTTACAATCTTTTTGACAACTCGAAGTTGAGGTTCTCTTTTTTCTTTTATTGCTTGTAGCGTGTAGAAGTCTGCTATTTGTTGTGCATAGTCAAGTGAGTTTTTCCCTATGTAATTTAATAGCATTTTTTCGCTACTGTGTGCGGTTATTTGCATTATCATAGGTGTTGGGAGTATTCCATATAGGTTGGTTGCAAAAGTTCGACGACAAACGTGTGAAGACATTAATTCCCATTTTTGGTAAAGTCCACTAATTTTTCTTTTTTCTGTATTCCCTTTGCCTTTTTCTATTACTGTTATTTTACTCCCTTGAATAATCTCGTTTATTTTTGCTTTATCACAAATCTTTTTAATGTATTCGTTAAATTTCTGTATAGATATTTTACGAGGTAAACCACTTTTTATAATTGATTCCGTAGTTGGCAAAACGGGAATGGTAACATTTTTCCCGGTTTTCTGTTGTACGAGTTCAATTACCTCTAAACCGTTGCGGTTAATGAAGTTGTTTTGGTTTATTTGAAGCAAATCTCCACCTCTTTGACCAATGTTGCAACCTAACAATAACCATTTACGTGCGTTTATTAGTGCGTCACTGTTTAAGATTGTATTTTCAATTGCTTCAAGTTCTGTCGGTTTTAAATAAAGTATATTTTCGTTCTTAACCTTTGTACTGTCAATTTTTTTGAATTGAATATTGATTTCAATACCATTCAGTTCAGCATCATTGCAGACCGTCTTGATATCTGCTATCTTTTTTATAGCATAACTTTTTTGGTAATTTTTAGTATTTAAAAGATAGTTCAAGAAGTCTTTTGCGAATTTTACATTCACGTCTTTTACTTTGAATTTGTTTCTTCCTTGGTATTCTATTAGTATATTTTTTAGAGAACTGTATGAGTTGATTCGACTTTTTGAAAGACCAATACCTCCTTTTGCATTTTTTCTTGTTTCTGCTTCATTGATTATACTTTGAATTGCATCGACTAATAAGTTACTTTGTTTTTTTTCTTCTATTGGGTTGTAGTATAGGTCTGTTTGATTCTCTAACCATTTTTTGTCAACCTCATCAATTTGAGAACTATGAAATGAATCTAATATATGATTTTCGAGTTTTTGAAGTTCTGTTTTTACTTCAACTTGTTTGTTTTTAATATGAGGGTCTTTTGTGTTGGTGTTATGTTTTATCCAATACGATTTATTAACTCTATATTCAGTCTTGGCGCTATATACAATATCATTCCCTTGATTATCTCTAAAAAGTAATCTTAGGGTTAAAGGTGCTTTTTCTTTTGTAGAACGATATAAGAAATTAATAGTTGCCATTCTTGAAGGAGTGTTTTAGATAATCAAAAATAATCATTAAAATCTAATTTGTACGGCTGTGTACGATTTTTGTACGGTAAATTTCAATCTGTTTAGATTTGAATCAATTTCGTTAAAGCATTGCAACAACCCTTATTTGTATCACTTCTAATGAAACACATAAGATTACAAAGGTTTTTTCGCTCTGACAAGGTTCGTGAAATCTAATGATTCAAGTCCCGTCTTCAGTACTAAGCCTCTTGTTAATCATTTGATTTTCAAGAGGTTTTTTTGTTTTAATATTTAGGGTTGTTTTTTGACGCATAAAAAAACCAGAGTATTAGCTCTGGTTTTTTATTTGTTTAAAAGGA
>JAWUYQ010000022.1:0-9152 GCA_034110725.1 Flavobacteriaceae bacterium
CAAAAAAAGAAAAAGTTGTTTCAGGTTCAGAATTTTCATGGTTGAACAGATTTGGAGATGTGGCTCCGTTTTTAAAGAATGACATCAAATTAATTTGGAGAAACAAACGCCCTAGGATGACGGTTATAATGTCCTTGTTAATGTTGTTTTATGGGTTAATATTTTTTACTAATCCCACTTATGGTGAGGGTAGTTCTATCATGCATGTATTTGCTTCAATTTTTATTACAGGAATGTTTTTAATGAATTTCGGGCAATTTATACCTTCATGGGATAGTGCATATTTTAATTTACTAATGTCGCAGAATATTTCAATGAAACAATATTTAAACTCTAAGCGTATGCTGTTGCTTTTAAGTATAGGTGTGCTAACGCTTTTATCATTGCCATATTTTTATTTCGGATGGAAAATCGGAGTATTGCTTTTAATAGGAGGTGTATACAATGCTGGGGTTAATGTTCCTGCGTTATTGTACTTATGTACATTTAATAAAAAGCGAGTAGATTTGGCAAAAAGTGCAATAATGAACTATGAAGGAATGGGTATGGCGCAATGGTTAATGATAATTCCAATGGTATTAATTCCAATGGGTATATTTAGTTTGATAAGTTTTTTAGTATCTTTTAATGTTGCTGTAGTAGTGTTGTTTTGTTTAGGTGTTTTAGGACTTATTTTTCAGGGTTATATATTTTCAAAATTGGTAAATGTGTTTAAAAAACGCAAGTATGCAATGGTGATTGGTTTTCAACAAAAATAAAAGTAATAAGTTATGATAGTATCAGAGAATATTTCAAAAATATATAACAACAATACAGTACTTGAAATTGAAAATTTTGAAATTAAAAAAGGACAAAGTATAGGGATTGTAGGTAATAATGGGGCTGGAAAAACTACATTTTTCAGTTTGTTATTAGATCTTATTCAACCAACTACAGGTACAATTAAAAACAACGGAGTTGTGGTGAGTGAGTCAGATTCATGGAAAAATTTTACGAGTTCATTTATTGACGAGAGTTTTTTAATTGGGTATTTAACTGCAGAAGAATATTTTTATTTCATTGGTGAATTACGTGGACAAAATAAAGCAGATGTAGATTCGTTGATATCACAATTTTCAGATTTCTTTCATGATGAAATTCTTGGAAAGAAAAAGTACTTACGCGATTTAAGTAAAGGAAATCAGAAAAAAGCAGGTATTGTAGCTGCGCTTATTGGAAATCCGGAAGTTGTAATTTTAGATGAACCGTTTGCTAATTTAGATCCTACAACTCAAATAAGACTAAAAGAGATTATTAAAGAACTTACTCAAAATAATGCGGTAACAGTATTGGTTTCAAGTCATGATTTATCACACGTAACAGATGTTTCGGACAGGATAGTAGTTTTAGAAAAAGGAAAAATAGTGAAGGATTTAGAAACAAATGCTGCAACCTTAGCTGATCTTGAAATGTATTTCTCTAACTAAGAGGGGATCTTTTTATAAGGAACATTATTGCTTTTTCAAACAAAAACGTATTTTTACATTCTTATAGATACTAAAAGGCACATATTTTAGTTATCTAGAAGAGTCAATTTCTTTGTGGTTATTATATTAAAGAGTAGTTGATGAATAAGATTGTCAATCGAGGTGTTTCTCGGGAGATTAAGCCCGCCAGTGGGATTAAACTAATATAGATTTTGGGAAAAAAAGCAATTCATATATTTTCAGTAGTACTTACAATTTTTATTCTTGTGGGTTGTTCTCGTAAAAAAGACAAGGCGTTAAACAGAGGTTTTCATGCACTAACAACTAAGTACAACGTGCTGTATAATGGGAACTTAGCATACGAATCTGGTAAAAATGCATTAATAGAGTCTTTTAATGACGATTATTGGGAAGTACTTCCGGTTGAACGTATGGAAGTGAAAGAAGATTTGTTTCTTCCTGGGGCTTCAAAAAACCCTGATTTTGAACGTGCAGAAGAAAAAGCAGTAAAAGCTATTCAGAAACACGGAATGAATATTGGTGGTAGAGAGAAAAATCAACAAACTGATGAGGCGTATTTATTACTAGGGAAAGCACGTTATTTCGATCAACGTTTTGTACCAGCTTTAGAAGCATTCAATTATATTTTATACAAACATCCTACAAGTGATAAGATAAATCACGCAAGAATATGGCGTGAAAAAGTGAATATTCGATTAGAAAACACCGATTTAGCTATCAAAAACTTAAAACGTCTTATAAAACTAGAAGAGCTAAGTGAGCAAGATGTTTCTGATGCAAATGCAATGTTAGCTCAGGCTTATTTAAACAACAAGCATCTAGATAGTGCTATTGCTCCAATTAAATTAGCGGTTGAAAGTACTAAAAATAAAGAAATCAGAGGAAGACTGGGGTATATAAAAGGACAGATATATAATAAGTTAGGGTATAAAGACAGTGCAAATATTGCCTTTGATGAAATTATTAAATTAAAAAGAAAAACACTTTGGGTTTACTATGTAAATGCTCAAGTGGCAAAGGCGAGAAGTTTCGATTTTGAAAAAGGAGATAAGCAGGAGTATTCGGAATATTTAACAAAACTCTCAGAAGATAGGGAATACAAGTCGTATTTAGATAAAATTTACAATCTAATGGCTGTATATCATAAAAACACAACCTCAGATTCTTTAGCAACTGTATTCTATAATAAGTCTATTAGAAAAGGAACTTCGGATACTTATTTACAATCATTAAATTATAGAGCTTTAGCTGAGTATCAATTTGATGCTACAAATTATAAATCGGCAGGTGCGTATTATGACAGTACTATGACGAAGCTGAAAATGAATAGTAAAGAATATCGTTTCTTTAAAAAGAAGAAAGATAATTTAGTAGATGTTATTGCTTATGAGGATATGGCAAAGCGTAATGATAGTATATTAAAAATACTAAATTATTCTGATGATGAAAGAATAACTTATTTTGAAAAACATATTACAGGATTAAAAGAAAAGGAAGCTGCAGAGAAAGCTGCTAAAGAAGAGGCTTTGGTCGTTGCAAACACAAATAGTTTTTTGCCGGGTTCTGGTGGTAAAAAAAATACCGGATCTACGTTTTACTTTTATAATTCAACTACTGTTGCATATGGGAAAGAAGAATTTAGAAAAATTTGGGGAGACCGTACATTAGAAGATAATTGGAGAATAAAAAACAAGAATATAATTATTCCTTCTGATGATAAAGATGAATTGGAAGATACAGCCGTAGTGAAAGAAGAACTTAAAGATATTTATACTCCGGAATACTACATTACTCAATTGCCTGCAACGGAAAAACAAAAAGATAGCGTAATTACTAAAAGAAACTTTGCGTACTACCAGTTAGGGTTAATTTATAAGCAGAAGTTTAAAGAGTATGCATTAGCGGGTAAGCGTTTGGAGAAATTAATAACGTTTAAACCTAACGAGCGTTTAGCATTGCCAGCAAAATATCAGTTATATAAAATATATACGGAGCTAGAGAGTAATAAAAAAGAAAATGTAAAGCAGGATATTATCGCTAATTATCCAGATTCTCGTTATGCGGAAATATTACGTAATCCAGATGCTTTATTAACATTTTCAGAAGGAAGTCCGAAAGTAGTCTACGAAAAATTGTATAAGCAATTTGAAAACCAAGAGTTTGAATTGGTATCAGAGCAACTTGATAAATACATCACTCAGTTTGATGGGGATGAAATGTTGCCTAAGTACGAGCTGTTGAAAGCGATTGTAAATGGTAAAATTGACGGATTTGAAGCGTATAAAAAAGGAATTAACTATGTAGCGTTAAATTACCCTAATGCTGAAGAAGGGAAATCTGCACAAACATTATTGCAGAAATCGATTCCTGGAATGAATAATTCTAAATTCGTAGATAATACTAAGGGCGTTAACTTTAAGTTGGTTTATGTTTTTGATAAAACGGATCCGGGATTAAAAACGACTAAGGAAGGTATCGAAAAAGCATTAAAGAATACATATAGAGATTATTTAAAAGTCTCTAAAGATTTCTATAACCGAGAACAAGCTTTTATAGTTGTTCATGGTTTTATAACTGCTGAGGTTGCTTTAGGTTTTCATAATTTTTTAGATGAGAATAAAAAGAAATACAAACCAGGAAAAGTGTTTGTAACACCATCTTCAGATAATTATAGAATAATACAAATACATAAAAAACTAGCTGAATTTCAGAATCCCAAACCAACAAAGTAATTATGTTTTCAGAAAACAAGAAAAAAGCAAAATCGACCACATCATCAACTATACAACAAAATAGAATAGTTCAAGGAACTAAAATTATTGGGACTATAATTTCTGATGGTGGTTTTAGGATAGACGGAGAAATTGAAGGTGACGTGAAAACCCAAGGTAAAGTAGTTATTGGTTCTACTGGTAAAATAAAAGGAACACTATCTTGTGAGAACGCTGATATTGAAGGTGTGTTTGATGGAAAATTGGTTGTAAAAGAAACACTTTCGTTAAGGAGTACAGCAACAATTGAAGGAGAAGTATTTATTGGTAAATTAGCTGTAGAACCAGGAGCAACTTTTAATGCTACATGTGCAATGGGATCTGGAGTAAAGACTTTAAATACAAATTCAATTGAAGAAAAAACCGCTTAATAAATATGTTCGGTTTACCGGAATCGCATTTCAAATGGGGGGAACTATTTACTTGGGGAGCCTGTTGGGAGGATGGCTTGATGGTAAATTTCCTAACGAACATGAATTGTACACTAAAATAGTTACGCTGGTGGCGGTATTTGTGGCAATGTATGCAGTAATTAGTCAAGTAATAAAAATCACCAATCAAGATGATTAAAAGAATCCTTACCTACGTATCAATAATTATACTTTTTTTTATTGTAGTATTTTTTACCCACCAATATATATTAGACAGTAAGCAACTGGTTTTGTCATATTCCTTGTTAAATGTGTATCTGTTTAATGCAATAGCCTCAATTATAATTTACGGGTGTATAGAACTAGTTGCTGAAAAACTACCTAGTCAAGCAGGATATGCATTTTTAGCATGTGTTTTTTTAAAGATTGGTTTTTTTGTAGTCCTGTTTCAAGCAACAATTTTTTCTGAGATTAGACTTCCTTTATATTCACGTCTTTCATTAATGGTGCCTTTTTTCTTATTTATTATTATAGAAGCAGTTGGGGTAGCTAAATTATTAAACTCAAAAACATTCTAACTTTTAGTTAAAACCACTCAGTGAAGTTAAATAGTTATATTCAGAAAGTAAGCGTTTTATCTATTACATTATTCTATATTTATTTTACACAATATAAGTCTGTAAACGCCAAACCCATTAGTAGTAACAAACAAAATTAAAAAAGCGTTTGTAGTTTTGATTTATTGTGTACCTTTGCACCGAAATTTAGAGAGCATAAATTTTATATAGTATATAAGGTATGATGATGGCACAAAAATCTATTAAGTTTTTATTAACGCTAACTTTAGCGTTGTTTTCAGTTGTAACATTTGCGCAACATGAGGAAGCTCATGGGGCAAAAGAAGGTAGTCATGATACTCATGCTGCTAGTGGTAACCAAGTAGATACTTCAGAAGAAATTACTGAGTATATCAAGCATCACTTACAGGATTCTCACGATTTTCACTTCTATACAGATAATAAAACAAACACACATTATGGTTTATCTTTACCTGTAATTGTTTGGACAAGTAAAGGATTAAGAACTTTTATGTCTTCTGCATTTCAACATGATGATGCTGGACATACTATCGTTGAGAAAAACGGTGTAAACTTAACTAAAATACATAGTAAAATATACGAATTAAATGCTGGAGCAAACGCTGTAGCGTTTGATGATAAACACCATGCTACTAACGCTGCTAAAGTGTTAGATTTTTCTATTACTAAAAGTGTTGTAGGAATGTTACTAGCAGGTTTGTTAATGATATT
The DNA here is from genome assembly GCA_034110725.1 of Flavobacteriaceae bacterium. Classification (GTDB taxonomy): domain Bacteria; phylum Bacteroidota; class Bacteroidia; order Flavobacteriales; family Flavobacteriaceae. The sequence continues at coordinate 5,940 of JAWUYQ010000022.1, forward strand.
AGGTTTTTCTTCTTTAGCGAGAGGATATAAAAAAGGAGCAATCCCTACAGGTTTTGCAAGAGTTTTAGAACCATTGGTTATTTATGTAAGAGACGATATTGCTCGTCCAAACATTGGAGAGAAAAAATACAGAAAATTCATGGGATTCCTATTGACGGTATTTTTCTTTATATGGATATTAAATCTATTAGGATTAACGCCATTAGGATTCAATGTTACAGGGAATATTGCAGTTACAGCATGTTTAGCAATTTTCACAATGGTTATTTATATGACTAATGGTAGTAAAGATTTTTGGGCACACACCTTATGGATGCCTGGAGTTCCAAAAATATTACGTCCGATATTAGCGGTAATAGAATTAGCTGGTTTTGTACTAATTAAACCTTTCTCGTTATTAATACGTTTATTTGCAAACATGACGGCAGGTCACTTTGTTGTAATGAGTTTAATTGCTTTAACAATAACGATGAAAGAAGCTTTTGGACCAGTTGGTTCAACAGGAATGTCATTAGTATTATCATTGTTTATCATGTTGATAGAATTGTTAGTAGCATTTTTACAAGCATTTATTTTTACGATGTTATCATCACTATTTATAGGGATGGCTGTTGAAGAGCATGACGCTCATTAAAAATCAACATTGTTGATTTTTAATTCCCATGAAAATGGGAGTCTCTTCGAAAGAAGAATCAAATCCTCGAAAGAGGTGTCTCCTTGAAAAAGAGATCTGAATAAGTATAATTTTGTTTAATATATATATAAATCAATTAGTTATGTACAATTTAATTGGAGCTGGATTAATCGTAATCGGTGGTGGAATCGGACTTGGTCAAATAGGTGGAAAAGCAATGGAAGGTATTGCTCGTCAACCTGAAGCGGCTGGGAAAATTCAAACTGCGATGATTATTATTGGAGCATTATTGGAAGGATTAGCTTTCGGTGCTTTGATCTTAGGAAAATAATCCAGAGGAAAAAAGAAAACAATATCCTGTAACGATTGGTTACAGGATATGTTTTAAATTAGACAAGAATAAAGATTAGAATCACGATTTAAAAAGATATCAAATGGATCAGTTATTAAATGATTTTTCACCAGGATTGTTTTTCATGCAAGCAATCATCTTATTAATATTAATAGTATTAATGCGTAAATTTGCTTGGAAACCAATTTTAGACTCTTTACAAAGTAGAGAAGAAGGTATTCAAAATGCGTTAGATGCAGCAGAAGATGCAAAGAAAGAAATGCAAAATTTGAATGCTGATAACGAAAAATTATTAAAAGAAGCTAGAGAAGAACGTGAAGTTATGCTTAAAGAAGCTCGTGAAATGAAAGATCAAATCGTTGCTACTGCAAAACAGGAAGCACATGCTATCGCAGATGATATGGTCCTTCAAGCTAAAGCAACTATTACTAGTGAAAAGCAAGCTGCAATGTCAGAATTGAAAAGCACTGTTTCTGGATTAGCATTAGAAATAGCAGAAAAAGTAGTGAGACAAGAACTTTCTAACAAGGACAAGCAATTGGAATTAGTAGAAAAGTCGTTAGCTGAAGTTACTTTAAACTAATATAAAGTTAAGATGAAAGGAACTAGAGCAGCAATCCGTTACGCAAAAGCGATTTTAGAATTAGCTACAGATCAAAATTCTGCATCAGCAGTTAATGATGATATGAAGTTAATTACTAATGCTATTGCAGACAATGAGGAATTAAAATCTTTGTTGGATAGTCCTGTAGTTAAAGTGGCTCAAAAAACAGCTGTTTTAAAAGAAGTTTTTGCAAACACCAATACAATCACTACTAATTTAGTTGATGTATTAGCTGTGAATAAAAGAATACCACTTTTAGGAGCTGTTGCAACTGAATTCACATCACTTTTTGATGCATCACAAGGATTCCAAAAAGCACGTGTTACTACTGCAGTACCTTTAACTGATGAAATGAACGCGAAAGTGTTAGCAAAAGTTAAAGAACTAACAGGAAAAGAAGCATTAATTGAAAATACTGTTGACGAATCTATCATAGGAGGATTTATCTTACGTGTTGGAGATTTACAATATAACGCAAGTATTGCGAACAATTTAAACAATTTAAAGAGAGCATTTTCTCAAAATTAATTACGAATTACTTTAATTATCAATAAAAATGGCTGAAGTTAAACCTGCTGAAGTATCGGCAATTATCAAAAAGCAATTATCAGGATTTGAAGCATCTGCTTCATTAGACGAAGTAGGATCAGTTCTACAAGTTGGAGATGGTATTGCACGTGTATTTGGATTATCTAATGTACAATATGGTGAATTAGTAGAATTCGATGGTGGATTAGAAGGAATTGTATTGAACTTGGAAGAGGACAATGTAGGGGTAGTACTTTTAGGTGCTGCAACTGGTATTGTTGAAGGTACAGTTGTTAAAAGAACACAACGTATCGCTTCTGTTAATGTAGGAGAAGGAGTTGTTGGACGTGTAGTGAACACTTTAGGTCAGCCAATTGATGGTAAAGGACCAATACAAGGTGAAACTTTCGAAATGCCTTTAGAGCGTAAAGCGCCTGGAGTTATTTTTAGAGAGCCTGTAACTGAGCCAATGCAAACTGGAATCAAAGCAATTGATGCTATGATCCCTGTAGGTAGAGGACAACGTGAGTTAGTAATTGGTGACAGACAAACTGGTAAGACAGCTGTTTGTATTGATACTATCATCAACCAAAAAGAATTTTATGACGCTGGAGAGCCAGTTTATTGTATCTATGTTGCCATAGGTCAAAAAGCTTCTACAGTAGCATTAATAGTTAAAACATTAGAAGAAAAAGGAGCTTTAGCATATACTACTATTGTAGCAGCTAACGCATCTGATCCTGCAGCAATGCAAGTATATGCACCATTTACAGGGGCATCTATTGGGGAATACTTCAGAGATACTGGTAGACCAGCATTAATCATTTATGATGATTTATCTAAGCAAGCAGTTGCTTACCGTGAGGTTTCTTTATTATTAAGAAGACCACCGGGACGTGAGGCTTATCCTGGAGATGTATTTTTCTTACACTCAAGATTGTTAGAGCGTGCAGCAAAAGTGATCAACGATGATACTATTGCAGCAACGATGAATGATTTACCTGCTTCTTTAAAAGATAAAGTAAAAGAATTTGAAAGAGATTATATCGAATTCTTAAACGCAAAACACAGACCTACTTTAGATTTATTAAAGAA
>JAWUYQ010000023.1:0-8030 GCA_034110725.1 Flavobacteriaceae bacterium
TGCAGATATGTATTCAACTGAAGTAGCTGATAATGTATCAATTTTATATGGTGGAAGTGTAAAGCCAGCAAATGCGAAAGAAATTTTCTCAAACCCAGATGTTGATGGTGGTTTGATTGGTGGAGCAGCATTAAAAGCAAAAGATTTTTTAGCAATTATAGCAGCAGTATAATATGGAAGCACCAATATATATAGGATATACATTTGATATTTCTCCTAGAGAACCAGGAACAGAAATTTTAATTGCAGAATTAGGATATGCAGGATTTGAAAGTTTCGTTGAAAATGAAGCTGGAGTAATTGCATATATCCAAAAACCAGAATGGAATGAAGATATTTTAAACGATATCTATATTTTAACGAATGATGAGTTTAAAATTTCGTTTACTTCTGAGGAAATAGAGCAAGTAAACTGGAATAAAGAATGGGAAAAGAACTTTCAGGCTATTGAGGTTGACGGTAAATGTGCTGTAAGAGCACCTTTTCATGAAAAAACTGATGTAGAATTTGATATTATTATTGAACCTAAAATGAGCTTTGGTACTGGTCACCATGAAACAACTCATATGATGATTCAACATATATTAAAGCTGGATGTTGCAGGAAAGTCGGTTTTGGATATGGGATGTGGTACAGGTATTCTGGCAATTTTAGCTGAAATGCGCGGAGCAAAAACGTTGGACGCTATTGATATTGATAACTGGTGTTATTTAAATACAGTAGAAAATATTGAGCGTAATAATTGTCATAAGATTAAAGCTTATGAAGGAGAGGCTAGTCTGTTATCTGGTAAAAAGTATGATGTTATTATTGCAAATATTAACCGAAACATTTTATTGAAAGATATCGCTACATATGCTTCTTGTTTGAATGAAAACGGGACTTTATTATTGAGTGGTTTTTATGTAGAAGATATTCCGATGATTTCTGAAGAATGTGGTAAACAGCAATTAAAATTTGCAGAAAATTTAGAAAGAAACAACTGGGTTGCAGTAAAATACGTAAATTTGTAGTGTTAATTAGTTAAGTATGAGTGTACAAGAACAAGTATTAGAAGAGGTTTCCTTAAAAACTAAAGAAACTAAAAACAATGAAATTGTTTTATATAATGATGAAGTAAATAGTTTTGATCATGTTATAGATTGTTTAGTGGCTACTTGTGGGCATACTGATCTACAAGCAGAACAATGCTCTTTAATAGTTCATTATAACGGAAAGTGTACAGTGAAAACAGGTTTGTTAAAAGATTTGAAGCCACAATGCTCAAAGCTGTTGGAAGCTGGTTTGTCTGCAGAAATAGTATAGCTTTAAATAGAAAGTTAAAGGCTCTAATTTTAGTATTAGGGCTTTTTTTTGTACTACGAATTATTCATATTATTTTCTATAAGTGAAAAATATTGACTAACTTAATAGGAGCTTTATTAACTTCATATTACTAAATAGTTTAAAATGTTTAAACAATTATACAGACTAGTTAAAAAAATATTTTCAAACGAACCATTAGACGAAGCAATATCAATTGAATTTTCTATTTATGACGCAATAATAGTAGGTGTGCTTCTGGTGGTTGTTTGGTGGTTAGTGTTTTACTAGAATTTTTTTAGTTATAGTTTTTCCATCGGCTGTAATTTTGGCTAAATATACACCATTGACTAAGTTTAATTCAATGAAGTTGTTATTGTTAACTTTTGTAGTAAATAATTTACGACTTTGGATTGAAAAAATAGTAACTTCATAGTTAGGACTAGTTCCAGAAACATATAATTTGTTAGATGTTGGATTTGGATATGTCTTAAATAAATCATTATCAAAATTAGTGACACTCAATAATTGACTCCAATTGTCACCAGTATTAGTTCCCCAAATATATTTTACTAAATCTGGTTGATCAATAAAAGGGTTTCTATTTTTTTGCCATGTATAAACAATATTGTTTCTGTTCATCTCAAAATCATCAGGCGGATCATTTCTATGCCAATCTAATAGTGTATTTAAATCTCCTAATTGTCCAGTTATAGAAGGAAATCCGTTTACTATATCAAGTCCGTTATAACGTATTTGCATATATAATGCACTTCTTGCTACATCACCTTTAAAACTTCCTAAAGTAGCAACGGGTCCGTTGTATTGACCGTAATGTTGGTTGTTTCTTGTGCTATTTTCAGGCCCATCAGCAGCTCTTAGTGCATGAGCATCAGAATTTCCGTGCCTTAATGAATCTGCCTTTGTTGTCCAATAAACATCAGGTCCATCAGCTATGTCGTCAGCATCAATATCATTATACCCAGCTCTAGAGCGAGGAAATGTATGTTCTCTATTCCATTTCCCAACATTGCTAGAAGTAGTTTGAAAATCTAATTTTGCCCTTCCTTGCTCTGTATACAATAACCATACTTGATTACTATTTGCTGGATTCTGATCTGCATCTTTTAAAATATCAATAATATCACTATAAGTTTGAGCTCTTACAGTAGTTGGATCAGCAATAATATCTTGTAATGACTGAATTATTGCTGCATCTGCTAAACCATCTAAACTATTATAATAACCTGTTGGTTGAGTGCTTGAAACTACTCCAAAAGTTGGGTTTGTAGGTGTTCCCCAGGGAGCGACCACAAAATCATTGTCAATTACTCTTAACTTCACAAAATTATTAAATGGAATATAAGGAGATGTTAAATTAGAAAATTTAATAATAGCTTCTTCGTCACCTTCGTCTAAAACATCATCTGTTAAGGTAATAGTGGTTGTTATAGTATTTTGACCACTTGGAATAGTAACCGATGTATTTCCTGTAAAATCAGCAGTATTAAACCCAAAATTATTTAATGTAACATCAAAGGTATAATCAGCGGTAACATTTTGTTTGGCTGTAAAAGTGATATCAAAGCTATCACCTTCATTATATTGTGTTTGTGTAGTTGATATGCTAATAGGATTAAAAGTAATACCACTACCATCATTTAATGCTCTTGGAGTAGGAGTAGTTGAGGTGTAAGTTACATTATTGCTTATATCCTCAAATCGTTGAATGGAATTAGTATTGTTACTTGACCCTTCATTAATTTGAGTAGTAACACCTAAAAGCCCCATTAAAACAGTGTCATCTGTATCAGAAGTGTCATATACTAATGCATCAATTAAGTTTGTTTGTGTTGCTAGTGTGCCTAATGGAAATTGACTACTATCGGAAAGATAAATTGCCACAGCATCTGCTCCGTTTTGAATTGAATTAGCAGAAATTACTAATTGTGGAAATGGTGTTACAGCATCACTTCCAATAAGTAATAATCCATTTTCATCAGTTGTATAGCCGTCTAAATCAATTGTGAAATAACTAGAATCTGCGCCAGAAGCTGATCCGTTAAAAAAAACTATCACATAATCATCTAAAGGGGAGTTTGGGGTATCGGATAATAATTCAAGAAATTCTTTATCATCAATTCCAGGACTATCACAGTCTAATTCATTGATCACTACTTGACCCATTAAAATTTGATTAACGAGAAGTATTAATGTAATCGTAATTAAGTTTTTCATCTTGGGATATTTTATACAAATGTACTAACTAAATAATGATTACTATTTTAGTACATTGTTAAAACATTCATTTATAATGTTTTTACATGCGAAAAGCCTTGTTGGGAATAAAGCAAATTTTAAGCGAGACTAGCTCGCTTAAAATTTTAAATATGGTACTAAAATTATCTAAATCTTCTTTTCAAATTCCAAGTAACAGAATTTGAAGTACTAAAATTGGTTGTTTTAATTCCTAGTTTACTTTCTGCGACTATTCTATTGCTTTCCTTTGTTATTGTGTTGTTGTTCATTGTGTTATGCTTTGTTTTTTTTCTATGAGGCGGCAAAAGTACTTTAACTAATTACAATAGAAATGTTATTTAACATATTGTTTAACATTTTAAATAAATGTAACTTGTATAAGTAAATTAACTTAATTTAAAATAACGGTTAGCGCTTTATTATAAATTGTAATTAGTTATTGAATAGATTTTAAATATTTGAAGTAGCATATTAGTTAGTATATAAATCTTCAATAGTGAAAGAATTAACACTAAATTTTAGGTATAAAAAAACCCTAACAATTAATTGTTAGGGTTTTGTTTTTGTGACCTCGGAAGGATTCAAACCTTCAACCTCCACAGCCGTAATGTGGTGCACTATTCAGTTATGCTACGAGGCCGTTAAGCGTGTGCAAATATAGTTATATTCTGTTATTACGAAACTAAAATCGGATTTTTTTTTAATCTTTTTTTGATAAAAAATCTTGTAAGATTTTTTTAGCAGGAATAGCGTCTTCTTCATACACAAAAAGCTGGTTGCTATTATCACCTGCAACAAAGCCAGCTAAACGACCAGACTCGGTATTATTCTTAATAATACTACTAATATTAGCTGTGTTTAAAGCGTGTTTAAGTGATTGAAGTACGATTATTGAACCTTCGTGAAGTGTAATGTGTTTTGAATGATTATCCATAGCATATTGATTTATACTAAAGATACAAAAAGTTAATTATCTTTAATATAAGTAGTTGTATTAATTATGGAGGAATATCTATTTAAAAAACAGAATAGTTTAAGTTACATTATGAGTCATATGGTAATGTAGAGGTAGGGACTTAATCTAGCGCTCTTTTAGTTACGTAAATTCTCCATCCCAAAATAGCTAGCTGAACTTTGTTTGCTTTGCTTAAATCAAGTCTTCTTTTTGAAAAGCTGGGTAATACTGCTTTATTGACTTGGGCTAAAAATTTAAAAAATGTTGTTTTCAAGTGAGGCTTATTTTCTGCAAAAGTAAAAAACTCGCTCCAATTGAGCGAGTTTTTATAATAAATGTGAAAATATGTTATTTAGTAGTTGCTATAATTGCTCCTTCCTTTGCTTTTTTACCGTATAAACTTTTTGCTGTATCTGGTTTTAGGAAGTCCACAGATTTTAATTTATTAGATTTAGCTAATTCATCTAATTTGTTAAAGTCAGCTTTTTTACCATCAATCATTATCAATTTTTCAATTTCCGGATCGTCTACAAAATGAAATTTCTGTGAATGTTGTTTTGTTGTCCATTCATGATTTTCCTTATCGCTATCTTCCTCTTCGTTATTGTTATCAAAGTCAAAGTCAAAATTATTAAGTTTGATAACTACTCTTTTACCATCTGAATCTTCTTCAAAAACAAACGCATCTTTAATTTGATTTTTTATTTCATCAAAATCAAATGTTTTACCATTAATTGTCATTTTATGTTCGTCATCATCAAAGGAGAAATCAAAATGCTTTGAGAGTGAATGTGTACCATTAAAACTAAAATTTTTAGAATCAGATGAAGTTATGTATAATGAATTCTTTTCCGCTCCTAAGTTAATAGAGCTAATTGGATTGTCACTTGATAATGAAGTATTGGATTCATTACCATTATCATCTTCCAATTTAATTTTAACAGCAATAATTTCATTTTTTTTATTTCGTTTAATGCCTGAAAACTTAGCATTAATATTGTGTTTTTTTAATGTTTTTACAATCTCTTTAAATTCACTATCTGTCGTGTTTTTATTGATAGTGACTTTTATTTTATCTTTCTGGACAGTATGTATTACGCTATCATTTGGCGCTTTATGTATACCAAATGAAGGTGTAATTAATGCGGTTGTAAGTGCTAAGCTGAGTAGCCCGTTTTTTAAAATTGATGAGTTCATAATGTGTTATTTAGTTAATATGACTTAATTTTTTTAAATCATTCGATTACTATAAAAATACATTAAAAAACAATTGGTATATATTATTGTAAACTAGTTTAGCATAGTTTTAACGTTTATTAAATCCAAATCATAAATCAAAATTCGCTAAACGTAAATCATAATAGTATCTTCGCAAAAAAATAATTAAATGGAGAGTATACTATTTTTAATAGGTGGATTAGTTTTATTGGTATTAGGAGGCGATTATTTAGTAAAAGCATCAGTAGGATTATCATTTAAATTAAATATCTCTAAAATGGTAATTGGGATGACAGTAGTTTCGTTTGCTACTTCTGCACCTGAGTTATTAGTAAGTTTACAGGCTGCATTAGATGGTTCTCCTGCAATTGCTATAAATAATGTGGTGGGATCCAATATCGCAAATATTGCATTAGTATTAGGAGTAACTGCATTAATAGGCCCTATTGCTATTGATAAATCATTTTATAAACTCAATTGGCCAGTGATGGTTGGTTTTTCATTGTTGTTGTATTATTTTTTATGGAATGATGACAAGCTTGATACTGTTGAAGGAGGAATCTTATTATTTGGGTTAATCGTCTTTTTAATCGTGCTAATTAAAACATCTAAAGGAGAAGAAGTGCCAGAAGAAGTTGATGATGCATTAGCAACTGTAGGTTATCCAAAAATATTACTATGGTTAGCATTAGGTGGACTTGCTTTGTATTTTGGGTCTAAATGGTTAGTTGACGGAGCAATAGATTTAGCAACTCAAATAGGAGTGAGTGAGGCTGTAATATCAGTAACAGTGATTGCAATTGGTACAAGTGTTCCGGAATTGGCTGCGTCAGTTATAGCATCTTTAAAAGGGGAGAAAGCTATTTCTATAGGAAATTTAATAGGTTCTAATATATTTAATATTGCGTCGGTTTTAGGTTTAACAAGTATGATTAAGAACATACCTGTTACTGATTCTCAAATATTAGCCAATGATATTTTTTGGATGTTAGCAATCACTATTGGGTTGTTGCCCTTAGTATTATTGCCCCAAAAGTTTGTGGTTACTCGTTTTAAAGGAGCTTTGTTGTTATCGGCATATTTGGTGTTTATTTATTTAGCATTTAATTAAAAGTTATTTAGACCTCTTTATCGTAATTACAATTGCCAATAACCAACTATAGTATTTTTTAGTTCAAAACTAACAAAGGAAATTTAGTAGTTGAAGGGTTAGTTTTTTTTAGAAGAAACAATTTGTAACGCACTCTTCTTCAAAAACAGTAGTTGAATTTAGCATATAATAATTGTAAAACCTTTAATTTCAAGAATCGAGTTTTGTAAACATCAAAAAAATACCACTAAGAATATCTTAGTGGTATTTAGTTGTTTTTATTTATTCTCAGAAATAGAAGAGAAAGTTAATCCCACTGGTGGGTTATTTAAGTTTATCGCAAACAGGTTTTACTGTTTTAATAATTCTAGCAGCAATTTTATATGGATCTCCGTTTGAAGCAGGTCTTCTGTCTTCTAAATACCCTTTCCAATCATTATCAACTGTTAAAATTGGGATACGTATTGAAGCGCCTCTATCAGATATACCATAACTGAAATCAGTAATAGAAGCAGTTTCATGAAGTCCAGTTAAACGCTGATCGTTGTGTGCTCCGTAAATATCAATATGTTCTTTAGTAACAGGTCTGAAAGCCTCACATACTTGCATGTATATTTCTTTAGATCCACATGTTCTTAGAACAGTATTTGAAAAGTTTGCGTGCATTCCAGAACCATTCCAATCACCTTTTACAGGTTTAGGGTGGTATTCTATATAGTAACCATATTGTTCCGTTAAACGGTCTAATAAATATCTTGCTATCCAAATTTCATCACCTGCTAAACGAGCTCCTTTTGCGAATAATTGAAATTCCCATTGTCCAGATGCGACTTCTTGATTAATACCTTCAAAGTTTAATCCAGCAGCAATACATAAATCAGCATGTTCTTCAACAAAATCTCTTCCATGAGTATTTTTACCTCCTACAGAACAGTAATACATTCCTTGTGGTCCAGGATAACCACCAACAGGGAATCCTAAAGGAAGCATAGTTTTGGTATCCATAATGAAATACTCTTGTTCAAAACCAAACCAGAAATCATTGTCTAAATCGTCAATTGTAGCTCTTGCATTAGATTCATGCGGAGTACCATCTGCATTCATAACTTCTGTCATTACCAAGTATCCGTTTACACGTGCTGGATCAGGATAAATAGCCACAGTTAATAATACACAATCAGAAGAGTCTCCCGAAGCTTGTTGTGT
>JAWUYQ010000024.1:0-14320 GCA_034110725.1 Flavobacteriaceae bacterium
AATATTTTAACCCCTGATATGTTGTTAGCAATGGCTAACGACCCTATTGTTTTTGCGATGGCAAATCCAACACCAGAAATAGCATACAATGTCGCAATTGATACTCGTGACGATATCATTATGGCAACAGGAAGGTCTGACCATCCTAACCAAGTTAATAATGTATTAGGTTTTCCATTTATATTTCGTGGAGCGTTAGATGTTCGAGCTACGAAAATCAATGAGGAAATGAAGTTAGCAGCTGTTTATGCGATAGCTAAACTTGCTAAAACACCAGTACCGGAACAAGTAAATATAGCTTACGGTGAAACAAAATTAATTTTTGGAAAGGAATATATTATTCCTAAGCCATTTGACCCAAGGTTAATATCCGTGATACCTCCAGCGATTGCTAAAGCAGCAATGGATTCAGGTGTAGCTAAAAACCCTATTGAGGACTGGGCTAAGTACGAAGAAGAGTTAATGCAGCGTTTAGGTTCTGATAATAAGTTAGTTCGATTAATTCATAGAAGAGCTAAATCAAATCCAAAGAGAATTATATTTGCTGAAGCGGATCATTTAGATGTGTTGAAGGCTGCGCAAATTGTGTTTGAGGAAGGAATTGGTACTCCAATTTTATTAGGAAATAGAGAAATCATTTTAGAATTAAAAGAAGAAATTGGTTTTGATGAAGAGGTAATGATTATTGACCCTAAAATTGATGAAGAAGCTGAACGAAGAGATCATTACGCAAAAAAGTATTGGGAAAAATCAAGAAGAAAAGGAAAGACGTTACTAGAAGCTAAAAAATGGATGCGTGAACGCAACTATTTTGCGGCTATGATGGTAAACGAAGGGGATGCAGATGCTTTAATCACAGGGTATTCTAGAAGTTACCCAACAGTATTAAAACCAATGTTGGAGCTTATAGGTATGGCAAAGGGTGTGTCAAGAGTAGCGGCAACAAATTTAATGATGACGGAGAGAGGACCGATGTTTCTATCAGATACCTCAATAAACATAAATCCAACAGCAAGAGAGTTAGCGGTAATTGCAAAAATGACATCAAGGACGGTTAAATTGTTTGGTATGGAGCCAATCATGGCTATGATGTCCTACTCTAATTTTGGTTCATCAGATCATGAGTCGTCAGAAAAAGTTTCTCAAGCAGTTTCATATTTGCATAAATACTACCCAGATTTAGTTGTTGATGGAGAATTACAAATGGATTTTGCATTAAATTCTGAAATGTTAAGCGAAAACTTTCCGTTTTCTAAATTAGCTGTTAAGAAAGTAAATACATTGGTTTTCCCAAATTTAGATGCGGCAAACATTTCTTATAAAATGTTGAAAGAATTGAATAAAGCAGAGTCTATTGGGCCTATTTTAATGGGAATGAATAAAGCTGTACACGTAATTCAATTAGGAGCAAAAGTTGAGGAGATGGTTAATATGGCTGCCGTTGCAGTTGTAGATGCACAACAGAAAGAAAGTATGGAAAATGGGTAAATGATATCGTTTATAAATGTTGCTAAAAAAAGTGTATTTTTGAACTTAATTCAATTTTAAAAAATGATAACACAAATTCAAGGGAAACTAATAGAGAAAAACCCTACAAATGTTGTTGTTGACTGTAATGGTGTGTGTTACGAAATAAATATTTCTATGCACACTTTTTCATTGTTGCCAACAAGTGATTTTTTAAAAATATACACCCACCTTCAAGTAAAGGAAGATTCACATACGCTATATGGTTTTATTGAAAAAGCAGAACGTGAATTATTCAGACTATTAATATCGGTTTCTGGTATAGGAACTAATACGGCAAGAGTAATGTTGTCATCACTTTCTCCTAAACAAATTCAGCAGGCAATTGCAGTTGCTGATGTGGCTACAATACAATCTATAAAAGGTATTGGAGCTAAAACTGCACAACGAGTAATATTAGATTTAAAAGAAAAAGTGTTAAAAGTGTTTGGGATGGACGAAGTTTCTGATGCTTTAAACAATACAAACAAAGAAGAAGCGTTATCTGCTTTAGAGGTTTTAGGATACGCAAGGAAACAAGCTGAAAAAGTTTGTAATAAAATAATAAGCACAACACCTGATGCAACAGTTGAAGCGATTATTAAGTTAGCATTGAAGAGTTTGTAAAAAGAGTTAAGTAAGAAAAAATAATGAGCATTTTAGCACAACGAATTTTTGGGGTTTTAGTTTTGGTTTCTGCAATTGTATTTGCTCAGGATCCAATAGCGAATGATTCAATTATACAACCACAAACAGGATATAATTTAGGGCATTTAAATGTTCCTAATCCTACTAGCATCACATCTAAATATACCTATGATCCATTTACGGATAGATACATTTACACAGAATCTATAGGTGATTTTAATATAAATTACCCAGTAATATTAACTCCCAAAGAGTATGAAAAATTGGTATTGCAGGAATATATGCAAGGGTATTACAAAACAAAACTTGATGCGTTAGAAGGAAAAAAAGAAGGATCGGAAGAAGCTCAAAAAAATCTTTTGCCTGAGTTTTATGTAAACTCTAGTTTTTTTGAATCAGTTTTTGGAGGAAATACTATAGAGGTTATCCCTCAAGGGTATGTATCTATGGATATTGGTTTTTTGTACTCTAAACAAGATAACCCAGTATTGTCACCAGAAAATAAATCGAGTTTTACGTTTGACTTTGATCAACAAATAAGCTTGAGCATGCTTGGTAAAGTCGGTAAACGATTGCAGATTACAGCAAATTACGATACAGAATCAGTATTTGATTTTCAAAATCAAATCAAATTAGAATATACACCAACAGAGGACGACATAATCAGAAAAATAGAAGTAGGAAATGTTAGTATGCCTTTGAATAGTACCTTAATTACTGGTGCTCAAAGTCTATTTGGTGTAAAAACTGAATTGCAATTTGGTAAAACTACTGTTACTGCTGTTTACTCAGAGCAAAAATCAGAACGTAAAAGTGTTGTTGCAGAAGGAGGAGGTACTTTAGAAGATTTTGAATTATTTGCATTGGATTATGACGAAAGCAGGCACTTTTTTTTATCACAATATTTTAGAAATAATTACGATAAAGCTTTAAAAGATTATCCGTTTATAAATTCTAATGTTCAAATTACTCGTTTAGAAGTATGGGTGACTAATAGGAACAATACAGTAAATAATGTTAGGAATATTGTAGCGTTACAAGATTTAGGAGAGGTTACAAATGTTGGAGAACCTGCAGTTACAGTTACGGCTGGACCTAACTCTTATCCTGATAATAGTAATAATAATTTGAATCCAGAAACTATTGGTTCTGGGTCTGTGTTAACGAATCAAATAAGAGACATTGCAACTGTTCAACAAGGTTTTGGGGCATTATCAACAATAGCAAGTGAAGGTACAGATTACTCTAAGTTAGAAAACGCAAGAAAATTAACGGAAAATTCAGAATATAATTACAATGCTCAATTAGGGTATCTTTCTTTAAATCAGCGATTAACAAATGATGAAGTCCTTGCAGTTGCATATCAATTTACGGTTGGAGGGCAAGTGTTTCAAGTAGGGGAATTTGCTACGGATGGGGTAGATGCAACTACAACTACTACTGATTCAGGTACGGGTGATGTTTCTATAACAAACCAGTCTTTAGTGCTTAAAATGTTAAAAAGTAACTTGACAAATGTATCAGAGCCAGTTTGGGATTTGATGATGAAAAATGTTTATGCTTTAGGAGCATATCAATTAAGTCAAGAATCATTTAAGTTAGATATTTTATATACAGATCCTTCACCGGTTAACTTTATATCGGAAGTTCCAGGAACACCTTTGCCTTCAGATGTTGAATTAACAACATTGTTACAAGTATTTGATTTAGATAAATTAAATGCAAATAACGACCCGCAACAAGGAGGAGATGGTTTCTTTGATTTCTATCCGGGAATTACTGTAAATACAGATAATGGAAGTGTATTCTTTACTAAAGTAGAGCCATTTGGTGAATATTTATTTGATAAACTTCGTAGTAATGCTTCGGAGGTTTATGATGATAATGTTGATTTGACCGAAACTGAATTATTATCATATAACCCTAATCAAAAAAAGTATGTATATAAAAACTTATATGCATCAACGAAAACAGTAGCGGCTGAAGAGGCTGATAAAAATAAATTTCAATTAAAAGGACGCTATAAATCTGCAGGTGGCGGAGGGATATCTATTGGAGCGTTTAATGTACCAAGAGGTTCTGTTACTGTTACTGCTGGAGGTAGACAGTTAGTTGAAGGTGTTGATTATACGGTAGATTATCAGTTAGGAAGAGTTCAAATATTAGATGAAGCATTAAAAGCTTCAGGAACACCAATTGATATTTCTGTTGAAAACAATGCAGCTTTTGGGCAACAGTCAAAAAGATTTGCAGGTTTAAATGTAGAGCATAAGTTTAATGATAACTTCCTAATAGGAGGGACTTTTTTAAACTTAAAGGAAAAGCCATTAACGCAAAAAGCGAATTTAGGATATGAGCCAATTAATAACACTATTGTAGGGTTTAATGGTAATTATTCTACTGAAGTGCCATTTTTAACACGTTTAGTAAATAAACTACCAAATATCGATACAGATGTTCCTTCAAATTTATCCGTACGTGGAGAGTTTGCGTATTTGTTGCCAGGTTCACCTAAGCAAACAAATCAAAATGGAGAAGCAACTACATATGTTGATGATTTTGAAGCTTCACAATCAGCAATAGATCTTAAAGCACCATTGTCGTGGAAGTTGGCAAGTATACCAAGAGGTAAAGGTCTGAGTAACTCAATTGCTGATGCTATTTTGAATGAAAATGTTAGTGAAGGTTTTAGACGTGCTAAATTAGCGTGGTACGGAATTGACCCTATTTTTTATAGTAATAACAAACCTTCTGGGATATCTGACGATGATGTTTCTACATTAGAAGGGAGACGAGTTTTTATTAATGAAGTAATTGATCAAGATATTGCTACGGGGCAAACGACTGTATTACAAACTTTAGATTTAGCGTATTATCCAAATCAAAGAGGCCCATACAACAATGCAACTGACATGGCTATAGAAAGCAATCCGACAAATAATTGGGCAGGAATAACACGCCAGTTAACTACAACGGATTTTGAGCAGTCAAATGTTGAATATATGGAGTTTTGGGTGCAAGATCCATATTATGACAATGTAGAATTAGCTTCTGCTGGAGGTAAGTTAACAATAAATTTGGGAAGTATTTCGGAAGATGTTTTACGTGATGGAAGAAAATTATATGAAAATGGAATGCCAGAAGATGGTTCTGTTTTGTCTTCTGATGTAACTAGTACTTCGTGGGGAAATGTTCCTGTAAATCAAGCTTTAATTTATGCCTTTGATTCGGAGGGTGATGCGAGAACAAATCAAGATGTTGGTTTAGATGGATTAAGTGATGCTAATGAAGGAAGTATTTATACAGTAAATGCTTCGTCAAATGATCCTGCGGGAGATAATTATGTATATTATTTAAATACTCCAGGTACAATTTCAGAACGGTATTATAATTATAATGGTACAGAAGGGAACTCACCAGTGAGTGTTTCTGATACCAATAGAGGTTCAACTACATTACCGGATGTAGAAGATTTAAACAGGGATAATACTATGAATACTATTGATAGCTACTATCAATACGAATTAGATATTACTCCAGGAATGGATTTAACCTCGAATTTTGTTAGAGATGTTAAAACAAGAAATATATCGTTGCCTAACGGTTCAGTAAAAGGCGTGCGATGGATTCAGTTTAGAGTTCCTTTAAGAGGAACGCACGCGCAAGCTGTTAACGGTATTAGTGATTTTAGGTCCGTACGTTTTATGCGTATGTTTTTAAGTGATTTTGCTGAAGATGTCGTGTTGCGTTTTGGGACATTAGAACTGATTAGAGGTACTTGGAGAACATACACACAATCTTTAGAAGGAACAAATGATCCTGCTACTGATCCAACTTCTTTTGAGGTAGGAGCTGTAAACACACAAGAGAACCCTGGTTATGTTGTTCCTCCAGGAATTGAGTTAGAAGAGTTGTTTAATAATAATTCAGTATTACGACAAAATGAACAATCGCTATCGGTTAGGGTTCAAGATTTAGAAGTTAAAGATTCAAGAGCAGTATATAAAAATGTGGAAATAGACATGTTGCAATTTAAGAAGATGCGAATGTTTATTCATGCTGAAAATTTTTCTGATACTGAAACACTTGGAAATAGAGATTTGGCTGCTTTTATGCGTATGGGGGGTGATTTAACAAATAATTACTACCAAATAGAAGTGCCATTAAGACCGTCAGTTGCAAGTGTGTCAGCAACAGAAGTTTGGCCAGTTGAAAATGAAATAGATTTACAGTTAGATATTTTAAAACAGATTAAGGCTACAGGTATATCTACTTCAGGAATAGCAACGAATGTTAGGTACTTTGATGTTTCTGAAACAGGAAGTTTTGTAGAGTATTTGAATATTGATGTAGATGGATTACCAAATACTAAAATAGATGATAATACGAAGTATAGAATTGCGATTAAAGGTAATCCTAGTTTAGGAAGTATACGTAATTTAATGCTTGGTGTAAAAAGTAATATTGATCCTTCACAAGCTCCACAAACAGTTTCCGGTGAGGTTTGGTTTAATGAACTTCGCTTATCTGACATGGATAATAAAGGAGGTTGGGCAGCATTATTAAGTGCTGATGCTAATATAGCTGATTTTGCAACAGTTTCTGCTTCAGGTAAAAGAAGTACTATCGGTTTTGGTTCATTAGAACAAGGGCCAAACGAAAGAAGTAGAGATGATGTGAAACAATACGATGTAGTAACAAACTTAAATATTGGGCAATTATTGCCTAAAAAATGGGGAATCAAAATACCATTTAATTATGGTGTTGGAGAACAGATAATTACTCCAAAATACGATCCGTTGTATCAAGATTTAGAGCTGCAAACAATTATAGATCAAGATCCTGATAATGAAGATTTTTATAAAGAACGTGCGGAGGACTTTACAAAAAGAAAGAGTATAAATTTTATTGGTGTTAGAAAAGATCGAACAGGTGAATCAAAGCCTAGAGTTTATGATGTTGAAAATTTTACAGCATCGTATTCCTATAATCAAGTGAACCATCGTGATTATGAAGTTCAAAATTATTTAGAGCAAAATGTAAGATCTGGTTTAACTTATGGCTATGGATTTCCAGAAAAATCTATAGAACCATTAAAGAAAATGAAGTTCACAAATAGAAGTAAGTATTACAAAATATTAAAAGACATAAACTTCAATTTGTTGCCGTCTAATATTTCGTTTAATTCTAATATTTCTAGACTATATAACAAACAACGTTTTAGAGATGTGAACGATGTTGCAGGAATTCCATTGCCTGATTTGTATAAGCGTAATTATATGTTTGACTGGCAATATAACATACAGCATAACTTAACTAAAAAATTACAATTTAATTTTTCTGCTACACGTAATAATGTTGTTAAAAACTATATTACACAGTCAGGATTAATTAATCAAGAAAATACAGTTTGGGATGGGTTCTTTGAAACAGGAGATCCTAATTTGCATTCGCAACAGTTTCAGTTAAATTATGAGTTGCCTTTTGATAAGCTACCAATGTTGAATTTCTTGAAATCTAACTATTCTTATACGGGAGATTTTCAATGGAAAAAAGGATCTGATGGATTAACTGCAGTCCCAGAGCAAGATGAGTTTGGTGTAGCAACAGGGAATACGTTTAACTTAGGTAACTCTGTTCAAAATGGACAAACACACGACTTAAATTCTTCTTTGGATATGAAGAAATTTTACAAGTATATTGGCTTAGAGAAGAAGAATTTCAAGAAAACGTATGCTAGGGCCTTAAAACCTAAAAAGGATAGGAAAACTAAAAAGTTACAACGATTTAAAGCAAAAGATTCTTTATCAGAAAGTAAACAATTAAAGGTAGATAAGAAAATTAAATCCTTAACAGAACAATTAGCCGAAATTAAAGCTAAAGCTAGGAAGAAGCCAAAGGCAAGTTTTTCTAATAAATTGTTCAATTTTGGGGTTGATATGGTGACTTCTGTTAAAAAAATTCAGGTGAAATATACTGAAAACAGTGGTACGTATGTTCCTGGATATACTAACGATGTAGGCTTCTTTGGAACCTTGAAACCATCATTAGGATATACATTTGGTACACAGTCAGATGATTTGCGTCATGAAGCAGCTAAAAAGGGTTGGTTAACATTGTATCCAGACTTTAATGAGCAGTTTACAAGCTCAAAGAATAAACAATTAAACATTACTGCAAATATAGAACCTATTAAAAAGTTAAAAATAGATTTAAATGCTAACAGAACATATCAGCATAATTATACTGAAAATTACAGAATTAATGGAGCAGATGGAAGTGGTTTAAATGGAGTGTATGAAGCTTTGTCGCCTAATACGTTCGGTAATTTTAACATATCTACTATTTTGATCAAAACAGCATTTGCAAAAAGTGATGAAACAGGATCAGAAACCTTCGAGACATTTAAGTCTAACAGGAAGGATATTGCTTTTCGTTTGGCTAAGCAAGCTGGTATTGATGTGAATAATCCTGCTAATTTAGATTTAGAAGGATATCCTAATGGTTTTGGTAAAACAAGTCAACAAGTATTATTGCCATCATTTTT
The DNA here is from genome assembly GCA_034110725.1 of Flavobacteriaceae bacterium. Classification (GTDB taxonomy): domain Bacteria; phylum Bacteroidota; class Bacteroidia; order Flavobacteriales; family Flavobacteriaceae. The sequence continues at coordinate 8,702 of JAWUYQ010000024.1, forward strand.
AGCTGCATATTCTGGTAAGGATGTGAGTAAAGAGAAAACAGGGATATTCAGAGATGTGCCATTACCTAATTGGGCAATAAAATATACTGGTTTAATGGAAATGAAATGGTTTAAGAGTAATTTCAAACGTTTTTCAGTAGCTCATGGGTATAAAGCTGGTTATACTGTAAATCAGTTTAGAACAAACTTAGAGTTACAAGCTGATCCTGGGAATAATTTAGATCAGGCTGGTAACTTTAAAAGTGAAACTGTTTTATCAAATGTAAATTTAACAGAGCAGTTCAGTCCACTTTTTAAAATGGATATGGAAATGAAGAGTTCTATTAAACTTAGTGCTGAAATGAAAAAAGATAGAGCATTGTCATTAAGTTTAGATAATGGTTTGATGACTGAAATAAAAGGAAAAGAGTATATTCTAGGGTTAGGATATCGAATAAAAGATTTAAAGTTTAAGACTAAGTTAATGGGGGAAAACCAAACATTATCTGGTGATTTAAACTTTAAATTGGATGTGTCATTTCGTAATAACAAAACAATTGTACGTTATTTAGATATTAATAACAACCAAATTACGGCAGGACAGAAATTATGGAGTGGTACTTTTAAGGCTGATTATGCTTTGAGCAAAAATTTCACAACATTATTTTACTTTGACTATACGTTTTCAGAATCAGAAATATCAACATCATTTCCTCAAACAACAATGAGGGGTGGATTTACATTAAGGTATAATTTTGGTAATTAATAATCAATTAATAGAAAAAATTAATATTAAGTTTGAATAGTCAGAACTAAAAATTAAGTTTGCAAACAATTAAAAACTAATAAACAGCAATACAATGAATTTTCCAGAAGAATTAAAGTATACAAGTGACCATGAATGGGTTAAGGTTGAAGGTGATGTGGTAACAATTGGTATTACAGATTTCGCCCAAAAAGAATTAGGTGATATTGTTTATGTTGAAGTTGATACTTTAGATGAAACTTTAGATAAAGAAGAAGTGTTTGGAACTGTTGAGGCAGTTAAAACTGTATCGGATTTATTTTTACCAATTGCTGGTGAAATTATTGAGTTTAATGAGTCGTTAGAAGATGAACCAGAAAAAGTGAATACTGATCCTTATGGAGACGGTTGGATGGTTAAAGTAAAAGTTAGTGATGTTTCTCAATTAGAAGAATTGTTAACTGTAGCAGCATACAAAGAATTAATTGGTGCTTAGTAAGCAAAAATTATTTTTAATAGCAATAACGTACACAATTTTTGTGTACGTTATTAGTTTAGTGAAGGTTCAGGGCCTGGTAAAAATACCTATTAGTAATTTAGATAAAGTAGTGCATTTTGGAATCTATTTTGTTTTTACATTAGTTTGGTTTGGTTATTTTTCGGGTTTAGAGTTTAAAAAAAACATTTTAAAAGAAGTGTTAAAAGCATCGTTGCTCGCTTTTTTTGCAGGAATTAGTATTGAGCTACTCCAGGAATTTCTTAGGAAAGCTCGTTCTGGAGATGTTTACGATGTTTTGGCAAATAGTTTAGGGATCCTAATGGCGGTAGTTATCCTATATCAAATTAAAAAATATAAGGAGTTAAATTCACTTAAATAGTTGCGTATTTCGCTAATATTTGGTTATTTTAGCATCTATTAAATATAAAGAATAATGGAGTTAAAGAAAAATCCTAAAGCAGATATCAAAAAAAACAGTTCGTTTTATTACGCTGTTGGTATTGCTGCAGTAATGTTAATTACTTTTTTAGCATTAAATCATAAAACATACGATAAAATTGATTTCGATATTGCTTCACTTAATTTAGGTGACTTAGATGAGGAAGAAATTCCTTTAACTGAAATATTACAAACACCACCACCACCACCGCCACCACCAGCTGCTCCAGAAGTTATTGAAATAGTAGAGGATGAAGAAGAAATTGAGGAAACTGTAATAGAGTCTACTGAAACTGATGATCAAGAAGAAATTGTTGAAATAGAAGAAGTTGAGGTTGAGGAAGTAGAGGAAGATGTAGAAGTCCCTTTTACAATTATTGAAAACGTACCAGTTTTTCCTGGTTGTGAAAGAGAAAAGAATAATGCAGAGCGTAGAAAGTGCATGCAAGAAAAGATATCAAAATTTGTACAGAAAAAATTTAATGTTGATCTAGCTGCAGATCTAGGTTTAACAGGAAGGCAAAAAATACTAGTAGCTTTTAAAATAGATAAAACAGGTAGTATTGTTGGTGTAAGAGCAAGAGCTCCACACCCAGCATTACAAAAAGAAGCTGAAAAAGTAATTAAGTCTTTACCTAAAATGAAACCAGGAAGACAAAGAGGGAAAAATGTAACAGTACCTTACTCGTTACCAATTATTTTCCAAGTAGAAGATTAATTTATACATAATTATATAATTAAAAATCCCGAGCATTGCTCGGGATTTTTTTTTGGTATACTTCTTGTGTTTAGAATTCTTAACATTAAGTTTTTCTTAACATAAAAGTTGGCGCTATTTAGGTAAAGGAAAAACTATAATGATTCTTTTAACTAAAACCATATAATTATGAATTTAAACATTCTGCAAAAAAAGCAAGCTACTAAACAAGCAGTACTCTCTTCAAGAGAAAAGAAGCATCAAGCAAATTTACAAAAAAACAACGGACTCTATTTTCAAATAGGACTAATTGCAACATTGTTTATTGTGTTTGGAGTATTTCAATTAAGGTTTGATAAAAAAGAGGTTGCATTTAATAAGTTGGTCATTGACACTCCTGCTGAGTTAGCTAAAATATCTCCTAATTACATTATTGAAGAAAACATACCTAAAGAAGTTAAAAAGCAGCAAGTAGTTACTAAGCTAAAATCTTTAGAAAACCCTAAAATTGTAGACAATGATGATCCTGTTTTGGAAGACATAATTAAAACACCTCCTGTGGTTTTTGATAAAGCTCCAGACGTAGGTGATATTCATGTAGAGGATCTTCCTCTTGTAATAGATACATTCCATGTTTCTCAAGTTAGTGAATATCCTGAATATCCAGGTTGTGATAAGTTTTCTGATAAGGAATTAAAATTTGAATGTTTTCAACGAAAAATAGCGAAACATATTAAAAGAAAATTTGATAGTGAAATTGCAGCTGATAATGGGCTTACAGGTGTTCAAAAAATATTTATATTATTTACAATTAATAGTGAGGGTGATATTGTAGACATAAAAGCTAGGGCGCCGCATCCAGAATTACAAAAAGAAGCAGTAAAATCCGTTAGTTCATTGCCAAAAATGAAGCCTGCAAAACATGGTCATAAAAAAGTAAATGTCACTTATACTTTGCCAATTCTTTTTAGAGTAGATTAATGACTTAATTGATACATTTATTAAATACATTAAAATCCTGTTTTATAAACAGGATTTTTTTATACTCCAAAAGCACATAAAAGTATTTGTTGTATTTTCGCTCAATCAAATAAGACACATGAAATTTACATCTTTTATTATATTCATATTCATTGGAGTTTTATCGTATTCACAAACGATAAATAATTATGAAAAGTACCCTGTTTTTCCTAACTGTGAAATGACAGAGATTTCTGAATTACCAGAATGTTTTAAAAAGAATGTACAAGAAACGTTTTCAGCATCATTCAAAATGCCAGAAATAATTGAAAAAGACAATTATGAAGGAAGAATGGATATCTTATTTGAGGTAACGAAAGATGGTGAGTTTAAAGTTATTTTTGCTAACGCTGCATATGCTGAGTTAAAAGAAGAGGTTGAGAAAGTGTTTAGTGAATTCCCTGTGATTACTGCTGCTACATTTGATGGAAAGTCAGTGTATACGCAATACTCAATGCAGGTATTGGTGCCTTCATTGGAGTGGGTTAGGCCAAAAATAGATGCAGAGAATACTAAAGAACCGAGAAACAAGCTGGAAGCTGCAGCAATGGAGTATGATAGTATTATAAACTTAGGGGGAGGAAACACAAAAAAGTATAAAAGCGGATTAAACATTCCGTTTACACATCAGAACTATGCAAAGTTTGATTACAATATTAATGTTGTAGGAACAAATTCTCATACATCTGCAAAACCATACAGTTATTCAGATGTTTCAAAATATTACGATTTTGAAGCGAATATTTCGTCTTTACAAAAAGATAAGAAAACATGGTTGGGTAAAAAGTTTTGGAATGAACACTTAATTGCCTTCGAAGGAAAAGACTATTGGTTTACAGCAGATGTAGTGGTTGATTTGCAGTTAGGTAAGGATTTGCAAAGTGAGCTGTCATATACATATAACAATACGCGTGCTATAAATGTTCAGGGTGGTTTAGGTGAAAAACTTAGCTTCTCAGCTAGTGTTTTTGAAAGTCAAGGTCGTTTTGCAGATTATGTAAATACATACGCAGAAAGTTTAAAGCCTGATGGTGGAAATCCTGCTATTGTTCCTGGAAGAGGAATCGCTAAGATTCATGGAGATGACGCATATGATTACCCAATTGCAGAAGGATATATTTCTTATCGAGCAAGTAAAATGTTTACTGCGCAATTTGGTCATGGAAAGAATTTTATAGGTGACGGGTATCGATCTTTACTAGCGAGTGATGCAGCTAGTCCACACCCTTTTTTGAAACTGAACACTTCTTTTTGGAAAATAAAATACACTAATACCTGGATGTGGTTAAAGGATGTGCGTCCTGAAGCTACTGTTGATGGTGCTTATGGAAGTAAGTATATGGCAACACATTTTTTAAGTTGGAACGTTACAAAGAAATTAAATATTGGGTTCTTCGAATCGGTTTTATGGACAAATAATAATAATAGAGGCTTTGATGTTAATTACTTAAACCCAATTATTTTTTATAGAGCAATAGAATTTTCAACAGGTTCAAGAGCTGGTAATGCGTTGATTGGTTTGAGTGGTAAGTATAAGGTATCGGATAAAGTTAATGTTTACGGTCAATTAATTATTGATGAGTTTTCTTCAAAAGATATTTTTGGAGGAGAAAATAGCTGGAAAAATAAATTAGGATATCAAGTTGGAGTAAAATATTACAACGCATTTAATGTAAAAAATTTAATGCTTCAAGTAGAGTATAACCAAGTGCGTCCATATACCTATTCACATGATGAGTTGTTGTTGAATTACGGACATAACAATCAGTCAATGGCGCATCTGTGGGGAGCAAACTTTAGAGAAGTAATTGGGATTGGTCATTACAATTACAAGCGTTGGTATGGAATGGCGAAATTAATCTACGGTCAACGTGGATTAGATAAGGGTGACGGTGTTAGTTATGGTGGTGATATTTATGTAAATAATGATTTGCGTCCTTCTGATAATGGTATTGAAATATTACAAGGAGATAAAGCAAATGTGCTTATTGCTGATTTACAAGCAGGATATCTAGTAAATCCTTCAACTAATTTAAAAGCATTTGTTAATGTAACTCAACGTAGCTTCTCTCCAATGAATTCGCCTGCTTCTTTTGAGAAAAATACTACTTGGTTTAATCTTGGTTTCAGAACTGATTTGTTTAATAACTATACGGATTATTAGCCTAGTTTTTCCGAAAAGAAAGACTTTTGCGAAAAGCCATGCTTTACCAACAGAATCTATTTTTAAAAGTTATAAAT
>JAWUYQ010000025.1:0-8861 GCA_034110725.1 Flavobacteriaceae bacterium
TACACTTAATAGACGATCATCAAATAGTAATTGACGGATTGTTAGCTGTTTTAAAAATGGAAGACGACTTTGAAGTAGTTGGATTTTCATTAAATGGTGATGGAGTTCACGAAAGAATTACTACTAATAATGCCGATGTAGTTATCATGGATATTAACATGCCTGATATTGATGGCATTGATATTTTAAAAGACTTTCAGAAAAAAGGGATTCCTTGCAGAGTTATTGTACTATCGAGCCACGATGAAATAAAACTAATTAAAGAAGTCCTAAACCTTGGTGCCAACGGATACTTATCTAAAAAGTGTGCTGGTGAAAATATTGCTGAGGCTGTGCGAAAAGTACATAATGGAGAACAATATTTTTGCAACTCTATAAAAGATAAAATGCTCACTTCTTTTTCTAGCAACGGATCATCTACTGATGATGAACCTGTAAAAAACATTACCAAACGAGAATTGGAAATTTTACAGTTAGTTGTTAAGGAATTTACTACTAAAGAAATTAGCGAACAACTCACCATTAGTATCAATACCATTGATACACACCGTAAAAATATTATGCGCAAGCTAGAGGTAAAAAATACTATCGGACTAGTAAAGTATGCTATTAAGCATGATTTAGTGTAACATCCTACTACTTAAAAAATATTATATTATCTTTCTATTAATTCTTAGTAACATATGTTATCAAGAAGAAGACACATATGAAGTAAATTTATTTTTATACAACAACCATTTAACCAAACAAATTAATTATTAACCAAAAAACCAACTATGAGTTTAGTACAAGATTATTGCGTAACATACGACAAAGGAAAAAATTACATTCTTACTTTTAACACTACTGAAGCCGCAAACGTAGCATACTCTACGGAAAAAGACGGAACCAATGTAATTACTGTAACTACTGACAAAAAAGGAAAAACAGCGTTTACTAATACGTATACTAGTAAAGATGGCGCATTTAAATATGTATTTAGCCAGCCTGGAACCACCGACAGAATAAGAGTACCTAGCGGAGCAATGATACCATAAATCAACATTATTTAAAATTTAAAAGCGCTAACTATTGTTAGCGCTTTTTTTTTATAAACATAGGTCATTGCTAAAAAGTCATTTATTAATCTAATTGCAACTGCCAGAGTAAAACAACAATTCTTAACTATATTCATTGTTTCATTATACTACACTCACAATGACGCAATGATAATGACCTATATTTTTAGTATCTTGGCTATACTAACTATGAAAAACACAATACTCTTACTATTAGCATACTGCTTTTGCATGCACTTCTGTTTTAGCCAACAAGAAACTACTTCAACAAACAGTACTTACCAACACGCTTTAGACCTACATAAAAACCAAAAGCAAGAAAAAGCATTACAAATAGCATTAGAACAAATAGAAATTACACCAAAAAACAGCTCTCAAAAGGCAGAATGGTTACAATTAATAGGTATTATCTTTAAAGAAGATAAAGAATTTGATAAAGGCTTAGATTACTTCAGGAAATCATATGCAATCAATACTAAATTACAAGATTCCTTAGCCTTAATGCTAAATCATATTTACATCGGCCAAATTTATCAGTTAAAATTTAATGACTTATACGAGGCTCGGTTTTCTGAAAAAGCTACCATACTAAAAGATAGTGCTAACTTCTATTATAAAAAGAATATTACTTCCTTTTCTAAGGTTAATAAAGGGATAATACATACAGCTAGCTCATACTTTAATTTAGCTTATATATACTCGGATTTAGATCAACTAGAAAAAGCTCAATATTATAATACCAAAGCTATAACCATTTATAAAAGCAAGTTAAACTCAACTACCGAATTAAATGGCGCTCTTATCAATCAAGGCTTAATTTATATTTACCAAAAAAACTATAGCAAAGCTGAAAAAACATATTTAGAATTTCTGGGTAAAACACAAGACACCTCTAATATTAAAGCACTAAAATATACCTACTTAGCAACATCTAACCTATCATATATCTACAAAAAAACTGATCAATACAAAAAGGCGTATACGTATGTAAATAAATCAACTGACCTTTTAGATATAATAACTCAAAAGCAAAAAGCAATAGAAATTACCCTAATAGAGGCTACCCACAACGAAGAAAAAGCTAGGGCTGAAGAAAAAGTAAATACAGTAAGAGAAGAAAAAGAAAAAGAACGTACACAATATATTTTGGCAGGTACTGGGCTAACCTCATTAGCTATTATTTTGTTCGGTACTATTCTATACCGAAATAGTAAACTGAAAGCAAAAAACTTGTCGTTAAGTTTAGTAGAACAAGAATTAAACCAACAAAAAACCTTACAAGTACTACAACAAAAAAACCAAAGCAAACTGTTAAACGCTACTTTAGATGGTAGAGAAACAGAGCGTAAAGAAATTGCACAAACCCTACATGATAGCGTAAGTGCCCTACTCTCTTCTGCAAACATGCATTTACAAGTAGTAAAAAAGAAAGCCACCAATTCAATTGAAGAATTAGATAAATCACAACGCATTATTAATGAAGCTTCTGGTAAAGTACGTGACCTTTCTCATAAATTAATTTCGGCAGTTCTATTAAAGTTTGGTTTGGAGCATGCTGTTTATGACATGTGTGAAAAATATAGCAATCAGGATTTAGAATTTGAACTAGAGAGTGAAGACAAAATACCACGTTTTAATCAGGATTTTGAAATAAAAATTCATAACATTATTGAAGAGTGTATTAATAATATCATGAAACATAGTAAAGCATCTGAAGCTTCAGTAATGCTTTTATTAACTAATAACACCTTACACGTAACTATAACCGATAATGGTGTTGGATTTGACGCTTCAAAAATTAGTCCTTCTTCTGGAATTGGATTAAGCCAGATAAAAGCGCGTATTGAAAATATGGAAGGTGTTTTTAATATTGATTCTAAAATAAATCACGGTACTTCTATTGTAATGCAAGTCCCTGTAGAAAATACATGATTTAAATTATAAATCCCTTACTACATATGATATTACTATGCTGAAAGATTCCTTTTCTCATTTGTAATAGTTTGTTTAAATCCCTATACATCAAACAACCATCCTTCAGACAAGTCAGACCAATCGGGATTCTCTTTATTTATCAGCGCAATTTTTTTAGTTCTACTACTTCCTTTTAATTGTTTTTCACGAATTATAGCTTCTTCTAAACTTTGACAATTCTCAAAATATACCAACTTATCGCAATTAAACTTTGAAGTAAATTATTTTTTGAAATAATTAGTCTTATGTTGATATACTCTCTTCAACAAATCGGTAGTAAACCCTGTGTACAGAACCGTATTATTTTGATTTGCTAGTATATAAACACAATATTGTTTCATAAACTAAAGATAATAAAAATAGAATACATTTCACCCTCAATAATTTGCAACAACTAGCTCTATTATTTTATTTAAAAATTCTAATCTAAATAAATGGTTGTTTTAGATAACAAGCTTATTTTTGTATACTATATAACTAACTACAACTACACCTATCAGTGACCTATACTCTAAAATATTTTACTTTACTCATTTTTACATTTTGCTTTTCTTTTTATGGTTTTAGTCAATCAAAATTAACAGATACTGTTTTTGATAAAGTTGAACAGTATATTAAAGAGGATAATAAAGAAGAAGCTTTAAAGATAGCCATCGCACAACTTGAAAGTGTTACAAATAACAATACCATTCCGTTACAAATCAAATGGAATAGTAAAATTGGTCAACTTTTTAGTAAAAACAATAACTTTCCTGTCGCTCTTGCCTATTATAATACAGCTAAAGAACTTAGTATACAGTCGAAAGATTCACTAGCCATAGCAACAGCTTATTTTGATATTGGATCATTAAACCTTACTCAATACTCTAATATTATTTATCAAGAACAAAATATTAATGTTGCATTAGATAAAAAAGAAGCTGCTTATAAAAACTTCAACTACCTCATTGCTAATTTTAAAAACACAAAAAACACAGAGGGAATTATTGCCAAAACCTATGCAAACCTTACAGGCTTATACTCCTATAGCGCTGAATATGAAAAAGCTGAGGATGCTTCTGAAAAAGCAATTACTTACTACGCCAAACTAAAAGACACAATTTCTATTATAGGCGTAAAAATAAACTTGAGTGCTAGCCAAATTTACCAGGAAAAATTTGAGAAAGCTATGCAAACTTGTTTAGGTTTTATACCCATGTTAAAAGATACCTCAAACATTAAAATATTACGTTTTAAAGAAGTGAATTCTTCCAATTTAGCACTCATTTACGGAAGATTAAATAACTTAGAGGAGTCGATTAATTATTTAGCAGAATCTCATAAATTGAATCTTGTTTATTTAGAAAAGACTTCTAATAGAACTTTAGAAGAAATTGAAGCAAAACACAATGAGGAGAGTGCTAGACAGGAAGAAATCGCAAAAACTAATATTGAAATAGAAAAAAGAGAAAAGGAAGAGTTATGGTTTGGTATAGCAGGAATTTCAGGATTCTCAATACTTCTTTTTGGAACTGTATTATTTCGAAACAGTAAATTGAAAGCTAGGAATTTATCTTTAACATTAATTCAAAAGGAATATAACCAACAACAAGAGCTTCAAAAACTAAAAGAACTGAATCAGAACAAAGTACTTAACGCTATTCTAGAAGGAAGATTAAAAGAGCGAAAATATATTGCACAAACACTTCATGATAGTGTGAGTTCCTTATTATCCTCAGCTAATATGCATTTATTAGTTGCCAAGAAAAAAAGTGCCACCCCAATAGATGAACTGGAAAAATCACAACGAATTATTGGTGAAGCTTCAGAAAAAGTTAGAGATTTATCACACAAATTAATATCTGCAATATTATTGAAATTTGGCCTAGAACATGCATTATATGATTTATGTGAAAAATATAGCAATCAAGAATTGCAAATTGAATTAGAAAGTGAAGATAAAATTCCACGCTTTAGTCAAGACTGCGAAATTAAAATGCATAACATTACTGAAGAATGCATCAATAACATCATCAAACATAGTAAAGCTTCAAAGGCTATTATAAACTTAAAATTAAAGGGGAATGACTTTTTTCTTGAAATATCTGATAATGGAATTGGTTTTGACACCTCAAAAATAAGCCCAGATTCTGGTATTGGTTTAAGTCAAATAATAGCAAGGATTAATAGTGTTGGAGGAATCATAAAAATAACTTCTGAGAAAAACAAAGGAACCAAAATTTTCATTAAGGTCCCTATTGATTTAATTTAATTTTCTAAAACCGCTTCTGGTTCTAAATCTATAACTATTTGATGTTGCAACAAATCATCAATAGTTTCGCGTTTACGGATCAAATGTGCATTATCTTTATACCATAATACTTCTGCAGGTCTATAGCGTGAATTATAATTTGAAGTCATTGAAAAACAATATGCACCAGCATTTTTAAAACACAAAATATCACCTTCTGTTATTTCAGTAATACGACGATTGGTTGCAAATGTATCCGTTTCACAAATATAACCTACAACTGTATAAAAGCGTTCCCTCCCACTGTTGTTGGATAAATTAACAATATCATGATGCGAATTGTACAACATTGGTCTAATTAAATGATTGAACCCAGAATCAACACTTGCAAATACTGTTGATGTAGTTTGTTTAACCACATTAACATTTGCCAAAAATGAGCCAGCTTCACTCACTAAAAATTTACCTGGTTCAAAAGCCAAAGTTAATTGCTTACCATATTCCTTTTCAAACGCATTAAAACGCTTTGTTAACTTCTGTCCTAATTCATCAATATTGGTTTCAATATCATTTTCTCTATAGGGCACTTTAAAACCACTCCCAAAATCAATAAATTCCAAATCAGAAAATTGTAATGCAGTTTTAAATAAAATTTCAGAAGCGTACAAGAACACTTCAACATCTAATATATCAGATCCTGTATGCATATGAATACCATTAATGTTCATACCCGTATTTTCAATTATACGCAAAACATGCGGCATTTGATGTATGGATATTCCAAATTTAGAATCGATATGCCCAACCGAAATATTTGCATTCCCTCCCGCCATAACATGCGGGTTTATACGAATACAAATAGGCACTTCCGAATGCTTAGTTCCAAATTGCTCCAGTATAGATAAATTATCAATGTTAATTTGACAACCAAAAGCAGCCACATTTTCAATTTCTGATAACGAAACTCCATTTGGAGTATATATAATATCTTCTGCCTGAAAACCAGCAGCCAAACCTAGCTGTACCTCTTGTATTGAAACGGTGTCCAAACCAGAATTTAACTGTTTAAAAAGTTTTAATATAGAGATATTTGACAATGCTTTTACAGCATAATTAATTTTTAATCGCTTTACTCCCTTAAACGCTGAAATAAGCTTATTGTATTGATTTTCAATTTTTTCTACATCATACACATAAACCGGAGTATGGAATTCTTCGGCAATCGCTAATAAATCTCTTGTTTTCATTATTACATTTTAAATTATTACTAATGACAAACCTATCATATATTCTTATCATCAACTAAAAAACAAACAAATTAAATTTATTTACAACATTTTGTTATATTTATTTAATAACAAATATTTTTGAATAAAAATAAAATGAATTAAAAGGGATTTATTACGCTGATATTTTTACATTTGCGTAGCTTTAAAAAGATAACAAGTACATTATGAATTTACACGAATATCAAGGTAAAGAAATATTAAGCAGTTTTGGTGTTAGAATCCAAAGAGGAGTTGTAGTACAAACTGCTGATGAAGCTGTAGAAGCAGCTAAAAAATTAACTGAAGAAACCGGTACAGGTTGGCACGTAATTAAAGCACAAGTTCACGCAGGTGGTCGTGGAAAAGGTGGTGGAGTTAAGTTAGCTAAAAACTTAGATCAGGTTAAAGAAATAGCTGGACAAATTATAGGAATGGACTTAGTTACTCCTCAAACTTCTGCGGAGGGTAAAAGAGTACACCAAGTATTAATTTGTGAAGATGTATATTATCCAGGAGATAGTGAAACAAGTGAATTTTATGTATCTGTTTTATTAAACAGAGCTACTGGAAGAAACATGGTTATGTATTCTACTGAAGGTGGTATGGATATTGAAGATGTTGCTGAAAACACGCCACACTTAATTTTTACTGAAGAAATAGATCCTGCTACAGGATTATTACCTTTTCAAGGGCGTAAAATTGCTTTTAACTTAGGTCTATCAGGAAAAGCACATAAAGAAATGACAAAGTTTGTTGCTGCTTTATATAAAGCATATGTAGAATCTGATTCTTCTATGTTTGAAATTAACCCAGTGTTAAAAACATCTGATGATTTAATCATGGCTGTTGATGCTAAGGTTACTATTGATGATAACGCACTTTACAGACGTAAAGATTATTTAGCAATGCGTGATACCAGAGAAGAAAATGCAATTGAAGTTGAAGCTAGCGCTTTAGGTTTAAATTATGTTGATTTAGATGGTAACGTTGGATGTATGGTAAACGGAGCTGGTTTAGCAATGGCTACTATGGATTTAATTAAAATGTCAGGTGGTGAACCTGCTAACTTTTTAGATGTTGGAGGTACTGCTGATGCTGAACGTGTTGAAGCTGGTTTCAGAATTATCTTGAAAGATCCTAACGTAAAATGTATTTTAGTAAACATCTTCGGAGGAATTGTTCGTTGTGATCGTGTTGCTGAAGGGATTATCGCTGCATTTAAAAACATGGGAGACGCTATGAACGTACCATTAATTGTTCGTTTACAAGGTACAAATGCTGATATCGCTAAAAAATTAATTGAAGATTCTGGATTAAAATTACAATCTGCAACTGCTTTTAAAGAAGCTGCTGATAAAGTAAAAGCTGTTTTAGCTTAATCCTTTTATTAGGATTAACAAAACAACTCATATCCCTTACTGAATACTCATAAGGAATTATAAAAAAGCTCAAACATTATGTTTGAGCTTTTTTTGTTATATTCGGTACCTAGTCCCAAAACTATTTATTATGAGTACTGAAGAAAAACTAAGTGCCTTAAGTCAGTTAATTGCTTTTGCTCGAACTGGAAAAGCAATAAAAGATATCGAATATGATTTTTTAGTGACAATAGCCAATCAGATAGGTGTAACAAAAGAGGTATTTGATAAACTTTTACTTAATCCTGTCCCTCACATTAACCTTCAATCAGAAAGTGAACGTATTGTACAGTTTCATAGACTTCTACTATTAATGAATGTAGATAGAGAAATTGAATCTTCAGAGGTAGAGAAAATTCATCAATTAGGTTTGAAAATGGGACTTAATATTCAAGCCATTGATAAAACTTTGGAAATTATGCAGAAATACAAGAACAATAATATTCCTCCGGAAGTATTGTTGAGTATATTTAAAACCTATTATAATTAGATAACTACTTATCTTAAAAATCGGAAAATTAAATACTTTTGTAATTTATATAGCAACAAGGCAATTACCACCCCAAAGAACATTCCTGTAAGTACATCTCCAGGATAATGAACTCCAATATAAATTCTACTATACCCAACAAGTAAAGCCCAAATTAATAATAAAACACTCGAATATTTAAAATGAGTTTTAAGTATTTTTCCTAAAAATACTGCTAATGCCATAGAACTTGCAGCATGAGCAGAAAAATAACCATACTTACCACCACAATATGATTTTACTAAACGCATAGCCTCATAAACAACTTCATCATGACAAGGTCGTGGTCGTAAAAACAATACTTTTTTAAAAAGATTAGCTAATTGATCCGTACCAGCAATCATTACCCCAACAACAAATACAGTTATTAAAGTAGCTTTAATT
>JAWUYQ010000026.1:0-8036 GCA_034110725.1 Flavobacteriaceae bacterium
AGCTGCACCATCGTGCACTTCTCCAATTTTATGAGAAACTCCTGTATAATACAATATACGTTCCGTAGTAGTGGTTTTTCCAGCATCAATATGTGCTGCAATACCAATATTTCTTGTGTATTTTAAATCTCTAGCCATTTCTTAAAATCTAAAGTGAGAGAATGCTTTGTTTGCTTCTGCCATTTTATGAGTATCAACTCTTTTCTTAACAGCCGCACCTTCTTCTTTAGCCGCAGCTAAAACCTCATTTGCTAATTTTAAAGCCATAGTTTTCTCGTTTCTTTTACGAGTATAACTAATTAACCATTTCATCGCCATAGAAACTTTTCTATCCGATCTAATTGGTCTTGGAATTTGGTATGTTGCACCACCTACTCTACGACTACGTACTTCTACGTGAGGCATAACATTAGATAACGCTTCTTTCCAGATTTCCAAAGCTGATTTTTCTTCGTCTGTCTTTTTTTCTTCTACGATATCCATTGCATCGTAAAAAATCTTAAAAGCAGTAGACTTTTTACCGTCCCACATCAAGTTGTTCACAAAACGCGTTACCAATTGGTCGTTAAACCTTGGATCTGGTAAAAGTGGTCTTTTTTTAGCCTTTCTTTTTCTCATGTCTTTACATTAAAGTTTTTAAAATTACTTCTTTGGGCGTTTTGCTCCATACTTAGATCTACGTTGCGTTCTTCCTTCAACACCTGCGGTATCTAAGGCTCCACGAACTACGTGATATCTAACTCCTGGCAAATCTTTTACCCTTCCACCTCTAACTAATACTATCGAGTGCTCCTGTAAATTGTGACCTTCTCCACCGATATAAGCATTTACCTCGTTTCCGTTTGTTAAACGAACCCTAGCAACCTTTCTCATTGCTGAGTTTGGCTTTTTAGGAGTCGTAGTATAAACACGAGTACAAACACCTCTACGTTGAGGACACGAATTTAAAGCAGCCGATTTACTCTTCTTAGTTATTTTGGCTCTTCCTTTTCGTACTAATTGTGAAATTGTTGGCATACTAAATTTTTACTTAAATTTCTTTTTGTTATAATTCCCTTTTCTCAGGGTCTGCAAATGTAAAAATAAAAATCCACTTATCAAACGCTAATCCACTAATTTTCAACAAGATTAAAAAACTAAGCTCAAAACACAACAAATCAATCTTTTTCTAAGTAGCTTTACACACCAAACCACCACCAGGAAACAACTGTTTTCAAACCAAAAGAAGCAATGAAAAAGAACATTTTTTTATACCATATAATATATATACTTTTTTTCAACCTCTCTTTTTCACAAAACTTACAGCTTAAATTAAAAGGAACCGATAGCGCTTCGACATCGTTTTTAAACAAAATAGACGCTAAAAAAAGCTTCAAAGACCTAAAGTCACTTCAAAACGAAATAGACAACATTAAAAAAAAAACACAGAATCACGGCTATTTCAATGCTCAGTTTTTACCTAAAAACAAAATCAACGACAGCACACATCTTCAAAACATCTCATTAGGTTTTAGATATAAAAAAATCAACATAAACTACAACAACAAGCAAATAACAGAATCCGAGTTAAAAAACATATTAGACGAAGAATCCGAAATTAACAATGGCAGCTTTGTCACAAACACCAATCAGCTAGAACAAAACCTTAACAACATCATAAAACACCTAAACACTAAAGGGAAGGTTTTTAGTAAGCTCCAATTAAACAATATAAGCATTAATACCAACAACGTATCCGCTGACCTATTCATGGATATATCAGAAACAAATTACATTTCTGATATAAAAATAAAAGGATACAAAAGGTTTCCGAAGAAATTCATAAGGCACTATTTAAGAATCAAAAAACAAAAAGAACTAAACCTTGAAGATCTGGAAGAAAAATCCGAAGGGATCAACAATCTTTTATTCGCTAGTGAAATTAAAAAACCAGAAATTCTATTCACAAAAGACTCGACAATTATATACCTATATTTAAAAAAAGAAAAGAGCAACTCATTTGAAGGGTTTCTCGGGTTCTCAACCAATCAACAATCAAATAAAATTGAACTGAATGGAAACATAAACCTCAAACTCATCAATAACCTGAACTCAGGAGAAGAGTTACACCTGAAATACCAATCAACAGAAAACGAGCAAAAACACACCAACATAAAACTAAAAACACCCTACATATTCAATACCCCATTTAGCATAGAGGGCGAATTGGATATTTTCAAAAAAGACTCTAGTTTCACTAACAATACCCAAGCAATAAATACTAAGTACACTATATCTAAAAACACTGAGGTAGGTATAGGACTAGAATTTAACACTTCAAACTCACTTATAAAAAACTCAATCAACTCTGAAGACTTTAAAAGAAAAGCTTACACTTTTAGCTTCAGCCATAAAAAACCAAACAAGCACAATAATTTATTCCCGTACAAAACAAGAACAACTATAAAGTTTTCTTTAGCCTCTAGAAAAACTGAACTACGAAAAACACCCCAGCAAAACCTTTTCATCTCTTCAGAATACATCTTTAAATTAAATGAAAAAAACTCATTTTTCCTTAAGAGCGAGAATTACTACCTATTTAGCAACACAACACTAGAAAACGAACTACATTATATTGGCGGCATAAATTCAATTAGAGGCCTTAAAGAGAACAGCATCCCTAGCGCTCAATACTCAGTTTTAAATAGTGAATACCGTGTTAAACTCAATAAAACATTATACACACATACTGTTATTGATTACGCAATCACAAAAAATAATTCGAACAACAATTTTGACAACTTGTTTGGTTTTGGAATAGGTTTTGGACTCAAAACGAATAACAGTCTTCTGCGCTTCATCTTCGCAAACAGCAAGGTTAAAGATGAAGAAATTAAATTTTCCGACTCAAAAATACACTTAAGCTTAAGTACATTTTTTTAAACTACAGGGCCTATTTATTAACATATTTTTAAAAATAAATAGAAAATTAACAGTGCAAAAGTTGTTTTATTAACTTTTTATTATGATTTTTGGCATTGGCTAATTCAAATAAATTATAACATGAAAACAAAGTTTAATGGAATTTTAACGCTTTTACTAGCGTTTGTTGTGCAACTTACGTTTGCACAGGAGAAGACAATTTCAGGTACGGTGGTTGATGAAACCAATATGCCGCTACCCGGAGCAACTGTCGTAATTAAAGGTACCACTACTGGTGCTGCAACAGATTTTGATGGAAAATACTCTATCAGCGAAAATAAAGGAGATGTGTTATCGTTCTCTTATACAGGTTATATCAACCAAGATGCAGTCGTTGGTGACTCATCTACACTTGATGTATCTTTAGAACTAAACTCTTTAGAAGAAGTTGTTATTACAACGCACGGTATTAAAAGAAAACCAGATGCACTTACATCTTCTACTAAGACTGTAAAAGCGGAAGTGTTAACTCAAGCAGCTAACCCTAACGTTATACAAAGTTTAGCAGGTAAGGTTTCTGGATTAAAGATTAACACTACAAGCAACGGTGTTAACCAAAATACGAGTATCGTATTACGTGGTAACAGATCTTTAACTGGTAACAACCAAGCTTTAATTGTTATTGATGGAGCAATATCTTCAGCAAACACGTTAGCTAACTTAGCACCCGAGATTATTGAGTCTACAAACATTATAAAAGGAGCCGGTGGTTCTGCATTATACGGTTCACAAGGTTCAAATGGTGTAATTGTTGTTACAACTAAAAGTGGAACTTCAGATTCTAAATTAAGAGTAGATATTAATTCTTCTTTAACTTTTGAAGAAGTTGCTTATGTACCACAAAGACAGACTAAATACGGTCAAGGTTGGAATGGTGGTCACGTAACTTACGAAAACGGTGGTTGGGGTCCAGAATTTGACGGATCTTTACAACCTGTAGGTTTAGCTCAAGCTGATGGATCATACATTATGGCTCCATATTCTCCTATTAAAAATAACATCAAGCAATTTTTTGGTACTGGTACAGTATTTCAAAATGGTGTAACTCTTTCTGGAGGTGATGCAACTGGTAATGTTTTATTATCTGTTAACAAGCAAAACACTGAGTTTGTTGTTAAAGGTGATGAGTTAAGCAGAACTAACGTTCTTTTCAAAGCTGGTAAACAATTAGGAAAATTAAACATAAGTGGAAATGTTACCTATGTAAATAGTAAAACAACTCAAACTTCTTCTTCTTTATTTAACCAATTATTACAAACAGCTACAAACGTACCTGTTAGTGCTTTTGAAAATTCAGGAAATGAAGGAGCATGGACTTCTTACTACAGAAATCCATATTGGATGAGAGATAATATCAGACAAGACAGTAAGTCTAATCGTTTTAACGGTATTGTAAAGTTAAAATATGATTTAAACGACAACATTACAGTAATGTATAATGCAAGTTTAAGAACATTTAACAATCACTCAATATCTCACACAAACGGATATGTAGATACTTCAGGAATTGGTGGTGGTGATCATTCAACTATTTCTCAATTTGATACTTCAAATCAAGAATCAAGTAATATCTATACTGATTTATTAGTAAACTTAGATTACATGTTAACTGATGACTTAAATTTCAAGTCAACTATTGGACAAAACATTCAAGACAACCAATCTAGTTTTACATCAGTAGGAGGTAGTAATTTAACTATCCCTGGTTTCTATAACATAGACAACATTACTGGAACACCTAGAGTAGGAAACTCTCACTCAAGATCAAGAACAATGGGTCTTTTCGCAAGTATTGACTTAGGATATAAGGACTATGCATATATGACTTTAACTGGTCGTAATGACTGGACTTCTAGACTAGCGAAAGATAGAAATTCATTTTTCTACCCAAGTGTAGGTGTATCATTTATACCAACTAAAGCTTTTACAAGTATTAAAGGAGACATATTAACTTATGCTAAGCTTTCTGCTAACCTTTCGAAAGTTGGTAATGCAGGAGTTGGAACATACCAAATTAACTCTACTTTAAACCAAGCTTCAGGTTTTTCTTTTGGTGACTTGAACTCTTTTGGTTTAGACACTTCAATTGCTGATCCTGAATTAGTAAATGAATTTATCATAACAAAAGAAGCAACTTTAAGTTTAGCTTTCTTGAAAGGAGATAGAATTACTTTAGATGCATCTATATTCCAATCTGATAATAAGGATTTAATTACTAATATTACTACTTCTACAGCTTCAGGAATAGGTTCTACTTTTATTAATATTGGAGAATCACAAACTACAGGTTTTGAAATTGATTTAGGACTAGTTCCTTTAAAATTAAAGGATTTCAGATGGGATTTAAACTTGTCTTTATCTCATGATAAAATGGTGGTTAAAAAAGTATCTGATAGTGCTGATGAAGTTGCATTAAACGGAAATGCTAATGTAGGTATTTTCGCTGCAGTAGGTGAAGAATTTCCTTAAATTAAAGGTACTGGATACCAAAGAGATGACCAAGGTAGAGTTATTATTGACGAAACTACTGGTAACCCATTAAAAACTGACGAGTTTATTAATTTAGGTGTTTCAAACCCTGACTATATAGCAGGTTTAAACACTTCTGTAACTTACAAAGGGTTTAGATTAGCTGGTGTATTTGACTACAGAACAGGTCACCAATTTTGGGCTGGTACTAAAGACTGGTTATCATGGAGTGGACATTTAGTAGAATCTGCTGAGAATGGACGTAGAGGATTTATTTTCCCTAACTCATCTGTAGAAACTGCTCCTGGAGTTTATACGGCAAATACTAATGTTGTAACTGGTGGTACCACTTATGCTAATTACCTTGATTATTTCTCTAATGAATATAGAGATGTTTCTGAAAACTTTGTTTTAGACGCAACTGCATTTAAAGTAAGAGAATTATCATTAAGTTATGCTTTCTCTGACAAAATGTTAGAAAACGTAGGTATTACTGCGCTAAGAATTGGAGTTAATGCTAGAAATCCTTTTACTGTTTTACCAGCAGAAAACAGAGGGTATTCAGATCCTGAATTCTCTAACACATCTGGTAATTCACAAGGTTTAAGTACAAGTGGAAGATATCCTGCTACTAGAACTTACGGTATGACAGTTAATTTAACTTTTTAAATAAAACAAAATGAAGACAAAATTTAAAATTATATTTTTGTTCATAATGGCTATCACTGTTTCTTGTAGTGACTATTTAGACATTAATGACAATCCGAATAACCCATCAGCAACCGTTGTAACTCCAGATTTAATATTAGCTGGAGCACTTACATCTTCATACAGAACTCAAGCAAGAAGTATGAATATTTTAGGTAATGTTATGATGAACAACTGGGGAGCTAACGTGAATTCATTTACAGGTGGTTTTTCAGAGGAATTTTCATTAGCAATTGACAACAATTTTTATGGTGATATTTTTGATAACTTATATCTATCAACTGCAAATTTTCAAGCAATAATTGATGATACTCGTTCTGAATACTCAAATCATCAAGCTATTGCAAAAATAATGAAAGCACATTATTTTCAATATTTAGTTGATTTATATGGTGATATCCCTTATTCTGAAGCACATTCTGGTATTAACAACTTAACACCTGCTTATGATGATGATGCTGCTGTTTATAGAGATTTAATTATACAATTAGATAGCGCTATTGAAATGATAGGTAATCCTTCTGCTGACGCTTTAGTTGTAGGTGGTGAGGACATAGTGTTTGGAGGTACAATGTCAAGTTGGACTGCATATGCAAACACATTGAAACTTAGAATTTTACTAAGACAATCAACAAAAGCATATGACAATGGTGGAGATGCTGAATTAGCAACTTATTTAGATGCTGAATTTGTAAAAATTGACGGAGCTACTTTCTTAGGAGCTGATATGACAATTAATCCAGGATATTCTAATGGTGAGGCTGCACAACAAAATCCTTTTTACCGTTTAATGTATGATACTGATGAAGAAACATCTATTAACTATAATTTCTATAGAGGTTCTAAGTACGCTATTGAGTTCTTACAAGGTAGTGTCTCTGGTTCTGTTATTGATGATAGACTTCAGTATATATATGCTGAAACTGATAACGATGGATTTGTTGGTCATGAGCAAGGTGCTGATGGAGACAATTCACCAGATGCTCTTTCTGCAATTGGACCTGGATTAGTAATCAATTCTGCTCAAGATGGTTACGTAATGACCAAAGCAGAATCATTGTTTTTACAATCTGAAGCTCAATTAAGAGGTAAGATTTCAGGTGATGCAGCTGCTACTTGTGTTCAAGCTATTTTTGCATCATTTGATTTTTATGGTGCAGATACAACTGGGTATGGACCTGGAACTAATTTATATGTGGATGCCTCTAATACATTTGAGGAAAACATTGAGGCAATCATGACTCAAAAATGGATTGCTGTAAATGGTATAAACGCTATTGAATCTTACATTGAGTTTACAAGAACTGGTTACCCTTCAGGTATTCCTTTAGCTCTTACAGCTCAGTCGACTACAAGACCAAAGAGATTAATGTACCCATCATCTGAGAGTATCTCAAACTCAGCAAATGTACCTGCTCAAACTAGCGCTGATGTATTTGCTACTGGTCCTTTTTGGGCTCAATAATTAATAAAAAATAAAACGATATGAAAAATATTAAAATATATTTAATCGCAATATTAGCTTCATTTTCAACTCTATCTTGTTTGGTAGATGATGAAATTGATGTTAACAATGAAAACTTTAATGGTTCTAAAATTGTAGGTTTTAAAAGTGACACAACTCTTGGTAACTTTGTACAAGAAGCAGGAGAAACTTTTAACTTAGACGTACCTGTACACTTCATTGGAGGAGGTGCAGGACAACCAGTTGGATCTACAACTACAATGTCATATGAAATAGGTGCTTTAACTGATTTAGCTCTTTCAGCTGATGCTATCGCTGATATTGAAGCTAATC
This sequence comes from Flavobacteriaceae bacterium, assembly GCA_034110725.1. Classification (GTDB taxonomy): domain Bacteria; phylum Bacteroidota; class Bacteroidia; order Flavobacteriales; family Flavobacteriaceae. The sequence goes on from JAWUYQ010000026.1 coordinate 7,937, forward strand.
AAGATGCTGCAATTGAAGGGACTCATTTTGATTTTGTGGATACAGTATTAGAATCTGTAATTGCTGCGAATCATACTTTTGACATGATTCCATTAAACAT
>JAWUYQ010000027.1:0-8351 GCA_034110725.1 Flavobacteriaceae bacterium
TTTTTTAAAGCTATACAATTTGTATTAAAAATACATGAATCACAAAGAGGTTTTTTAGGACTACAGTGTGTTGCTCCGAACTCCATGATTGCTTGATTATGTGTGTCAGGATTTTTTTTATCAATCAATTTTTGTGATAAATCTGTAAACAACTTAACTCCTTCAGTAGAATTAATTGCTAAATCTACCCCATACAATCTAGCTAAAACTCTAAATACATTACCATCCAAAACTGCTTTTGGCTCTTTATAACAAATAGATGCAATAGCACTTGCTGTATAATCACCAACTCCTTTTAATTTTTTTAGCTCAATATAATTATCCGGAAAAACACCGTTTAACTCATTTGAAACATATTTTGCTGTAGCATGTAAATTTCTTGCTCTTGAGTAATACCCCAATCCTTGCCATAATTTTAACACCTCTTCTTCATCGGCATCAGCTAAGTCTTTTACTTCCAGAAAAGCATTCACAAATTTTAAGTAATACGGCAATCCTTGGGCAACTCTTGTCTGTTGCAACATGATTTCAGACAACCATATTCTATAAGGGTCAACGGTATTTCGCCATGGCAAATCTCGTTTGTTTTTTAAGTACCACGACACTAAGGTTTTAGAGAAGTTATTCATTTTATTTTATATTTGGCTAAATTAATTTTTTATCTGGTTAAATTTTAATCAATTAGCAATCTTGTTTGGAATATTAATTATTATATTTGCACACCTAAAATTTAACAAAAGGACTTAATTAATTTAATAGAAATGACAAAAGCAGATATCGTAACTATAATTTCAGAAAAGTTAGGAATAGAAAAAGGTGATGTACAAGCAACTGTTGAATCTTTTATGAATGAGGTGAAAAACTCATTAGAAAGTGGTGACAATGTTTATTTAAGAGGTTTCGGAAGCTTTATCATTAAAACTAGAGCTGAAAAAACTGGAAGAAATATTTCAAAAAATACAACAATTAAAATACCTGCACACAATATACCTGCATTTAAGCCAGCTAAAGTGTTTTTAGAAGGTGTGAAGACAAATGTAGAAGTAAAATAAAAACGAATTATTAATCTAAAAAATTTCAAGTTATGCCAAGTGGTAAGAAAAGAAAAAGACATAAAGTAGCGACACACAAGCGTAAAAAGCGTAGAAGAGCTAACCGTCACAAGAAAAAGTAGTTTTAAAAACTACTTTTTCTTTTTTAAGTAAGTAGTTAATCTGAAGACATTTTAACTACAGTAAAAAAGAGTAACCATCTATACTAATTATGGTATGGATTAAATTAATTAAAGAGTGAACAAAGAATTAATTATCAGATCCAGTTCCTCAAAAGTTGATTTTGCCTTATTAAATGATGGAAAATTAATCGAATTACACAAAGAAGAGAATAGTGAAAACCAATTCAATGTAGGAGATATTTTTCTTGCTAAAATTAGGAAAACTATGCCTGGTCTTAATGCAGCTTTTGTTAATGTTGGCTATGAAAAAGATGGCTTTCTACATTATCATGACTTAGGACCTAAAATACCTTCTTTGTTGAAATTCGTAAAAAGTGTAAGCACCGGTAAATTAAAAGATTTTAATCTGAGTAATTTTCCGTTTGAGGATGAAATTGATAAAGACGGAAGCGTTAATGACGCTTTAAAATCTAATCAATCAATTCTTGTACAAGTTGTAAAAGAACCAATTTCTACAAAAGGACCACGATTAAGCTCTGAGCTATCTATAGCTGGGCGTTTTATTGTTTTAGTTCCTTTTTCTGACCGTGTTTCTATCTCTCAAAAAATTGAAGATAAAGCCGAGAAGAGTCGTTTAAAGAAATTAGTTCATAGCATTAAACCGAAAGGATTTGGTGTTATCGTTCGTACAGTAGCGGAAGGCAAAAAAACAGCCGAACTGGACAAAGACATGCAAAATTTGTTGTCCAAGTGGACAGCAATGTGCAAAAAACTTCATAAAGCAGAATTACCTTCAACTGTTTTAAGCGAAATGAATAAAACCTCTTCTATTTTAAGAGATTTATTTAATGATTCATTTTCTGCTATTCACGTTGATGATAAAGCGCTTTATGGACAAATTAAAGAAACGGTGCAACGTATTGCACCAAAGAAAGAATCAATCGTCAAGTTACACCAATCTGATGTTCCTATTTTTGAAAAATATGGAGTTGAGCGTCAGATTAAAACAGCGTTTGGTCAAACAGTTTCCTCTAGTAAAGGAACTTATTTAGTTATTGAACATACTGAAGCTTTACATGTAATAGATGTAAACAGTGGTAATAGATCTAATAAATCTAAAAACCAAGAAGGTACAGCTCTAGAAGTTAATATTATTGCAGCTACAGAAGTTGCAAGACAATTAAGACTTAGGGACATGGGAGGAATTATTGTAGTCGATTTTATTGACATGTCAAGTCCTGAAAACAGAAAACAATTGTTTCAGCATTTGAAAGATGAAATGGCTAGCGATAAGGCTAAACATAAGATATTACCTCCAAGTAAATTTGGATTAATACAGATAACTAGACAACGCGTTAGACCAGAAGTAAAAATCAAAACATTAGAGAAAAATCCTAATGACAAAAGTGGAGCTGAAGTTGAAGCTCCTATTGTATTGATACAAAAAATAACTTCTGAACTTGACAGAATATTAAGTAAAGACCCTAAAAAAGTAGTACTACACGTACACCCTTTTATAGCAGCGTTTTTAAAACAAGGATTTCCATCAATCCGTTCTAAATGGTTTTTAGAACATAAAAAATGGATTAAAATATTACCTAGAGATGCTTACACGTATCTAGAATATCATTTTTATAATGATAAAGGAAAAAAAATTAGATAAAAAAACCAGCGCATTGCGCTGGTTTTTTTTATGTTCTAATATTATTTATCTACCTCTACTAATTCTTAAGTAATTTCTTACTCACAATCTTATTGTTTTCTAATGTAAATTTAGCAACATATACTCCATTACTTAAATTTTTAGAATCAACCTCTACAGTTAAAGAATTTGGAGCCGATATATAAATCTGTCTTCCTCTCACATCAAACAATTCAAATCCAACTATTTTAGTATTCGCTTGAGCAATAATCATATTATTATACTGAAATAAATTTAATCCCGATAAATCCACTGTATCAATTACCGCATCATGTACTTTCTTTTTTAATACTAAAGCAAATCTTGAGTTATATACACCTTCATCTAAAACAAACTCATAAGAGCTATTAATTACATCATGTAACACATTCAACTCTTTATCTTCCAAATACACATCATAAGACTCAAAATTACCCTCAAGATGATCTAATGAAATTCTATACGTAAACAATCCTGGAACTTTGGAAATAATCCCTAACGGAACTTCCTCTTCTCCAACCAAAGGTTGCCTCCCCTGTATTGTAAACTCATTTTCATTTACCATAGAGTAAAAAGATAATTTAGCACTACGCCTCTTCTTACTATCATATGCATCTACCTGACTAACGGCTCCGTCTACAAAACCGACTAATATCTGATTAAATGCTGCTTCATCATTTTCTAAGTTTAACCATAATAAATCTTTCTGATCAGTCGTTACATCAACTGACTTAAAAAAGTTATTATTATTACCCTTTTCTCTCATTGCATTATTAAATACTGCACTACCGCCCGATAGACCTCTTAAAAAGAACGATTGCCCGGAAGCAATGTACCTACTAGGAGCAACACCTCCAGAGTTAGCAGCAGTTCCAGAAGCCATTGCCACATTATATGTAGCAAAATCATCCGTATCAAAATTATAAACATATGGCCCAGAATTAGCCGTTATTGGCGCTGACCGGTGATTCCATAAATAAACTGTATTTTCAACCAAACCTGCATTTGTACTTGTAAATGCATGAATATCAATTGCAGAGGCATAAGGATTACCTATTAAATTCCATGTATCTGGATTACCAGCTATAGAAATCGGAGTTGTTACCACTCCATTATTTAGCTCACCATTAAATTTTACACTTTGATTTTGAGGATAACTACCAGTAGTTGGCCCCATGGACACATACCCCAAACCAGGAGTTATCGTAGTTGCAGGATTTGTAAATGTCCAATCATCGCCATTATCGTCTGCACCATCTGCCGGAGATACATCAGAATAGTTATTAGGATTAAACACAAACCTGTATGATGGGTGTGATGCATTAAACACACTTCCTATAGTTTCATTCACAACTGGAGAAGACCAAAATGTATACGACCACCAATCCTGTAATGTAGAAGTAGTTTTATGAACATCAATATTTCCAGAAACTCCTACTATTACCGAACCCGAATCACTAACTTGAACTAAAGAACCTTCGTGCCTTATTTGTAAATCACCATTTACTGTTAGATCATTTACAATATTTACGTAATCACCAGCTTTCACATCTAAAAGAACTCCAGTATTAACTATTAAGCTACACGCATCAAAACTACCGTTAACTGCCGTATCGTAATCAGCATCTACTATTACAATTCTTGTGATATTTGGTGCTGATGACCATACCGTCCCATTCCAAACAGAAGAAATAGTTGAGCTCAATAAAACTGTTTCTGAAGATGTATAGCAAGTCGCCCCACTTTCTCTTACTTCGCAATAATATTGGTAATTATCTAAACCAATAACTGATGAGATATTTAATGTAGTTGACGTTGCCCCTGTATACACACCAGCATTTGTCAAAGCAGTCCAACCCAATGCTCCAGGAACATTAACATACCATTGATAAATTAAACCTTGACCACCAACAACTCCTTCAGAAGCACTAACTGTAAAACTTGTAGAAATATCACATGGGTTTAAGGCCAAAACAGGTTGAAGAGTAATAATTGGCGCAAGATTAGTACCTATATAATTTTCTATGTCTGAATAATTATCATTACATGCATTAAAATCTATAATTGTCCAATCCGCCAATGCAAAAGTTGTATTTGGAGCTACTGCGGTTGACTTTCTCTGAAAATCGTAACCAGCAGATCCTAATCCAGCTGTAGTTATCCAATTAGTTCCGTCACAAACTCCCCATGTATCAATAACTGTCCCTAATTTTGCTAAATGAATACAATCATTATTATTTACTCCTGAAGAAACATCGGTTTGATCAGCAAGTTCTGCATTAGAGCCTGGGTTTCCACAAGAACTAGCAACAGCTGTTGCTAGTATAAATGAATCGCCATGAGCAAGTGAACCTATTAAAGCAATATCATCACCCGTTGGATTTCCATTGTTTCTAATTCTAACTTCGTAATCAGTCATATCAACCGTCACACCTGTTGCATTAAATATTTCTATATAAGATAATGAACCTGAAGACGCATCGGTAACTTCTGAAATAAACAACTCAGTGAAACTGGCAACAAAATCACAACTTGTTGTATCCGAATCTAATATTGTAAAACTAGAATATGTTGTGTCACATGGCTGAGAATCTGAAATGACAATATCCCCAGAAACTGTACCTGACGAAACCTGTAACACTAATTGAGTTGCAGAACTAGATACCAAAGTCGCTAGCACTCCGCCAATAGTAGCTGTAGCACCACTTAAATCTCCCGCTGAAGCAGTGATTGTAATATTTGCACCTACAGAACCTGAAGTTGGACTCACAGATGCTATTGTTGCCGGAACACATGTGTTGTCTGATAAATTTATTTCATCTACATTAAACCTTCTTTTTCCACTTATACCAGGAGTAGTAGTTAATCGTATTCTAACCCTTACATTTCCCATTATATTAACAAACTCAGAAAATACTTGTACCGTACTATTTGGAGTAATATTAGAACCTATTTGAGTCCAAACCCCACCGCCATTCACACTATATTCAACTGCCCATGGTTGTTGAGAAACATCTGCTTCGTATTCTCTATAATTAAAAGAAAGTGTTCCTAAGCCTGTAGTTTTATCTTCAATCATTGATATTACAGAACCATTTCTACCTCTCAAACGAGCTGATTTTAAACCTGTTTTATAATCGTTAGCAGCATCTCCAATTAGCGCCTCTGTCATATTCCAATTAATACCATTTAAAGAAACTGTTCCAGATGCATAAGCAGCTTTAGTTTCCGCTTCAAAATTTACTGAGTACTGTGAAAATAATAATGACGTAGCGGACACCATTAACCATATAAGTAATGTTTTTTTCATATTTTGTGTATAAGTATATTCGTAAAACCGAGACGAATATACCCTTTTTTAAATAAACATAAAAATATACTTATTAACCTACCCAACTATTAACCATAAGTTTACAGTTAAATAACAACGCTGCAATATTTCATTCTATTGTGTTCAAAAACTTATACTTCAACTCAAGTAAAATAAATTTCACACCATTCTATATCCAAAGACAAATGACATGATGAGCTTAATAAAAAACTAAAAGAAATTAATGACAAAAACATTTCTCTATTTTTCTCTCTTAATTATTATTCAAATAACTAAGCACACTGAATGCTTCTCCATACTTTTTGCTTCGAATCATAAATTTCCAAACACCATTTACCAGTAATCTCATCCTTAACAAAAACCATTAACCCATCATCTGAACTTTTTACAGGTATTAAGGCTTGTTGTACTTCAGTTACTACTGGCAATAAAAAACCACCAATTTTTACTGCCCCTAAATTTGACGTTTTTAAATGTAATACAGCTGCTGAACTTGGGTTTGTTGTTCCAATACCAACTTGTGAAAAAACATTACCAGTAAAAAGAGACAACAAGACTATACATATTACTTTTTTCATCTATTAGTAAATTTTAAAGTTATCAAAACCAACATAGTCATTACCTCCATTGCACTTAATTATTATTGTTACATAAAAATTAGTTACAGAGTCTGGTATACCAATCAAAATATTACCATCAGAATCATTATTACAACCTTCACACAAAATCACTTGACCTTGTCCTATTCCATCATAGAACAATTCATACTTAAAATAATCCCCAACATTATTAAACTCGTGCGAATCATATTCAAAAGAAAAAACAGCACTAGAAACACCAGAAACATCTACTTGATCAAATGAAATAATAGCTTCTCCAATTGTTCCGTTATCTCCCTCATCATCTAAATCCCTTATTCCTAAAAAATTATTACTCAATGTTAAACTAGGAAATTCAGTCCCATCAGACACATCAAAATAACCATCGATACCATTTTGAAAAAAAGGAACACTTGATACATATGACCAACTAGTATTTGTGTCAAAATTTTGCTCATAAACCACCGAAGTCACTATAGGCATACAATAAAAATCTACCCAAGATTTATCATTAACATTGTAAAACTGCAAACATCTTTTTACACCATCAGATAAATAAATCATCATACCATCGTCAGATATGGTCACCGGAATTAACATCCTTTCAGCCAACGTAACCTTTGGAGGCATAAAACCACCATAAGTTCCTGAACTATTTAAGGCTTTTAAGTGCAATACGGATGCTTTACTGGGAGCTGTGGTATTAATACCTACTTGAGCAGATAATAGGCAGCTAACAAAAAGTAGCAGGAAAACTAAATTTTTCATATTTTTGAAATTTAATAGTTTTCGTAGGGATACACTAATATACGAGTTTCTGTAAAAAAATCAGTTAACAAGCACTCAAAATTTACAAACACATTCTTTCATCAATTCGTCACTTTTGAATACTAACAAAACTTACACCGTAACTGAAGCAAAGAGAAAATTGGAGCACTATTGTGCTTATCAAGACAGGTGTCATGCAGAAGTTAACTCAAAACTCAAAGAAATGAGAATGATTCCCATGGCTATTGACGAAATAATATTCCACTTAATTGAGCATGATTTTTTAAACGAAGAGCGTTTTGCTAAAAGTTTTGCTAGAGGAAAATTCAACATCAAACACTGGGGGAAAGTTAGAATTATAAGAGAATTAAAGCTTAGAAAAATTTCTGAATACAATATAAAAACTGCTCTAAAAGAGTTTACAGAAGAAGATTATTTTTCAAAATTAGATTTTATTGCCTCAAAGAAACTAACATCTATAACCGAAACTGACATCTATAAAAAACGTAAAAAGCTAGCTGACTATTTACTTTACAGAGGATGGGAATCTCATTTAGTATACGAAACAACAAAGGCGTTAATCCCTTAAGTATTAACACCTTTGTTATGTTGGATTTATGAATGTTTTACAAGTTAAAAACTGCTCCTAAATTAACTGAAACTCTATTATGAATTTTTTCAAATCCTTGAATATTGTTTTTGTACTTTGCAAATGGAGTAGAAAGCTCTGAATAAACACCAAACCCATCAGTGAAGAAATAACGAGCTCCTAAATGCCCTCCAAAATTCTTCAATCCA
>JAWUYQ010000028.1:0-9596 GCA_034110725.1 Flavobacteriaceae bacterium
TGTTACCCCTCGACTTGCATGTGTTAAGCCTGCCGCTAGCGTTCATCCTGAGCCAGGATCAAACTCTTCATCGTTAAATTTTAAATATTATTCTAAATCTAACAACAATCGAAATTAATTAACTCAAAATGGTTTACTTTAATTATTATTGTATTATTTTCATAATACGCGCTGTCAATCAATATTTCAATGAACTCAATCTCAATTAAGAAATCTTGTAAATGATAACCTAAATTATCGTTTGTTGAGCTGCCGGATTCGAACCAACTTACTTTCCTATAACTCTATTTTTTTCAAGAACTTTACCAGCTTTTCAACTCTCGTTGTTTCGCTAAGCGGATGCAAACTTACAACCTTTTTAATTTCTTGCAATGTTTTTTTTGAATATTTTTTAAAAACTTTTTTAACTCTCAAAAACTAAACCCAAACCACACCTTTTAAAGAACTTACCACTACTAAAACCTCGTTAAAAACTCAGCAGTTTCGCGGGTGCAAATATACCGCCTTTCTTCCTTAGTAACCTAACTTTTTAATGAGATATTTTGAAGTATTTTGCTACGCGCTGGAAACGTGAGGATTGTAAAGCCCTTATTATGCAAAAAAACAAAATACAGACGAAAGGTTTTGTTTTCGAGATGAAATACACTCTTAAATTAATCTAAAACTTAAAGAAGGAAAGACAACTATATATAAAACACAAGATTGCAGAAGCACCATTAATGATATATTAACTAACAAATAAAAAATTGCTTCTCTATATTCTTAATAAAGCGTATTTCCTACAAATTACTGCACTCCACTGGACCGTCTTCTTAACGATAGAGCAAATACTACAGGAAGAAATCCCAAACTAAACCAAAACGCACCATGAAATCTTTATAAGGGTAGTTTGGCGCACTATAAAAGTTATTACCTGTCCATGCAGAGTTAAAATGCTCTGCTTTTAAATACACACGTGCATTCCTAACTTTAGCATTTACAAAAAAATCTAAACGAGGATATGCGCCATATTCTTTATCAGTCTGCACATAGAATTCTGACAACAAAGGATCATAGGCATTCATTTTATAATCTGAAAAATAACTACCTATTACACCTATTTGAATAAACAAGTTCTTTTCAAACCAAGCATCTGTATAATACAAGGAACTTCTTAGAATTAAATCAGGAACATTTAACACATCATTTGCCTGAGTAACCTTTTGATATTGGACATTATTATCAAGGGCTAGTTTTCGAAACTTAAATTCTTTATATACAGATAATTTCAGATACTTTATGTCCTTACTATATTGGAATGGTTTTACACTATTAGTCACACCATCAATTCCGAAATACGCATGATTATTAATTGCACTATATGATGCTTTTAACAATCCATATTTTTTGGCATCAACTTCAAACTCTAACACATTTGTTTTAATAGTTTCAAAATTTGAATTTGACCAATTATAATTTTTATAATCACTTTGATACAATCTGTAATTAAAATCTGGCAATGCTTCTTTCAACAGTATCTTTCCTTTTATATCAATTGATGGTAATAACGAATACTTAACACTTGTATTAAAAACACTCCCTTTATCATCTTCTGAAAGATTGGATGTAAAACTAGATTTTAGTTTCAGCTTCCCAAAATCATTATTGTAATTAAAACCATAAGAAGCAAAACCTCCTTTTAGCCTATTAGGAATGCTTTCTGAAGTAAAAAACACTAAATTATTGTAACCATAATTATAATCAGTATATCCTCCATGAACAGTGATGTTACCTATTTTATTCTTTTGAAAAGCGACAAAACCTTGATTGTAAAATTTCTCTAGCCTAACCTCGTCATGTATGACCGAGCCAAATGCATCCCCAAAAAACACATTCTCGGCAGCTTGATTGAATTGGTATTTTTTATCTTCTAAATTAGAAATATGCCCAATACTCAATCCGTAGTTACTTGTAGAATCTTGCTGTTTAAATATGTTGTAGTAATGGTTTATATAAAATCTTTTGGCTGACAACTTATTATCGGCATCTTCAAAGTTTACTTCAAAACGAGACCTATCTTTAAATTCTTTATTTTTATTTTCAAACTCGGAAACCAGCGTATCGATTATACCTCCATTTTCTTGGTTTTCGATTGACTGCATGGCAATGTGTGCTTTCGCGAAATATCGTTTGTTTTTAGTGTTGTAATTTACTGATGACCTGAACTTCCCTCCGTTAGTTCTTATATGTCGGTATTTCCCTAAAGAACGCAACCCTTTATATGCGATTGAAATATTAAACTGAGGCGTGGTATTAACTGTAAAAAACCCATCTGCTAATTGCCCTTGTTCCATTGTAGTCTTAAAAAACAACTCTGTTAATGGCGTAGCAACATGATAATATTTAATATCTTCAACCTCGGCATAGTCTGCATGTTTAGCACGAGCGCCGAACCTTGAAAATGAAGTTTCGTTATCGGAAAAATCATACCCTAACTGATTAAAAACTTGCCCAGTATTTGAAAAAGGCAATAACTCAAAATAATCTTTTCTTAAGTAATTATATTTATACTCTTTTTTAATACTCAAGGTAGTATCAATATAAGTAGTATCATTCTCAATAGAAATAAACTTATAATCCGAAGCTTTAGTATTTACCTTAACCCCTTTAGCTACCTTGTTTGAAGAATTAGTGCTTCTATCCAAATTAGCATTTGACCGAATACTTTTATCTTGTTTTGACGACTTAAACTCTTTTTTTTGTGCATTAACAGTAAATACACATAAAAACAATATTACAAACACACTTAATACTTGCTTCATTCTTTTTTTTGAAATTCAATTTATTCCATTATCGGGTTAATAAGTCTAGATTCTCACTAACAAAAATACTATGGTTAATTTCCAACTTAAATACTTATATCTAGTTTATTAACTTATGCAAATGTAATAGAAATAAAAAAACCTACATTATAATTACACTTAAAGTGATGTTAATCCTTCTAGCTCCTTTAATTTCTTGAGATTCTATTTCAAAAAGCTTATTTTCGCAACTATGCTTTTACCTTATTTTCAAAACAAACTTATAGAGTGCGGAACAGATGAAGCTGGACGTGGCTGCTTAGCTGGACCAGTAACTGCCGCTGCCGTAATATTGCCTCAGAAATTCAAGAACAACATGTTGAATGACTCTAAAAAACTGAGTAAAAAAAAACGCGATTTACTCAAGCCAATTATCGAACTTAAATCTGTCACATTTGGTGTTTGTCATGTTTTTGAGGATGAAATTGATAAAGTAAACATCCTAAACGCGTCTATTACAGCTATGCAACGTTCCATGAAACAACTATCACCTCAACCTGAGTTTATTATTGTTGATGGGAATAAATTTAAACCTTATAATGAAGTTCCGTACGAAACCATCATTAAAGGAGACGGAAAATATTTAAGTATTGCTGCAGCTTCAGTTTTAGCTAAAACTTATAGGGATGAATATATGGCAAAAATTCATGAAGAGTTTCCAATGTATAACTGGATACAAAACAAGGGATACCCTACCAAAGAACACAGAGAAGCAATTAGAAAATACGGGGCTACTAAATACCACAGGAAAACTTTCAGACTTTTACCTGAGCAATTAACGTTAAACATTTAGTCTTATTCAATTCTGAATATAAAAACGATTTCTTTTTGATACTTTTGCTGCTGGTTTTACACACATCTATTAAATTTTAGTTTCATGAAGCAGCTATACACCTTATTCATCATATTTTTCAGTTTATTATCGTGCGATAAAAAAGAAGCTAGAACAAATACTTTAACTGATTACATCCCAAATAATCCTTCTGTAGTAATTAGCGCTCCTAGTATTCAAAAACTACAAAATGACTTAAAGGAAAATTCTTTTATTAAGTCATTCGAGGCAACCAAAACATTTCAGAATTTAAAAAAGGATTTTAGCTTTTTTGACGATATCAAATCTGATAATTCAATTTTAATAAGTTATGCCACAGTAGGAAAAACACTTGAATACCTATTTACCATCAAAGCTAAAAACATAGAGAATACAATAGAAACTAACCCAGCTAAAAAAAGCTACAATTCCGTTTCTTATTTAGAGTTAAAAAACCAAAAAGCCTACACTTTTATACTTGACAGCACACTGGTGGTAAGCTCATCGGAAATTCTTATAGAAAATCTAATTAGAAACAATAAAGACAATATTAGATACAGCAACAGTAGCTTTTTAAAACTCCATGAGACAAGTAATCCTAACAAAGTATCAGCTTACCTAAACAACGAGAAGAAACCTGTTTTTTTTAATAATATTTTCCCTACACAGTTTTTAGGAGATACCGATTGGACTTCTGTAGAACTAAATAATGATAACGGACTGTCTGTTAACGGAATTACCACCAATACGACAATTGCTCATAACTTTGCTAAAAACTTATTACAATCAAAAACAGAAGAAAGCAATATTAGCAAAATTATTCCTTTAAATTTTTCAAGTTATACAACATACACGTTTGAAGAATTAAAGAACTTTAACTCACAGTTTGAGCACTTTAATGAATTAATTGACAATTGCACGGAAACTACTAGTTTCAAAGAAGGAAAAAATTCATTGTGTGCCTTCAAACTTTTAAACACTTCTGTTTCTGATAACCTTACAGAGTTGAATACTTACAGAAACACATCTATATACAAAAACACTTATTATAAAATTCCTACCCTAATTTCTATCAAACAACCTGAATACGCTTCTTATTTAGGAGACTTCTTAATTTTATCAAACAACATAGAGAGTCTTCAAAACTGTATTTCTCATTATCAGAATAAAACAACATTAAACAATCAACACTTTTATACAGAAAATACCAATTCATTACTAGGCGAAGCACACATCACTAACAGCAAAAAAACTAGTGTGTTAAAAAAGATATTAGCTACTATTTTAGATGATTCTAGCATCCAAAAAGTTGACCTTACTGAGTTTCCTATTTTAATGAATCAAATAACTTTTGAAGATAATTATATTCAATTTAATTCAGTTATTAAAAAAGTTAGCCAACAGAAAGCCAAAGCATCAATTTCTCAGATTGCGAGTATAAATCTTCCTGCAAATATCACTTCTACCTTACAATGGGTAACCAACCACAAAACAAAGGAAAAAGAATTAGTCGTTCAAGACCAAAACAATGTTTTATATCTAATTTCAAATAAAGGGAAAATCATATGGAACAAACAATTGGACAAGAAAATTCAAGGAGAAATAATTCAAGTAGACTTATTTAAAAACAGAAAACTTCAATTAGCTTTTACTACTAATAATGAGTTTTTAGTTTTGGATAGAAATGGTAAAGTTGTTGATCAATTTCACAAAAAATTCTCAGAAGGTAACGTGTTACCTCTTTCGGTATTTGATTATGACAAGAATAGAAATTACCGATTTTTAATAAGTCATGGCAACCAAATAGAGATGCATGATAATGCATTCAAAAAAATAAAAGGATTCAAGTTTACTGAAACAAAAAGTAACCTATTACACTCACCTAAACATATCAGAATTGGAACAAAAGATTATATTATCATCCCAGAAACTAATGGAACACTACACATTTTAGACAGGCAGGGGAAATCTCGCACAAAAATAAAAACACAATTTTCTTTTGATACTAGTAAATTTTCAAACCATAAAAATAATTTGGTTTTTAAGGACAGTAAAAACACCGTAAATAGCGTTAATATATCATCAGGAAAAGTATCTAAATTAGATCTATTACAAGGAAACAATATTAATAAGGTTAATTACAGGAGTAATTCTAAAGTAAAGCTAGAGGATAATATTCTTACCATAAATGATAAGACTGTAGAATTGGATTTTGGAAATTATAGTGCTCCAGAGATTTTTTACAGCCGAAAGAAATGCTATATCAATATTACAGATTTAGACAGTCAAAAAGTATACATCTATAATTATAGCGCACAATTATTAGATCAATTTCCAGTGTATGGACAATCCAAAATTGTATTAACAAATATGGATAAAGATTCTCAATTAGAATTTGCAGTTAAAGGCGAATCAAATTCAGTATTGATTTATAAAATGTATTAATAGGTTAGCTCTGCCTCAAAGAGAACACTAAAATGATTCAATATTTTTGATTTCACTTCTTCTACTGGAGTTTCTTTTCCTAATTCAGCATGCATTGATGTTACTGCTTTCCCTCGTATTCCACATGGAATTATATTGTCGAAATAACCTAAGTCAGCATTTACATTTAAAGCAAACCCATGCATGGTTACCCAACGAGAAGCACGTACTCCCATAGCACAAATTTTACGAGCAAAAGGCGTTCCTACCCCTAACCATACTCCTGTTTCCCCATCGCTACGTCCGGATTCTAATCCATACTCGGCAAGCGTCAATATAATTGCTTCTTCTAATAATCGAAGATACTTATGAATGTCCGTAAAGAAGTTTTCTAAATCTAAAATAGGGTATCCTACTATTTGTCCTGGTCCGTGATACGTGATATCACCACCTCTATTAATTTTATAAAAAGTAGCTCCTTTAGCCGCTAGCTGTTCTTCATTTAACAACATATTATCAAAGCTTCCACTTTTCCCTAATGTATACACATGCGGATGCTCTACAAATAAAAAATGGTTTTCTGTTTCAAGATTAGCCGCCTCTCTTCTATTCTTAATTTTAGCATCAACAATAGCTTTGAAAATGGTTTCTTGATACTCCCAAGATTCCTTATAGTCTTTAGTCCCTAAGTCCTGAACTTGAACCTTTTTATTTATTATCTGATTATCCATAAAAGAGTATTTCCTTTAAATTTCAAAGGTACTTATTTAATAATGTAGTTAGATTCGCAATTACATCTATATCATGACGAGTTTTCGCAAACAATACAAACAATACTAGAAATGCGATTAAAAACCCAAAAATGAGCCCATTACTACTTTTTTTAGCAACCTTTTTACTTGCTTTTAAATAGGACTTGGACACTTTGCCTATCCACTTACCAACCAAACCAAACATTGGCACAAATATCAGTATGGTTACAGCCATTCCTATAAGAACTGAAGCATATGTAGAGTCCTTATAATATGAATTAATTAACCTTACTACATACTCATTTATCAATGAAGCAGTAAGTACGGATATTATAATAGCAGCGTATTTTGTAGACTTGGTTAAACTCATGTAATTCGTTTTTCAATCCACAAAATTAATAAATTTCGTTTTCAAATCTAGATAAACTCATCAGAATTAAGCTTCTTATATAAGAAATTATTTATTCGGATTATTCAAAATTACAAGTGCTGCAATAACCCCAGGGACCCAGGCACAACAGGTTAATATAAAAACGATTATTATTGAACCACAGCCTTTATCTAGCACTGCTAATGGTGGAAATAAAATTGAAAGAATTACTCTCCAGATACTCATACGATTTGATTTGTTTTAATTGATGTACTATATAAGTATTGCTATTACTGACTTTGTTACACTTTTCTTTTCTTTTATTGTTAGATATACTACATTAGCGTAAATTAAAACTAAACAATTATTTACATGGAAAATTTAGACAATAGAGAAATGCCTAAAAACAATATGGCTCTAGCGATTACAAGTACTGTTCTTGGAATGTGCTCATCATACTGTATTGGTTTCATACTTGGTATCGTTGCAATTGTAATGTCATCTCAAGTAAAAAAGAAATTTGAAGATGGTGATTTCGAAGGAGCTGAAAAATCAGCAAAAAACGCAAAAACTCTTGCATATATTTCATTAGCATTATTTGTTGCTAGCATCATATTCATGATTTTTAACTGGGATAACATGATGGAGCAATTTAACTTAGCAATGGAGCAATATAAAGCTACTCAAGAGTAGTAGTTGTAAAAACTTATTATAGAAGCTGATTTTTTTCTTAAAAATCAGCTTCTATTTTTATATGAAAAAAGCCGTATCCATATTAGCCATCATAATCTTTTTTGGAGTTATTAGATATTTTTATTTAAATAACCCATCAAAAAACGAGACTCCTTTTGCTATTTGCATGACTAAACGAATTGCAAATATCGATTGTCCTGGATGTGGCGGTCAACGTGCATTCCATCAATTACTAAATGGTAATTTTATTGAAGCTGGAAAACTGAATATCTTTATTTATTTCTTCGTTCCATTACTAGCGTACATATTTTTTAGCTTTGCTTTAAAACCATTCAATATCATTTTTCCCGACATTGATATTTCAACTAAAAACCTAGGCTTTATTTTACTCTTTTTTGTAGCATTTACAGTTATACGTAACCTTCCTTTCTAAGCTATCTACCCAACAGGAATATTGATTCTATTTCTTGTAACAACTTAAACAAACAATTCACTCTTTTAACATTAATTATTTTTCATCTCCATCACTTTTTGTGATATTTCTCTATTTACCCCCATTTTCAGTAAAGAAACACTTACGCTCAGCAGATTTTTATGTAATTTTGCAACTTATTTTATTTAAAACAAGTACAAATGCAATTATCAGAACAAGAAGTTGTAAGACGTGAAAAGCTTACCAAGTTACGAGAATTGGGTATCAACCCTTATCCAGCAAACCTTTATCCTGTAGACAACAGTTCTAAACAGATTAAAGAAAACTTTGCTGAAGATAAACAGGTGGTAATTGCAGGAAGATTAATGTCACGTAGAATTCAAGGAAAAGCTTCTTTTGCTGAATTACAAGATAGTGAAGGAAGAATACAAGTGTATTTTAACCGTGATGAAATTTGTACTGGTGAAGACAAAACTTTATATAATGATGTCTACAAGAAATTATTAGATATAGGAGATTTTATTGGTATTGAAGGAACTTTATTCACAACGCAAGTTGGAGAAAAAACAGTTTTAGTAAATAACTTTACGTTATTAAGTAAATCTTTAAAACCGTTACCGTTACCTAAAACTGATAAAGACGGAAAAACTTTTGATGAGTTTAACGACCCAGAAATGCGTTATCGTCAACGTTATGCTGACTTAGTAGTTAATCCTCATGTAAAAGAAGTATTCGTAAAAAGAAATAAGTTGTTTACAGCAATGCGTAACTTTTTTAACGAGTCAGGATACATGGAAGTTGAAACTCCTATTTTACAACCTATTCCTGGTGGAGCTGCGGCAAGACCGTTTATAACACATCACAACTCATTGGATATGCCTTTATATATGCGTATCGCTAATGAATTGTATTTAAAAAGATTGATTGTTGGTGGTTTTGATGGAGTGTATGAGTTTTCTAAAAACTTCCGTAATGAAGGAATGGACAGAACACACAACCCAGAGTTTACAGCAATGGAAATTTATGTAGCCTATAAAGACTACAACTGGATGATGGACTTTACCGAACAAATGATTCAGCGTGTAGCGATGGATGTGAACGGTAAAACAGACATTGTAATGGGCGAAACGGACATCAGCTTTAAAGCACCGTTTGCACGTGTAACTATGACCGATGCGATTAAAGATCATACAGAAATTGATATTTCGGGTATGGATGTACCTCAATTACAAGATGCCTGTAAAAGCTTAGGTATAGAGATAGAAGATAGTAT
>JAWUYQ010000029.1:0-9049 GCA_034110725.1 Flavobacteriaceae bacterium
TAAAACAATCGAGCGCCTTTGGCGAGCGGCAATTTTACATAATGACTAATTATGGCTTCAAATGTCTAGTTAGCAACATTCTTATAATTACCGTATTTTAAAAATACTGAACCATTGTACAGAATATTGAAATTATACGAATGCTCAAGCCATGAATGTTTAAACACCCAAATACTACATATAGTAATGAAACTAGAAATACTGTGGGATATTTTACATAATAGACAATTATAGCTTTCGAATATTTAATAATGTACAGGTCGTAAAATGGCTGTTACATAATTACTGTCGATATAAGTCTAACGACATGATATCTGTAATTATGTAAAATACTATCGTATTGGCCATTTTACTCATAATAGCATTTGAACTATAATGTTCCGCGTTATGTAACTTTGCTTGGATAAAGCAAAGTTTACTTATTTATTTTAATGAAAAGTTTTTAGACTTTAACCACTCTTTAAAATGCTAATGAAATACTTTTTATACAACCCGAGAAAAGGAGGGGAGTATAATGTGTATGGAATGGTTTGATGAACTCCGGTGCATTGAGGTGGACTATCTATGGCTTTACTTTAATAAATATACTATCATTTTATTTTGTGAAAAATCACACAATAAAATGATAGTATTTTGAATTATTAAAAAAAAGCTAATTATGAGTGCTTATTTTTTTTAATAGGTATAAGTAGTAGAATACTAACATTTGATAGAACTATTAAAATTAAACCCCTGATTTATTGTTATTTAAAAATGTTACCCATTTATAGTTGCTATTTTTTATATTTTATTAACACTAACAGTTCACAAGTAAACACAAGTATATTTTACTAGACTAAAACCAATGAGTACATTTGATCGATAATAATAAGCGCTTTGACGATTAAATAAGTTGTTTATTGTTAAAAATTCTTTGCGCAAAGAGTAGACCGTATAAACCTTGCGTCTAAAAAATGAAAAGGTTGAATTAAATTTATAATTATACTATGAGTAACAAGAGATTAAGCTTAGATGCGTTTAAAACTAAAGCAGAAAGCACAAAAACAAATGATATTCTTGAAAGCATACAAGGAGGGAAAGAAATGGGAGAATGTCATGGATGGGATGGAACAGTTGAAAAAGCAGTAATAGCTGTTTTAGACGAGTTCTTGAACTAATTACATCCGTGAATTAACACAATACACTAAATATTATATGAGTCTATTCATAAAATAAGCAATTATATTTTGTTTGTATATTGAATAGACTCTACTTAATTTTTATAATATGAGCATATTTCTTGAAAAACAAAAAAAATATATAGCCGCAGGAAAAGATAAATTAATTGAGAATATTAAGATTTTGTTATATAAAGAGAATCCAAATATATTTGATATTATAGATTTTGAAAATGATAATATTTATTTAGAACCTCTATTGTTTTCCTATTTTGCAAATAAAACTTATACTAATTTAAATACAATAATTTATGGATATACTGACCCTAAATTAAGACCAGACTCTTTGGAAGTGAAATCTGATGAATTTGGTAGAATTTATCTTCCTAATTTAGGATGGATAATTACGACTGTTAAAAATGACAATTTTCAGATAGAAAAGCAAAAAAATTCTTTTTTTAAACTAATTCACAAAAATAAAGAATTACATTTTAAATTAGAGCCAATACAACTTATCAATGAAACAAAAATTGAATTATTAAAATACCCCGTTCCTATTTTAAATCAATACTATTATGATGTACATCTTAATAGTATTAATGTTGAAGTCGAAGAGATTACAAACTCTAATCTAGGGAATTTAATAAAATCATTTAGTATTATAAAGCAACTAATTCCAAAACATTATGAACTAATTCAGTTAGTTACACAAAAAATTGTTGTTTTTAATATCGATTCTGTTTTAAAGAATTCTTTTGCTACGATTCAAGCCCAAGGAATTGCTTTTATTAATGCTTATCAAAAAGATTATAATGAGGTTTTTTTTATTGATGACATAGCTCATCAAACGGGACACATTATCTTTACAAGTATGACAACTGAAGTTGAAAATTTCATTAAAATAGATCCTTCAACACCTCTACAAAGAATAACTAATTCACCAGGGAATATTAATGAAACAAGAGATGTGTATGTTCTTTTTCATGCGATATATACATATTACACTACTTTAATATACCTTGATAAATGTCTTGATTCTGGTTTGTTTGATAAAAACAAGCGACATGAGGCACTTGGGAGAGTTAATTTTTATATAAAAAAAGCTTATAAGGATATAGATTTTATTGAAAAAATAGATTTTGGAAATGGATACATTGGTCCTGAAAACATTTTTACAAATAACGGCTTAGAAATTTATGTTGAAATTAAAGCCAAATGCAATTATATCTCTAAAAAGTGGTGGAATATAGTGAAGATATTTAATACATCAAACCAACCTTATAACTTTACCTATTCTAAGTTTCTCAAATTAAACCTATTAGATGAAAAACGTAATTAGTTATATAATATGTATATGTCTTTTCAGTTGTAATAAAAACACTGATAAATTTGAATTATGTCCTGGAAAAAAATGGCCTTACTATCATCCTACTTTAAAATATCAGGGAGGCTTTTATGAAATAAAAAAACATTATTATAATAATTATAAATCCATAGATTCTCCAAGTAATACTGGAATAGTAAAAATTAGCTTTAATATAAATTGTGAAGGTCAATCTGGAAATTATCTTATAGAAACATATAGTCTAAAGTATAACAATGTATCTATAAGTAAAAAGATTACGAAACAATTACTGGACTTGACTAAAACTTTGATTTATTGGATTCCAGCAAGTAATGAAGATGGAGACACTGTTAATAGTCATAAATTTTTTGCTTTTAAAATTGTAAACGGAAAATTAACTGATATTTTACCAAGATGACAAAAAAAAGTAAATGGAAAAAAAGGGTAATTATAACCATTACTTCTTTTTTAGTAATAATCCTTATCCTAGGAATTATTTTTAACCAACTAGTTTATGCCCTTTTAATAGGAATAGGATCTATGGATGCATATTACGGAAATAATGATAGGGGTAACAAAATAATGAATTTTGCATTATCAAAAACAAACACCCCAACTGAAAATACTTTTCATGCAATATCAGTCCAAAACACAAAAAATGGGAATTACAATATTGCTATCCCTGCATTAGAAAAAGCTTATAAGATTAACCCTCTAGAAGTAGGTGGTTATTATGGATGGGTTTTACTGTATTACTACCATGATTATGAAAAAGCATTAAATATATTAAATACCTATGACAAACTCACACCTAATTTTAATGATTGGCCAATGGGTGAGTGTATTCATTATTTGAAGGGTCTTGCTTTAATGCAATTGAATAACTATGAAGAGGCAATAAAAGAATTCAATATTTCTATTGCTGATGTGTCTATAAAACATGGAGATGATTGGGTTGATGAAGCTGTTTTTATAAATAAGGCTAAATGCTTGTCAAAATTAAATAAGTTCGAAGATGCTCTTGTAACATTAAAAAGAGTTATTAGTTACTCTAATAAAAGTACAGAGGCATATTATTTTATGGGGTTTTCTCAAATGAAATTAAATAAAAAAGAAGAGGCTTGTCAAAATTATAATAAAGCATATGAATTAATTAAAGACGGTTACAAATCATCTGATATGTATGTAGAGCTATTTCATGAAATATATGAACAAGAAATAGAGCAATCTATAGCAATAAATTGTATGAATTAATGTCTGAAAAATTCCCTTTTTACAAGCAGTTAGATATAATGGACTGTGGCCCAACTTGCTTACAAATCATAGCCAAATTTTATGGTAAAATTTATAATATTGATTTTTTAAGAGAAAAATCTCATATAACTCAACAAGGAGCTTCTTATGGAGGTATAGCAGAAGCTGCTGAAATTATAGGAATGCATTCTCTTGGAGCAAACTTAACTTTTGAAAGCTTGTCTAAAGAAGCCCCACTTCCCTGTATAGTACATTGGAGACAAAGACATTTTGTTGTTGTATATAAAATTGAAAAGGAGAAAATTCATGTTTCTGACCCTGCTCATGGCCTAATTAAATATACAAAAGAAGAATTTTTAGATGCTTGGATTCCTAGTAAACATAAAAATTTGCAATCAGAAGGTTCTGTACTATTATTAGAACCAACACCTGAGTTTTATGAAACTTCAGATGACTCTGTGTATAAAAAAATTGGGTTTAATTTTTTAGTGCCGTATTTTAAAAAATACAATAAAGTTTTAATTCAATTATTTCTGGGGCTTTTTATTGTTACGTTATTACAATTAACAATGCCTTTTTTAACACAAGCTGTTGTTGATTATGGTATCAATTATCAGAACTTAAATTTTGTATACCTTATACTTGCTGCTCAACTGGTGTTTTTTATTAGTACAACTTCTGTTCAAATAATTAGAGATTGGTTGATGTTGCATATGACAAGCCGAATTAATATCCGTTTATTATCTGACTTTTTAATGAAGCTAATGAAACTCCCTATTTTATATTTTGACAGGAAAAATATAGGAGATTTATTACAACGTATACAAGACCATACAAGAATTCAAAACTTTCTATCTTCATCAACTTTAGGAGTGTTATTTTCTTTTATAAATATCTTTGTTTTTGCCTTAGTTTTAGCATATTATAATATGTTTATTTTCACTGTTTTCTCTATAGGAACATTATTGTATTTAGGTTGGACAGTTATGTTTTTAAAAAAACGTAAAGAATTAGATTATAAACAGTTTTATTTATATTCTGGAAATCAAAGTAGTGTTATACAACTTTTAAATGGAATGCAGGAGATAAAGTTAAATGGGTCTGAAAGAAGAAGAAGATGGGAATGGGAAACGATTCAAGCTCGTTTATATAAGGTTTCAATTAAAAGTTTAGCACTTCAACAAACACAAAATATTGGGGGCTCGTTTATTAATCAACTAAAAAATATTATAATAACATTTCTTGCAGCTAAAAGTGTTATTGATGGTGATTTAACATTAGGAGCTATGTTATCGGTTCAATATATACTAGGGCAATTAAATGTTCCTGTAAATAGTTTAATCACATTTATTCAATCTGCACAAGATACACAAATCAGTTTAGCAAGAATTTCAGATGTTCATTTACAAGATGATGAAGAAAATAAAATTGAGCATAGTATTAAACAGTTACCTAAAGATAAATCTATATATATTAATGATTTAAGCTTTAGATATGGAAGTAAACACTCTCCATTTGTTCTTAAAAATATAAATATTAAGATACCAGAAGGAAAAATAACAGCTATTGTTGGAGCAAGTGGAAGTGGTAAAACCACTTTATTAAAACATCTATTAAGAATAGTTGACCCATCAGTGGGTGATATTAAAATAGGAAATATTGTCTTAAACAATTTAAGTGTTTCATTTTGGAGGAGAAATTGTGGATCCGTAATGCAAGAAGGCTATATTTTTTCAGATACAATAGTTAGAAATATTACAGAATCTGATTCAGAAGGAATAATAAATAAAGAAAGGCTTTCGCAGGCTGTTAAAATAGCTAACATAGAATCTTTTATAGAATCTTTGCCAATGGGGTATAGTACTAGAATTGGAGCTAGCGGAATGGGGATTAGCGGTGGACAAAAACAAAGAATTTTGATAGCAAGAGCAATTTATAAAAACCCAAATTACTTATTCTTTGATGAAGCAACTAGTGCATTAGATTCTACCAATGAGAGTGAAATCATGAAAAAATTAGATTTATTTTTTAAAAATAGAACTGTTGTTGTTGTTGCACATCGATTAAGTACAGTCAAAAAAGCAGATAATATTATTGTCCTTGAAAAAGGAGAAATCATCGAGAAAGGAAATCATCAAGAGTTAGTTAACAATAAAGGGGTTTACTATCGACTTGTAAAGGATCAATTAGAATTAGGTAATTAGTATGAAAATTGACGAAATAGAG
Organism: Flavobacteriaceae bacterium; assembly: GCA_034110725.1. Lineage (GTDB taxonomy): Bacteria > Bacteroidota > Bacteroidia > Flavobacteriales > Flavobacteriaceae. The sequence continues at coordinate 5,983 of JAWUYQ010000029.1, forward strand.
ACTAATAGTGAGCTAATAAGGGAAATATTATCTAAGCCCCCTAATGTTTTTTTAAAATGGGGAATAACAGTTATATTCACTGCTATAATTTCTATGTTTTTAGCTACTTGGTTTATTAAATACCCTGATGTTATTTCGGGTTCAGCCATTTTAACCACAAACACACCTCCACAAAAAGAATATGCTAAAATAACTGGAAAACTAAACCATCTTTTGGTAAAAGATAATCAACACGTTTTATTGAATACTCCATTAGCTGTTCTTGAAAATACTGCTAATTATAAAGATGTTTTTTATTTAAAATCAATATTAGATACAATTAAAGTCAATAATAAGAGTTTTAAATTCCCGTTAGATAATTTACCGATGTTATTTTTAGGGAGTTTAGAAACTGATTTCGCTTTATTTGAGAATAATTATACCCAATATCGATTAAACAAGGAATTGAATCCATTTCAGTATGAGTCAAATAATGCTAATATATCTCAATCAGAACTGTCATTACGTTTAAAAACACTGAAATCACAAAAAGAACTATATAGGTCAGAACTACTATTTAAAAAAAAGGATTTAAACCGATATCAAACTCTTTTTGAAAAAGGGGTTGTTTCTGCCCAAGAATATGAGAATAAACAATTAGATTATTTACAAGCCAATAGAAATTATAAAAATATTAATTCATCAATCTCTCAAGCTAGAGAACAAATTAATACTGCTGATAATAGCAGTAAGGGAAGTGTTATTAATAATACAAGAGAAGAAATCAAATTACTTAAAGATGTGATTCAATCATTTAATAGGCTAAAAATAAGTATAGCAAATTGGGAATTACATTATATATTTCAATCTAAAATAGATGGTCAGGTTTCTTTTATGAATTACTGGAGCGAAAACCAAACTGTTAATTCAGGAGATTTAGTATTTACAATAATACCTAAAGAACATAATGGTTATGTTGTTAAATCTAAAATAGCTTCTTTTAATTCTGGTAAAGTTAAAATAGAGCAGAAGGTAAATATTAAACTTCAAAATTACCCTGAAACTGAATTTGGAATGTTAAGCGGTAAGGTAAAATCTATTTCTAGTGTACCTGATAAAGAAGGTTTTTATTTTGTTGATATTATTTTACCTAATGAGTTAGTAACAACCTATAATAAAGACCTGATTTTTAAACAAGAAATGATTGGTTCTGCTGAAATTATTACAGAAGATTTAAGGTTAATAGAGCGCTTTTTTTATCAGTTTAAAGAAGTCTTTAAAAGATAGTTTTTAGTTTGTTTTTTATAAACGGCCTCATAGAGTTTTGGCGAAAACAATAGGTGAGTGGAGCGACCATATTTTAGGGTAGTTTGCCTCAACCCAACGCATCATCTCGCTCAAAATTACAAAGCTTCACAAGAGCTTTGTAATTTGTGCCGTCTAAAATATAGTGAAATGAGACGTTAATTGTTTCCAAAAGTATATGAAGCCTTGAATTTTTGTTTCTTTTGTTTTAAGACAAAAGATAATGAGAAAAGCTTTTAAAGGATATAACAGTAACGAAATTATAGCAAGTGTATAGAAATTTTAAAGCCAGGATAATGCTGTAGGAAAATTTTATACTGTTGCGAAAACTACACGAAAACATATTGAAAACTTTTAAAACGAGAATACTCAAGCAATACTGAACATCTTTACAAACTAAAAGGTTTTGCTTTTTTTTAGTGGCTGGAAGCGTTGGCAAATTGTGTTTAAAATAAAATGTGATAACATTTAGGTTTTATAAAACAATCGAGCGCCTTTGGCGAGCGGCAATTTTACATAATGACTAATTATGGCTTCAAATGTCTAGTTAGCAACATTCTTATAATTACCGTATTTTAAAAATACTGAACCATTGTACAGAATATTGAAATTAAACGAATGCTCAAACCATGAATGTATAAACACCCAAGTACTACATATAGTAATGAAACTAGAAATACTGTGGGATATTTTACATAATAGACAATTATAGCTTAAAATGGTTAAACAGCTGTAATAAAATATTATGATACATTTGAACTATAATTTATATTATGTAAAATAGAATGTTTAGGACTACTCTAGATTTATGGAATTTGAGTTAATATATTATTTGTTGAAATATAAATTTTTACTTATTACTGTATTTAGACCCTAACATTTCAGAAGCTTCCATAACAATCATCTTTGCATGTTTGTCGTGTCTTTTAATAACATCTTTTAAAGCATTTAATCTGTTTATAGGTACCACTACAAAAATGATATCCTTTTTTTCTTTTAAGATTAAATCATTTCCTTTCACAATAGTTCCAGAAACTCCAATACTGTCATTTATAATTTTACCAAGTCCTGTTAAACATTCTGATGATGAGATATGTACAATCTTTTCTAAAGGACGCCCAGTTAAAATCATGTCTATCATTTTAGAAGTTGCATAAATACTAATCATACTCCACAAGGCTAATTCTATACTATTAAATACAAATCCAGCTGCTGCCACAACAATAGCATCTAACAAAAGGATAACGGAACCTGTTTTTAAGAATGTTTTAGAAGTTACTATTCGTGCTATGATTGTTCCACCACCTGCAGAACCTCCACCTTTAAAAATAAAACCTAAACCAACACCAACAGTTACACCACCATATAATGTTGCCAATAACGGATCGTTACTTAAAGCATCTAATTCAACTACTTTGGCTAGCACATCAATAAAAACCCCCATTAACACAATAGCTATGGTTGTTTTTAACGCGAAATACTTTCCTAAATATTTAATACTAACCAGTAATAAGGGAATATTAATTAAGGCAAATAATAACCCTATAGATATGTCAAAATAGTTATGAAAAATAATTGCTAAACCTGCTGTACCACCAGTAGCAATATCATTAGGGCTTAAAAAACCTACTACTCCAAATGCTAAAAAGGCACAACCGATTGTAATAAAGAAATAATTTAACGCTTCTTTTTTCATAATGAATGTGTGGTGATTTCGTTGCAAAAATACTTTATTTATTACATTAAAGATATGATATATGTTATGTTAAAATACATCTAATAA
>JAWUYQ010000030.1:0-7617 GCA_034110725.1 Flavobacteriaceae bacterium
AGACAAAAAATAAAGATTTAATTTTTTTTATTTTACACTTGTCAGTGTGAAAACTCTTTGTATATTTGCCCTCACATTTTAGCAAGATATAGTGCTGAAGTTTTAAATTAAGTTAAGAAAGTTTTTAAAGATACTATAAAATGAAAAGAACGTTTCAACCATCAAAAAGAAAAAGAAGAAACAAACACGGTTTTAGAGATAGAATGGCTTCAGTAAGTGGAAGAAAAGTTCTTGCTAGAAGAAGAGCTAAAGGAAGAAAAAAATTAACTGTGTCTTGCGAGCCAAGACATAAAAAATAATAGTTAACAGTATTGTTAATATTTTAAAGGTGTTCCTATTCGGTAACACCTTTTTTTTGATATCATAGTCACTTATTTTTGCACAACAACTAAATTACACAACACAACATGCCGAAAAGAGAAGATTTAAAATCGATTTTATTAATAGGTTCTGGGCCAATAGTTATTGGTCAGGCTTGTGAGTTTGATTATTCAGGAACTCAAGCATTACGCTCACTACGTGAGGATGGAATAGAAACTATTCTTATCAATTCTAACCCAGCTACAATAATGACTGATCCGTCTATGGCAGATCACGTGTATTTAAAACCTTTAAATACCAAGTCAATTATTCAAATCCTTAAAGATCACCCTCAAATTGATGCTGTTCTACCTACTATGGGGGGACAAACTGCATTAAATTTATGTATTGAAGCTGATGAAAAAGGGATTTGGGAAGATTTTGGTGTAGAGATTATCGGTGTTGATATTGATGCTATCAATATTACAGAAGATAGAGAGCAGTTTAAAAACTTGATGGCAAAAATTGGAGTTCCAATGGCGCCTCAGGCAACCGCTACTTCATTTTTAAAAGGAAAAGAAATTGCTCAGGAATTTGGTTTCCCTTTATGTATTAGGGCTTCTTTTACTTTAGGAGGTGCAGGAGCAGCGATTGTTCATAATGAAGAAGATTTTGATAATTTATTAACCAACGGATTAGAGATTTCTCCAATTCATGAGGTGATGATTGACAAAGCTTTACTTGGTTGGAAAGAATACGAGTTAGAGTTATTGCGTGATGCAAATGATAATGTTGTGATTATTTGTTCTATCGAAAATATGGACCCAATGGGAATCCATACTGGAGATTCAATTACGGTTGCTCCGGCAATGACACTTTCTGATACTACTTATCAAAAAATGCGTGATATGGCAATCCATATGATGAGAAGTATTGGTGATTTCGCAGGAGGATGTAATGTTCAGTTTGCAGTTTCTCCAGACGAAAAAGAAGATATTATAGCAATTGAAATTAATCCACGTGTATCTCGTTCATCTGCATTAGCGTCTAAAGCAACTGGGTATCCAATTGCAAAAATTGCTGCTAAGTTAGCAATGGGGTATCACTTAGATGAATTGAATAATCAAATAACCAAATCAACTTCTGCTTTATTTGAGCCTACATTAGATTATGTAATAGTTAAAATACCACGTTGGAACTTCGATAAGTTTGAAGGGTCTGACAGAACTTTAGGTTTACAGATGAAATCTGTAGGTGAAGTAATGGGAATTGGTCGTTCATTCCAAGAAGCTTTCCATTAAGCAACGCAATCATTAGAGATTAAACGTAATGGTTTAGGAGCTGATGGTAAAGGGGAGACCGATTATAACACCATTTTAAGTAAATTAGAATTTGCAAGTTGGGATAGAGTATTTGTAATTTACGATGCTATTGCAACAGGAATACCTTTAAGTAGAATACATGAAATCACTAAGATTGATATGTGGTTCTTACGTCAATATGAAGAGTTATTTCACTTACAACAAGAAATTTCTACATTTACAATAGATACTATTGAAAGAGATTTATTGTTAGAAGCGAAGCAAAAAGGATATGGTGATAGGCAAATTGCTCATATGTTAAAATGTTTGGAAAGTCAGGTATCTAAAAAACGTGATGAGCTAAATATTAATAGAGTTTTTAAGCTAGTTGATACTTGTGCAGCAGAATTTACTGCAAAAACACCTTACTATTATTCTACTTTTGAAAATGAAGTTGAATTAGCAGACGGAACTCGTTATGTACATAATGAAAGTGAACGTTCTGATAAAAAGAAAGTTATTGTTTTAGGTTCTGGTCCAAATAGAATAGGACAAGGAATTGAGTTTGATTATTGTTGTGTACACGGAGTGTTAGCTGCGGCTGAAGAAGGGTATGAAACAATCATGATTAACTGTAATCCTGAAACTGTTTCTACTGATTTTGATACGGCAGATAAATTATACTTCGAACCTGTTTTCTGGGAACACATTTATGATATTATTCGTCATGAAAACCCAGAAGGAGAAATCGTTCAATTAGGAGGACAAACAGCGTTAAAATTGGCGGAAAAGTTAGAGCGTTACGGTATTAAAATTATCGGAACATCTTATAAGGCGTTAGATTTAGCGGAAGATAGAGGGCATTTCTCTAAGATATTGAAAGATAATAATATTCCTTACCCTGAGTTTGGTATTGCGGAAACTGTAGCCGAGGCTTTAGTTATAGCTGACGAATTGGATTTCCCAATATTAGTGCGTCCATCGTATGTATTAGGAGGTCAAGGAATGAAAATTGTTATCAATAAACAGGAATTAGAAGAGCATGTTTTTGATTTGTTACGTACTATTCCTGGAAATAAATTGTTGTTAGATCATTATTTAGATGGGGCAATAGAAGCTGAAGCAGATGCAATTTGCGATGGTGAAAATGTTCAAATTATCGGAATAATGGAACATATAGAGCCTTGTGGAGTGCACTCTGGAGATTCTAATGCAACTTTACCTCCGTTTAATTTAGGAGAGTTTGTAATGCAACAAATTAAAGATCATACCAAAACAATTGCTTTAGCATTAGAGACAAAAGGATTGATAAATGTTCAGTTTGCGGTAAAAGATGATAAAGTGTATATCATTGAAGCAAATCCAAGGGCATCAAGAACAGTTCCTTTTATAGCAAAAGCATACGGACAGCCTTATGTAAATTACGCAACGAAAGTTATGTTAGGCGCAAAGGTTACTGACTTTACATTTAATCCACAGTTAAAAGGATATGCTATTAAGCAACCAGTATTCTCTTTCAATAAGTTCCCGAATGTAAATAAGCAGTTAGGGCCAGAAATGAAAAGTACAGGAGAAAGTATCTTGTTTATAGATGATTTAAAAGATGATCAATTTTATGACCTGTACTCAAGACGTAAAATGTATTTGACGAAGTAAAAAAAGAATATAATAAATATAAAAGCCTCTTAAGAAATTACTTAAGAGGCTTTTTTTGTAAAGTGTGTTTTTAGAGCAACGATTATTTTTTTTCACTCAGCTCTTTTACCTTTTTAGCCCAGTTATTTATAATGCGTTTTTGTGCTTCAAAATCATCATCATATGGACCGCTAACAATTTTTAATTCAGTATTCTTTGTTTGCTCATTTTCCAGTAGCAGGAATTTTTCGTTATACTGTAAATGCTCAGAATCATTTTGAATATAAAAATTCCCAAACAATTTACCTTCGTAGGAATAATTTAAAATTCCGGTATTTGGATAATGAAAATTTACATTTGATGTTTTTCTCCAATCAGCTTTTAGTTTATTATCTTTATCAAAAGTTGACTGAAGGTGTTTTGCGTTTTCAGGCTCTGTAAGTATCTCCCAAATTTCATCTTGGGTGGCGTTTATTTTTGTATCAAGAGAGACAAATTGTGATGCGGGAATCATTTTGATTTCATTGTCAGAAAGAAGCCTTACTTCGTTTAATCTAGCGCTTCCATTTCCTCCATTTAAGTACCTAAAACCAACTATAGAGTCGTTATCTACATTAATGGCTTGTATAATAATTATAAGGTCGTCTCTTTTTGACGATGCATTATAAAAACTAGCTAATTTAGGCATTGTAATATCTAATATTTTCGCGTCCGGATATTTTAAAGTGTCTGGGAAAATTAATGACGTACCATTTCGGGTTTCTTCTTTTGTAGCCATTCTTCCATTTACAACAGGGACGTTTTTCCATTGGCTAATATCTACTGCAGGAAAACCATTTAAATTATCTGGGCAATACCAACCACCATACCTGTGTGGCTCCGTCTTTATTTTTTCACTCTGTTGAATAGGTGTTTCTACATCTTCCTGGTTAACAGTATTCTTGTTTTGAGAACAGAATGTAAATGAAGTTAGACATAATACGGCCAGTATTTTAAACATTTTATTTTTCATGATTTTTATGTTTTTAAGTAATATTTAGTTTAGCACCCTATTAATCCAAAAGAAACAACAAGTTCCTGATCTACTTTTTCGCCTTTGGAGTTTTCTGCTGGATTCCATTTCTCTGATGTATTGTTTATTAGTTCTATCATTTTCTCATCTATCAAAGGGTAGTTCGAAGATCTATCTAGGTTTACATTTTCAATGTTTCCTTTTTTGGTTACTGTAAAATATAGTTTTGCGGGTTTTAATTTTCCAGCTTCTACATTTCTTCTTGCTTTTTCACTGTTTTCTTTTAGGAATTTCTTAAGCGCACTCTTTCCGCCTGAATAGGAAGCTTCTTTTTTAGGAACTATTGTTAGGTGAGGGGTAGAGTAGCTATCTTCCAACTCTCCGGTTTCTTTGTTTAATTGTAAATATTCAGCTCTTATTAAGAAATTTGTTGAGTAATCCAATGATTGTATTAATTTTAATTGAGCTGTTGTAAGTTTATTGCTGTATCCAGTTATTTTTGTATCCGTCCTTTTGTCGTCTTTAATAAGTATTATGCTTACAGATTTGTAGGACACTATTCGTTCAGAATGCTCCTTAGAAATAAAATCATTGAATGATTTTATTTTATTGATTTTTGTTTTCTTGATAGCGCCAAATCTTGGTCCTACATCATAAATGAAATTGGTAAATATTTTATTTTCAGCTTTATTGGAAGCCTGGTTTTTATTAGTGATATTTTCATCAACCGATAGGCCTAATCTTTCGGTTTTTAAATCTTTCGAGTTACTAAATCCATAAGCTGCCAGACTTAGAGTAATTAATGTTATGCAAATAAATATGATATTTTTTTTCATAATAAAAGTATTTCTATCAAAGATACGATGGAAGTACTTGTCACATTCTTAACCAATTGTAAAAAGATGTTATTGAAATGTAAATAAGTAAAAGGATATGTTTGTTTACTTCAATTCAATCTTAACATTATAATCTTCTAATTCTTTTATGTAATCATGTGGAATAAAATCTTCTCTATCAAATTCATTATGGCGATTTTTTTTCATTTCAATCCTCTTGAGGGCTTTTAGAAAACGTTGGATTTCAATTGTGTCGTCTAGTAGTAATCCAGGGACTTTTACACTGTTGTTTTCTTCATCTTTTGCAACCATGGTGAAGTAGGAGGAGTTGCAGTGCTTGCTAACTCCGGTTCGAATGTTTTCGGCTTCAACTCTAATTCCAACAACCATGGAGGTTCTTCCGGCGTAATTAATAGATGCTTTCATGGTAACCAATTCGCCAACTTCAATAGGGTTTAGGAAGTCTACGGTATCTACTGAAGCAGTTACGCAATACACGCCAGAAAATTTCGATGCACAGGCAAATGCTATTTGATCTAATAAAGATAGAATATAGCCCCCGTGAATTTTTCCGCTAAAATTAGTGTGGGAGGGTAGCATTAATTCAGAAATTGTTACTTGAGTGTCTTCTACGTGAATGTATTTCATTGTGTTATTTTTTTTATCCAACTTTTAAATTCAGCACTCTTAGCTAATAAAGGTAATTGCTCTTTTACTTTTTGTTTAAGTGTAGCTTTTTTATATCCAGATGTGTTTAAAATAATGTCTAGAAGGTGAATAGCTTTTTTAAATGCTTGTTCTTGTTCGTAAATAACCAGTAAGCTAAATTTAGGTAAATGAAAGTTTGGGTAATTTTCAATCATATTTTTGTAGAATACTTCGGCGCTTTCATAGTTTTTAGCAGCAAATGATAAGTTTCCTTTTTCAAAATCTAAAAAAGTGTCATTTGTATGGTTTTGTATACTATTAATGCTTTTAAAAACAGCTTCGTAGTCTTTATTTAGATAATGGTATCTAATTGCTGAAAGGTTTGTACTAGGATCAATTGCAAAACTAGTTAGAACATCCTCCATTGATTCAAAATAAGCTTCTTCATTAATACTCTTTGACATTTCAAGCTTCAACATTGCTGTAAAACGGTCTTTGTTGTGTAATGCTTTATTAAGTATTGATATGTGTTTGTATGCTTTTTGAACTTCGTTATTGTTTTTTGCGTCAACAAAATTCTTTAGCATTAAAATATACTTGTACTCGTCTTTATTTGTAATGGATGAAATGTAGTTTTTAGGAACTTCGCTTAAATAAAATAGCTTTAAGGTTTCAGATAGTTTTTGACTGGAGGAATACACAAAAACATCGTCAATTATTAACTCTTTACCATTACTAAGAACGCGGTAGTCATGATAGTCTAGTCCGTATTTTTCTGAATAATACCTATATATCATATGATACGTTTTGTCTAAAGGGTCAAAATGATAGCTCACAAAATTGTAAAAGTCACCTTCTTTTAAGGAGTTGATCATTTCTATAGGGAAAGATGTGATTTTGGAATTGTATAAGGTTTTAAATTTCTTGTTGAATTTAGTGAGTTTTTTGTTTTCTAAATCTTGTAAAATAACCTTTGGGAAAAACCTGTTAGGTGATATACTATTCAAAAACATTTCCTGATTACCATTACTATAGCTAGTAGATAACTGAGTACCAAGGCTCTTTACTTTAAGATCGTTTTCTTTAGTATTTTCAATTTTAGAATATTGATTTTGTCCTAAGCAAACGATAGATCCGAGAATAAAGAAGTAGATAAAAAGTAGTTGTTTCATGTCCTTGATTTAATGCTGTTTTGGGTTTTAGTATTGACTATAAATTATAAATTATTCAAATCGTTATTTTAGTCTAAACAATTCATTTTTGATTACATTGTACCGTTAAATATACTTATTTTATGGTTGATAAAGCACTGTTTTCTTATTTAGAAGAGTTTGTAACTCCAGTACGTCTTCAAAAGTTTAAAGATATTCTCAATAATCGTACCAAGCACTTTACAGTGGTATTGGAAGATGTGTATCAAATGCACAATACAAGTGCGGTTATAAGGAGTTGTGATGTATTTGGAGTGCAACAAGCACATGCAATTGAAGTGCAGCATAAAAATGTATTGGATAAAGAAATAGCTATGGGAGCTCAGAAGTGGGTTGACTTGCAATATCATTCTAATACAGAAACTTGTATAGGAGCTTTAAAGGAAAAAGGATATCAAATTATTGCGACGACTCCTCATAACGATTCTTGTTTAGTAGAAGACTTTGATGTGACTAGAAAGAGCGCGTTATTTTTCGGATCAGAGCGTGATGGAGTAAGTGAAAATGTAATGCAACAAGCCGATGGTTTTATAAAAATCCCTATGGTTGGTTTTACGGAGAGTTTGAATATTTCTGTTTCTGCAGCAATTATATTGCAGTCAGTTACTTCAAAATTAAGAGGGTCAAGTATTGATTGGAAATTAACAGAAGAAGAAAAAGAATTTCAACAATTA
>JAWUYQ010000031.1:0-13623 GCA_034110725.1 Flavobacteriaceae bacterium
TTTTAAAAAGAATCATTTATAAAGAATTAACTATTTTAGAACTCATTGGTTTTGTGATAGAATAGAAAACATCAATCAATTTACCCTTTTCATCTATTAAATACTTTTGAAAATTCCATTTTACTGAAGAATTCATTTTACCATTCTTTTTTTTTTTAGTCAGCCATTCATATAAAGAGTGCTGTTTATCTCCTTTTACATCTATCTTTTCAGTGATGACAAAATTTACGCCATAGTTTAATTTACAAAAAGATTCTATTTCTGAGGCTTTACCAGGTTCTTGTTCACCAAACTGATTACATGGTACACCAATAATCATTAAACGATCTTTGTAAGTGGTATATAATTGTTGTAGTCCTTCATATTGTTTTGTGAAACCACATTTTGATGCAACGTTCACAAATAAAATCTTCTTGTTTTTATAATCGTTTAAATCTAGAACTTGACCGTTTATAGTATTAATAGTAATATCATAAATGGATGTTATTGGCTCTAACGTTTGTGCTTTTGAAAAAAAGGTAAAGAATGACATAAGTAAAATTAATTTTAGTGAATTCATATTTTTTTGATTTAAATTATTGAAATTTTATCAATGACAAGTTTGAAACTTTCATTTTTTTTGTTTCCTATAAGTATTGCTATTTCTTCAATGTTATTTGCTGAAAAATTATTCATATTAAGTTTGTATCCTCTAAAAGAAGGATAAAAATCATTTAAAGGTATTTCAATTTTTCGCATGTTTTCTGATGTTTTAAAAGAGTGAATATACCAATATTGAGCATTATTATTAGACTTGATACGTAATTGATATTCATTTCCATCCCCTTTTACATGTAAAACTATTTTTTTAAGATCAGATGTTAATTTTATTTGTACTGGTAAACGTGTCATTGCAAAACCTCCATTGTTTTCTATTGACACCTTTCCTGTAAAAACTCCGTTTCCATTTTTATCTAATAGCATTTTTGATGATGATATTCCTCCCATAACATCATCATTAGTTTGATACCATTGATTGATATTAGTCTCTTTGTCAAAATCGAAAATGATTAATTCTGTATTAAAAGTCATAAGAAGTACTATAAGTATAATATTTTTCATAATTTAAGATTGTAAAGTTACAATACCAGCATCTATAGAGAATACTTGACCTTATATGGGGTTATTTTTTTGTTAATTCATTTATCATTCCTTTGAAAACAAATGAATGAAAAGGAAGTACTGCTAACCAGTATAATCTTCCTGAAACACCTTTTGGCCTGAATACTGCTCTTTGATATAGTGTATCTTTTACGATTTTGAATTCTAACCAAGCTTCACCTGGTAATTTCATTTCCGCTAAAAGCAGTAATCTTTTTTCTTCTTTATCTGTATATATAACACGCCAAAAATCCAATGAATCCCCTACAGAAAGTTCAGAAGGATGTCTTCTTCCTCTTCTTAAGCCAACGCCACCAAAAACTTTGTCTATGAAACCTCTAAATTTCCATAAATAATTAAATTTGAACCATCCATTTTCCCCACCTATTGACCATATTCTATTTATGGTGTTTGCTTCGTTTACTATTTTTTTACTTCTGATATCTCTAAAACATCCATACTTAGGTATATTTATGTATGGCGATAACTCTTTATTGAAAACGCCACTACTAATCGCATCTTTCCAACTAGATAATACAGAATTTTGTTCAATTGATATAAAAGCATTCTTAACGGCATTTGTATAGGATATTGGATTAATATTTATGATTTCATTAATCATAGATGGCCTACCTATTACTTCTACTTTCATACTGTTTACTAATGAATATGCTAATTTAAATGATGTAGATGTTACAAAATATAACCAGTAAGAAGAAAGCCTAGGTGTTAAAACAGGTACGGTAATAATATACCTTTTTAAATTCCTGACTTCTGAAAATTGCAATAGCATCTCTTTGTATGTTAATATTTCAGGGCCATAAATATCACATGAAGTGTTAAATAATTTCTTCTCCAATAATACTTCAGTTAAATATGTTAATACATCTCTTATAGCAATTGGTTGTGACTTTGTGTTTAACCATTTAGGAGTTATCATTACGGGTAACTTCTCCACTAAATCTCTTATGATTTCAAATGAGGCACTCCCACTACCAACAATAATACCAGCTCTTAGTACGGTTAGGCTATATATATTTGAATCCAATATTTTTTCAACTTGATAGCGTGATGTTAAATGCTTTGAAAGATTTACGTCATTTACAATTCCACTTAGATATATTACTTGTCTACAAGATGTTTTTTCAACTAATTTTTTAAAATTCATAGCACATAAACTCTCTAATTTATCAAAATCATCACTATTGGTAGACATTGAGTGTATTAAGTAATATGCTGCATCAATTTTATAATGCTCAATAGTTATATCCTCAACAGATAAAAAATCTATTTTAATAAATTCAATATTTGGATGAATCTTTAGGCTTTCAGGTATTCGTTTTAAATCACGTACACAACAAATTAAAGTATGTCCTTTTTTAAGCAATAATGGAATTAACCTTTTTGCTATATAACCTGTTGTTCCTGTAATTAGTATTTTCATTTATTTGGCTTTTGATAGGTTAATCGTCTGTATGTATCTGCTACAATATAAGCATCTAAACCATTAATTGCTGTGATTTTTGCTTTGGATAAATTTAGAAAACCATCTTTTGAAAGCATTTTTTTATTAAAATATAAATCGGTTATTTCTCCTAATACTAAAATAGTTCCATTCGCTTTTATATGATATTCCTCTATAAATTTCATTCCCATTTTTAATGGTGATTCTGAAACATATGGAGCATAAAAATCACCTTTATAAATTGGCGATAAATTAGTTTTATCAAACTCAGATATACCTGATGGATACTTAGCAGATGTATGGTGTGCTTCTGTAATTATATTTTCACAGACACTATTTATTGTATAAAAGCCAGTTTCTTTTATATTATGATATGTATTTCTTTCTACTGAAGTAGGACGCAATACAAAACCTAAAATAGCAGGGCTAGAACCATAATGCACTACTGAACTAAAAATTGCAACGTTTGTTGTTTCATTTTTTGATTTAGTAGCGATTAGATTTGCAGATTTATAACCGGAAATACTATTGATTAAATTTATTTTATATAGATGTTCCATATCATTTATTTCTACCCTAGATAAATGCATTATATATTTTTGTAATTGTTAATTTTAATGTTTTTTGCTTTTAAATCATGCATTAAATTATATAATCCAAAAAATGTTCTGTTTATATAAATAAAATGTTTTGATCCACGATTTCCATTCATGCTTTTTAACTCATTACTTTTGGCATATTTTTGCCCTAATTCTGCTATTTTACCAAAAAAAGCTTCATTTGAAAAATCAAAATAATCATCTTGAAATGGTTCAGTAAATAAGGAAAGCATTTCATGAAATAAGGAGCTGAAAAACTCTTTTTCTTTAGCATTATCATTTTTTCTTAAAATCTCTAATTCATACAATTTCTTTTCAAAGAAAATATCATTATTAATATTTTCCTTAATAGCTAATTCAAAATATGGTTTATAAAAATTATCAGGCACTTCTTTCATGCATCCAAAATCTATAATAATTAATTCAGTTGCTTCTGATATTAATAGGTTTCCAGGATGAGGGTCTGCATGTACTTTTCTTAAAACATGCATCTGATACATATAAAAATCCCATAACGCCTGACCGAGTTTATTAGATTTTTCTTGATCATTATTATGTGCTGTAAACTCTGAAAGATGTTCGCCTTCCATCCAGTCCATAGTAAGTATTTTTTCCGTTGAATATGTTGCATAATATTTAGGGAATTTTAAGTTTGGTATTTTTGAACACGCATTTACGAGCTCTTCACTTTGCTTAAGCTCTAAAACATAGTCAGTTTCCTCTCTGAGTTTGTTTTCTACCTCTTTAAAATATTCATCCGAACCATCACCTTTTATATTAAACATTTTCATTGCAATGGGTTTAACCATTGCTAAATCTGATGAAATGCTTTGAGCGACTCCAGGGTATTGAATCTTAACTGCGTACTCTTTGTTATTTAGCGTTGCTTTGTGTACTTGACCAATACTTGCGCCACTCACAGCTTCTAAGTTGAAGGTGTCAAACAATTCATTTGGTTTTTTCCCAAAATAGTTTTTAAATGTTTTTACTACTAGTGGTGGTGATAACGGAGGTACTGAAAATTGTGACAGAGAAAATTTTTCCACATAAGCACGAGGTAAAATATTCTTTTCCATACTTAACATTTGTGCAACTTTCAAAGCACTTCCTTTTAGCGTTTTTAGGCCATCATAAATATCTTCAGCATTATCATCATTAAGTTTTTCTTTAGCTTTAACCTCATCAGATACTAGTGAACTACCATAATATTTAATATAATTAACACTTACTTTAACTCCTGTCTGTAATAGTTTAGAAGCACGTTCTATTTTTGAGGTTGGTATACGGTCTATTGTTTTCATACACTTACATTTTCATATTTTCTTTATATAGGAACTTGGCTAAATCAATCACACTTTTTGCTGGGGCTATTTGTTGAATGTCAAAACTTGCTTTAATTGATTTTTCAATAAAAACATCAGTTTTTTCAAAATTTAATGATTCATCATCAATCCAAAATTTCAGAACCATTAATAATTGAATCCAATAACTTTCTACAATAGTTTTATTTTGAAACTTATTAATTGTATCATTTTTAAAATCAATCTTATCAAGATTAATTCCGTTTACAAATTCTATAAATTCTGAACGTAATTCTTTTAAAACTGACAACTTAGAGAACCCAGACTTTATATCTTTAAATTGAAATAAAACATAAGATCTATTTGCTGTTAGTATTTCAAAAAAAGTAAAATAAAAACTTAACAATTTATCTTTTGGAGTATATTCTTTATAATCTTTCGTTTGATGCAGTAAATGAATTGTTTCTTTAACAAAAATGCTAAAAATAGATTTTTCTATACTCTCAAAGCTTGAATAATGTTTATAGAAATCTGATTCTTCAAAGTTGTTTTCTTTAGCAAAAGAATATATAGAAATCGGATTTCCAGAAGTTAAAACTGAATCCATGTAATACGCTATAATTTTCTCTTTAGTAATATTATTTTTTTTAGACATAATTTTAATTATTTAGTACGATGTAAAGATTTAAACTTGTAGCAATAGTCATCCATATTAAATATGGAGCAATCAATAAAGTGTAATAACGAAGTGATTTTATATGTTTGAATGTGAAGTAACCTATCAACAACCATAATAGAAAAATAATTACAAGCCCAAAAATTGAATTCTTCATATTGAAGAAAGCCAAATTCCAACTTACATTTAAAATCCATTGCATGCTATATAGAATAACTAGTTTTTTGTTTAATAACTGATATTGAAAACTCAGCTTTGACATGTAAAATGAATAAAGAATCATTATTGTCGTCCATGCAAAGCCAAACACCCAACCAGCAGGAGTCCAGGGAGCTTTATTTAAGTCTAGATACCAATTAGCTTGTGGTCCATCATTCATGACCCAAACACCAATTGAGAGTGCTAAAAAATTAAAAAATAAGAAAACTATAAATCGAGTTATATACTTCATGTAATTTTTTTATTCAAAGGTAAGTATTATTGTTTAACAAAACATATAAAAGATTAAACAAAATTATATTTTGCTTATTTTATTTAAATAATGATGTTATTAAAATTCATGAGTTTTTCCATTCGTCTATAGATATTGGTTACTCATCTATTGATATAATAGATTGATCTAAAAATAAGCTGTTATTCAATAAATAATTGGATATTTTGATTTTAAATTAAACTAAAATATACAGCGAAATAAATATCCAATTATTAAAGAATGGAGGTAGTTTGTAATTCTGTACATTGATTTTATTGAAAGTTTGTGTAAAAACCATATTTTTGCACAAACTTTCAATCCAATGAGTAAACACATAAAAATTATTGAATGCCCTCGTGATGCTATGCAAGGGATAAAAATGTTTATTCCAACGGAAAAAAAAATTAAGTACTTACAGTCCTTATTAAACTGTGGATTTGATTCGTTAGACTTTGGTAGTTTTGTATCTCCAAAAGCTATCCCACAAATGGTAGATACTGCTGAAGTTTTAGCAGGATTGGATTTGTCACAAACAAAAACAAAGTTATTAGCTATTGTTGCAAATGTTCGTGGTGCTCAAGCAGCGGCAGAACACAAATCGATACAATACCTTGGTTACCCCTTTTCAATATCAGAAAATTTTCAAATGCGTAACACGCATAAAACTATAGCGCAATCTATAGAGAGCTTAAAAGAGATTCTTGAGATCGCTAATAAAACAGATAAAGAGGTAGTTGCTTATTTATCTATGGGGTTTGGTAATCCTTATGGTGATCCTTGGAATGTTGAAATAGTAGGGGAGTGGACGGAAAAACTTTCAAACATGGGAGTTAAAATATTATCACTTTCTGATACTATTGGATCTTCAACACCAGAAGATATCAGTTATATCTTTTCAAATTTAATTCCACAATACAAGAATATTGAGTTTGGAGCCCATTTGCATACAACTCCTACATCATGGCATGAAAAAATTGACGCTGCTTATAAAGCAGGTTGTATTCGTTATGATGGAGCTATACAAGGTTTTGGAGGGTGTCCTATGGCGAAAGATGATCTTACAGGGAATATGCCAACAGAAAAAATGTTGTCATATTTTACAGCCGAAAAAGCAAACACTAATGTGAGTCCTATGGCATTTGAAGCGTCTTATAATAAAGCTTCTGACATCTTTAATTTATATGATTAGTCTTATTATCAGTCACTTATAATTCTTATTTAAATTAATTAAAAATAAGCTTTTTTTGTTTTAAAAGAGGGTGTATATTTGCACTCGAAATTAACAATCAATAATTAATCTAAATAAGAATAAGATGAATAAGTTTACCATTTTAGTAGCTTTATTATTAACAACACTTGGTTTTTCTCAAACGCCAAAAGATTCGACTAAAGTTGATAATTTACAACAAAACAGTGCACAACGTATTTTAAGTAATACTATTAAAAAAGGAATCACAATTGGTGGATATGGTCAAATAGATTACAATCAGCCTAATGGAGATCAAGGTGAGAACGGAACGCTAGACGTTCATAGAATGGTTTTATTGTTTGGATACAAATTCAATGATAAAGTTCAGTTTGTTACGGAAGTTGAAATGGAGCATGTAAAAGAAATTTATGTTGAACAAGCATTTTTATCGTATAGTTTAACAGATAACATCAACCTTAGAGGAGGATTGATGTTAGTGCCAATGGGATTAATAAATGAATACCATGAGCCAACTGTATTTAACGGAGTTGAACGCCCAGGGGTTGATAAAAGTATCGTACCAACAACATGGAGAGAAATTGGAGTTGGAGTTTCAGGGAAATTTGATAATTTATCTTTAAAATATCAAGCATATATATTTAACGGGTTTTCTTCAGTAAATGGAACAAAAGTTTTAGGTGGTTCTAACGGATTAAGAAACGGCCGTCAAAAAGGAGCAGAGTCAAATATTAACTCACCAACATTATCTGGTAAAGTTGATTATTACGGAATTAAAGGATTACGTTTAGGGGTTTCTGCTTATTTAGGGGATACGCAACCAGAAGACGTAGTTGAAGATGATAGAGGAGCTAAAGTAATGGTAAAAATGTTTGGTGGTGATGCTAGATATTCTTACAAGAAATTTAGAGCTAGAGGACAATATATTCAAACATTTATTTCTGGTGCGAAAGAATATAACGCATTAAATAGTTCAAATTTAGGCTCTAAAATGAACGGATGGTATGGTGAGTTAGCGTATAATGTGTTACCAATAGCTAAGGAAAAGAAATTATATGCCTTTGCACGTTATTCAGAATATAATACGCACCAAAGTGTAGATGGTTTTACTGCAAATGATTCTTATGATAGAAACATTTTAACAACAGGATTATCATTCCATATTGCACCGGGAGCAGTTGTAAAAGCTGATTACCAGTTTATCAATACTAAGGTTGTAGATGATGCAACTGGAGGATTAAACTTAGGTCTTGGAGTTTGGTTCTAAATCAAGCATAATTTAAGTAGTTAGTCAATTATATAAGCCAACTAATTTTTATAAATTAGTTGGCTTATTATTTTTATTAAATCTAAATAGTTGGTATTTTCGCGTAAGATATATTGTATATGATTCGATATTTTAAAATAGCCGTTTTTTTAATGCTAGTTGTTGTGTTAGGTTCTTTTGGTTTACCACAAAAAATTAGCAAGAAAGTTAACAAAGAAATCTCTTTAGTTTTTGGAATAACTGATTTTTCAACTAAGACGATAGTTGTTTCTTCAGAAGTCAATACATTATTACCTACCAAAATAAAAGAAGATAATTTATTTGAAATTCATCAAAACGAAAAGTTAGTAGGGTACTTTTACATTGGAAAAGCACCTAGTAAAACGGATCAGTTTGATTATATGGTAACCTTTGATACTAAATTAAATGTGCGTAAAGCTAAAGTATTAATTTATAGGGAGGATTACGGTAATGAAATAGGAAGTAAACGTTGGTTAAAACAATTTATAGGTAAATCATCTGATGATAATTTAAAATACGGTCAGAATGTTGACGCCATTTCTGGAGCAACAATATCTGCAAATTCAATGACTATAGCAATGAATAATTTATTGCAAACTATTACAATACTAAATGAACAACATATTTTTTAATGAAGGTAAATTTCACACATAATTGGCCTAAAGAATTAAAGCTACTTGTTGGGACATTTCTAGTGGTGTTAAGTATCGGTTTCTTTTCAGGATTAAGCTTTGTTGGAGAAACATCAAGTTTTTCTTCAGGAGGTGTACAAGAAAATTATTTAGGAAATGAAGATGTTGAGGACGCTGAGGAAATGAAGTTTAAGAAAACAGAACGACATATGTTGTCTGTAATTCATTCTCATATATTATCAATGAGTATAATTTTCTTTTTGGTAGCCTTATTAGTATATCATGTAGAGTTCAATACCGTTTTCAAGAAGTTTTTAATGATAGAGCCTTTAGTGTCTGTAGTAACAACTTTTGGAGGAATATATTTTCTTTGGAAAGGAATCCTTTGGATGAAATATATTGTTATCATTTCAGGTACGTTAATGACTTTATCATATACATTATCTATTCTACTTGTTTTTCGGGCATTATTAAAAAAAAGAAATTAATTGCATGACAATAGCTGATTTAATAGAAGGAGACAAAGCAATTATAACCAGTTTTATAGTTGATGAAATCCCTTTAAAATTAATTGAAATGGGTTGTATTGCTGGTAACTCAGTAGAGTTAGTTCAGTCAGCTCCATTAAAAGATCCTTTGTATTTAAATATTAACGGAACTTTTTTAGCAATTAGAAAAGAAACTGCTTCTCAAATTTTAGTAAAAAAAATATGAGTAAACTATTAAATATTGCCTTAATAGGAAACCCCAACACTGGAAAAACTAGCTTATTTAATACATTAACAGGATTAAACCAGAAAGTAGGGAATTATCCTGGAATTACAGTTGATAAGAAAACAGGAAAGTGTAAACTCTCTGATACTATTTCTGCTGAAATTATTGATTTACCAGGTACATATAGTTTAAATGCAAGTTCAGAAGATGAAAATATTGCGGTAAAAGTATTATCAGAAAAAGGAAATGTTAATTACCCTGATATTGTTGTTGTTATTGCCGATGTTGAAAATTTAAAGCGTAATCTATTACTTTACACGCAAGTAAAGGATTTAGGCTTACCGACAGTTCTGGCTATAAACATGCAAGATATAATGGCCTCTAAAGGGATTTCAATTGATATTGATGCTTTAGAGAATGAACTGAATACAAAGATTGCATTAATTAGTACTAAGAAAAATATAGGTATAGCAAATTTAAAAGAAATTTTAGTAGCCTATAAATCTATTCCCTTGGTACCGTGTGATGTTTGTGACACAAGTATATTAATAGACAAGAGTTTAAATAAAAAACAACAACAACATAAGGATACTGTAAAAAGGTATCAGTTTATAAAAATAGCGCTAGAAAACAACTATAAAGTAGAAGTTCATAGAGCTAAAGGTTTTCGAGCTAAACTAGATAAAGTGCTTACACATAGAGTGTTTGGTTATCTTATATTTTTCACCATATTATTTAATATTTTTCAAGCATTATTTATATGGTCCGAATACCCAATGGAGCTAATAGACAGTTTGTTTGCTTTTTTGAGTGATTGGGCTAAAGGTAATTTGCCGGCAGGTGGTTTTACGCGTTTATTGTCTGAAGGAATTATACCAGGTATAGGAGGTATTGTGATCTTTATACCACAAATTGCATTTCTGTTTCTATTTCTTTCGATTCTTGAAGAAACTGGTTACATGAGTAGGGTTGTTTTCTTGATGGATAAAATCATGCGTAAATTCGGATTAAGTGGAAAAAGTGTTGTTCCCTTAATATCAGGAACAGCGTGTGCTATTCCAGCAATTATGGCTGCTAGAAATATAGAAAACTGGAAAGAACGATTAATAACTATATTAGTTACTCCATTTACTACTTGTGCTGCTAGGTTGCCTGTTTATGCAATTATTATAAGTTTGGTTATCCCTAAAGGGAATTCCTTTTTGGGTATGAATAATCATGCTTTGGTATTAATGAGTTTGTACGTTTTAGGTTTTGCTGCTGCAATATTATCAGCATATATATTAAATAAAACATTAAAAATTAAGTCCAAGTCATATTTCGTAATTGAAATGCCTAATTATAAAATGCCTTTGTTTAAAAATGTTTTTTATAATGTATTAGATAAAACTAAGGCGTTTGTTTATGGGGCTGGGAAAATAATTTTGGCTGTATCTATATTATTATGGGTTTTGGCATCCTATGGTCCTGGAAAGGAATTTAATCAGGCTGAAAGTATTGTTAAAATAGAATATGCTCATTTGGATGAAAATACATTAGAATCAAAAATTGCATCTTATAAATTAGAACATTCTTACATAGGAACGTTTGGGAAATTTATTGAACCAAGTATCAAACCATTAGGGTATGATTGGAAAATCGGGATAGCTTTATTAACATCATTTGCTGCTAGAGAAGTTTTTGTTGGAACTCTAGCGACAATTTATAGTGTCGGTTCTGAGGATGAAGCTACTTTAATGGAAAAGATGAAAAAAGAAGTTCATTTGGATACGATGAAACCTGTTTTTGATTTCCCAACGGGGATATCACTATTATTGTTTTATGCTTTTGCAATGCAGTGTATGAGTACGGTTGCTATTGTTAAAAAAGAGACTAATGGATGGAAATGGCCATTGATACAAATGTTTGGTATGACAATTTTTGCGTACCTTGTAGCTCTAGTGTCGTATCAAGTTTTACACTAAGATCATTTTAATTAAAATGAATAAGCATTTAAAATGGAAATTATTCAAAACATACTTATAGCTATTGCTGTTTTTCTTTCCTTAAGGTTTTTATATTTAAAGTTTTTTAAAAAAGGGAAATCTTCTGGTAAATCATGTGGGGGTGATGGTTGTGGTTGTTAATTTTTTAGTAAAAAAGATATAAAATTTAATCCTCTATAAAATATATTCTTATACTTTATAGAGGATTAAATTTTTTGGGTAAAAACGACTTATTCTAAGTCTTCTAAATCTTCAACCGATTCTTGATTTGATTTTTCTTGACGTTGCTCGAATTTTTGATCTTCAGCAACTTTATCAGAACTTAATAAACTTCTACTAGAAGAAATTAAAGCTCCCACAATAGCTAAACCAATAATCACTTTAGGAAATATGGTATTGCTACCTTCTTTTTTATATAGTTTTAAAAGAATAATTCCACACAAAACAGTAATTAGTGCAGGGAATATTGTTAAATTTCCTATAGGAAAAATAGTAAATGCAATTGTGATGATTATACCTAAAATGGCAATGATAGTTGTTAATAATTTCATAAGTTTTTTATTGATGTTTTAAATTACTGGCATTAATAAGTTTTAATTGTCCGTTTCCTACAGGGATACTAAATTTAATTAAAACAGGCACTTTATTTTTGTCGGCTGTGATGTAAACAATATTACTAGCTTTACCTTTTAAGAGTTTGTCCTTCTTTACAGAAACTCCAATTTTGTAACATTTTTTATTTCCTAAAACGGTGGAAATAGTTTCAGTTCCTAAAAAAGAAAGGGTAGCTGTTTTGGTTTTTCTATCAAAAACTATATTGAAATCTTTCTGATCACCAGTATTTTCTTAGTCAATATGTAAGTTTCTGATATGGTATAAAGTTGAAACAAGATCTCTAGTATTTGCTGGAATAGTAAAATTAGCTTTTACAGCACCAGCTTTTCCTCTAACATAAGTTGATTGAATGTTATTTCCTTTATAAATATACTTTTCTTTCCTAATAGTACCGTTTTCGTTATTATCTCTTTTATACAATGATGGTTTTAGTGAGTAGGGGCTTACATAAGCTTCATATAAATCTCTTATTTTAAAGAAACCATCCCATTTTTTATACGTGTTTGCCGTACATTTTAAATGTAAATAACTGTTTTTACTAGTTTTTACTGTGGCTACTTTCATGTTAACTTCTGCAAATGTAGTTAGCACGCCAGACATATTGTATGACGCTTGATAGCTTAAGTGTTCTCCGGATTTAAACGATTTAGAACTCAATCCTTGTGAAAAGCTAAAACTCGAAGTAGCTAATAAAAGAATTATAATATAGTTTTGAATTAATTTTACGGCCATAATTTATTGAATGTGTATGCGAAAATAACGCATTTATAATGCATTTATTATAATTAAAACTTAAAAAATAGCGTGTCAATTACAAAAAGGATAATTTCTCATAAATTAGAAATTATCCTTTTTGTAATATACGAATAGATACTTGTTAATTTTTAATAATTCTTTTTACACCTATTTCATTATTACTGTGTACTTTAATTATGTAGATTCCTCTATCTAAATTTGATATATCCAAGCTATTCGAGATTAAAACTGTATTTAATATTTTTTTTCCAAGTAACGAATATATTTCAATTTTGTTTATAGGCGTTTTACTTGAGATATTTAGAATTCCATTAGTTGGGTTAGGAAATACAGAAAAATTTAAAGTATGCATATCAGCAATTGCTAATGAAGCATATGTTAACGACTTACTAATTTCATTCCAGCTTTTTATGTCGTTTTCAACATATAGTTTTACATCATAAGTTCCATTAGTTGCATATACATGTGTAGGGTTTTGTGAGGTACTTGTATTACCATCACCAAAATCCCATAGCCATGAAATTGCACCAATACTATTATCTAAAAAATCAACGGACAATCCTGTTGGGGTATCAGTATAAGCTACTTCAGGTCTGTGTTGTTCCCATAAGAAATTGGTAGACATATCAAAAATAATATCCCAATATGCATTTGGTGGAGTTACCCAATCACCATTGCTAGCACCATAAAATTCATGATCTTCACCACCCACAAAATAAGTCTCTTTATTTGTAAACCCTAAAGCATCTAATTTATCATTTACTTGTTTACTT
>JAWUYQ010000032.1:0-17483 GCA_034110725.1 Flavobacteriaceae bacterium
GGACTATTTATCCTCCATTATCTGTATTGCCACAAGCTATTCCTGGTTCAGGAATGGGTATGACATTATGGTTAGTATCAATGGCTATATTTATTGCTTCTTCTTTATTAGGATCATTAAACTACATTGTAACGGTAATAAACTTACGTACTAAAGGAATGTCAATGACTCGTTTGCCATTAACAATTTGGACGTTTTTTGTAACAGCAATTATTGGAGTAGTATCGTTCCCGGTTTTATTCTCAGCAGCATTATTATTAATAATGGATAGAAGTTTTGGTACTTCATTCTACTTATCTGATATATTCATTAATGGTGAAGTATTACATTACCAAGGAGGATCTCCTGTATTGTTTGAGCACTTATTCTGGTTCTTAGGGCATCCTGAGGTATACATCGTATTATTACCAGCATTAGGAATTACTTCTGAATTTATTGCCACTAACTCACGTAAACCAATTTTCGGTTACCGTGCCATGATTGCATCTATCTTAGCAATTGCTTTCTTATCATGTATCGTATGGGGTCACCATATGTTTATCTCTGGTATGAATCCATTTTTAGGATCTGTATTTACATTTACTACATTATTAATTGCTATACCATCAGCTGTAAAAGCATTTAACTATATAACTACTTTATGGAAAGGTAACTTGCAGTTTAACCCTGCAATGTTATTCTCAATCGGATTGGTTTCTACTTTCGTTTCAGGAGGTTTAACAGGAATCATTTTAGGAGATAGTACTTTAGATATTAATGTTCACGATACGATGTTTGTTGTAGCGCATTTCCACTTGGTAATGGGTGTAACAGCAGTTTACGGATTCTTAGCTGGTGTATACCACTGGTTCCCTAAAATGTTTGGTAAAATGATGAGTAAAAAATTAGGGTACTTACACTTCTGGATAACAGCAGTTGGTGCTTACGGAGTTTTCTACCCAATGCACTTTACAGGATTGGCTGGTTTACCACGTCGTTATTACAACAACACTAGTTTCCCAATATTTGATGATTTAACTGATATTAATGTGATCATTACAGTATTTGCATTAATTACAGGATTAGGACAATTTATATTTTTATATAACTTCTTCAATAGTATTTTTAATGGAGAAAAAGCTACTCAAAATCCTTGGAGATCTAATACACTTGAATGGACTACACCAGTAGAACATATCCACGGTAACTGGCCAGGAGATATCCCTGAAGTACACCGTTGGTCTTATGACTACAGTAAGCCAGGACATGACGAAGATTTTGTTCCTCAAAATGTTCCAATGAAACCAGGTGAGGAAGAGTTACATCACTAAAATTAAATCAATATTTAATTTTATTCTCCGAGCAATCTGAGGTATCATATTATTAAAAATCCCTTTCTAATTTAGAACGGGATTTTTTTGTATGTTTATGATGTGGTTGTATACAATGAGTATTATCCTTTTGGTATGCTTCTACCTAATAGACATGCATCAAGTGCAGCCTACCGTTATGGGTTTAATGGAATGGAAAAAGATGATGAGTTGAAAGGCATTGGTAACTCTTATGACTTTGGTGCTAGGATGCTAGACCCGAGAGTAGGTAGGTGGTTTAAAATGGACAATGAATTTAGTAGACTACCAGATTTAACACCATATGGTTATGTTAATGGTAACCCAATAAGATATATTGACCCAGATGGTAATTTCTTGATTGATGTGCATAGGAGAATTATGAGGAATGCATTTTCTAGGTCAAAAAGAGGAAGGTCTCTGGTTTTTTCATCTAGAACATCGAGTCGTATGAAACATAATCCAGCTCTGTCTAGAAACTTAATTAATTACAGAGAAAGTATAGATGGTACACATCATCATAATCGTTCAGCTATTGATGATTATAATGGTAGTGTAGTAGGGCCAGATGTAAAATCACTTCCAAAAAAGATTGGAGGAGGTGGTATGCCATCTATTTCATCTCAACATTTTGATAATATGAATTATGATGAAATAATTATTAATTTATCAAGTATTGATAATGAAATTTTAAGCCTAACCACTCTTTATACTGATGGAAAAATTAGTTCAACTCAGTTGGGAGAAAAAGTTGGTGAGCATTTTCATGCAATTCAGGATTTATATTCACATTCAAATTATGTTGAATTATATAAAGCTATGTATGGAGAAACTGATATAACAGAAATACCTACATTTGATGAAGCTCAATCTCAAGAGAAATATAAAGATTTTGCATATCTTTTAGAAACAAGTTTGAAAACAGGTATTTATGATGAAGAATCAGGATATAATGGAAAAGGTTCTCATAGAGATTTGAATCACGATAAAGGGAAAGGGACTTCTTTGTTATATTCATTGCTTCGTCAAGTAGTTTTCAAAAAAGTAAACTGGAATACAAGAGCGGCAGAAGAATTAGCAACAAAAGCTACCGTGAAATTAAATGATAAAATTGAAAGTAAGATAAAATAATGATTTTAAAAAACAAACCTAAACTATGTGCTTTAATCACATCTATTATTTTTATTATTATTTATTTAGAATTTAAAATAAATACTGATTTAAGTTTTCATCAAGGAAAAGATGAAGGTTTTTTTATTCGTATAGAGTCAATTATTATTTTAAGCACAATATTTTACTTTATAATGGCTAAAGAAAAAAGATTTTTAATGCTACTTTTGGGTTTTTTAATTGGACTAGCTTCTGTAATAATTAGTTATTTAATTTGTCTTTTAATTGTTGACTTTAGATACTCTGGATTTATCTTCCACATATTAAGCACACTAATATATATTAGGAGCTTCTTTTTAATTGAAAAAAAAATAAGTAACGGGTTAACTAATTAACAACTAAAAATAAAATACAGAATTCAATTAAGGTGTGCTATATGGTACATCTTTTTTGCTTTTAGCATCATAATCCTACTCGCAGCTATAAACGTGTGTTAGAAGGGCTTATAATGGGAGTGGGTAGCGTGTTGTAATGTGATTGGTTATGGGTGATGATTCACGGACATTGAGAAAGGCATGAGGTTGTAGGGTCATCATTAATGGTGATATGGGATATACCAGTTTATGGGTATTGTGTTATTGATTTAGATTTTTTATTTTGCTAGAAATTAATCAAACCAAATATTTTGAAATCAATAGGAATTAGAGCAACCCCAAAAGAAATATTTTTTTCCGTAATAGAGCAAAACGAAAATGGAAACGAAATATTATCAATCGATAAATTAATCTTGCCAATATCATTAGAAACACCAGATAGATTGAATTTTATTAGAAAAACTATTATTGATATAATTAATCAATATGAAGTTATTAATGCTGGAATTAAAGTTACTGAAGGGAATGCTCAGAGAATTAGCATAGAAAGAGTTTCTATCGAAGCAATAATTCAAGAGCTATTTTCTAGTTGTTCCGTTCAGAAATATTATGGAGGAAACATATCTAAGATATCTAAATTGTTAGGAATTCCTAATAATGGAAGCCTTAAAAGAATTATTAAAGGAGAAGATATACCTAAAGAATTAGAGTTTCTAAAGGATTTAAAAGAAAATGAAAGAGAAGCAACAATATCTGCATTAGCAGCTTTAAACTTATAATAGATGAATATAGGACTAAGAGAAGCAACATTAAATTTTGAATTAATTAGAGAAATTGGTGCTGAAGGTGCTAATTCACAAGTGTTTATTGCTCATGATAAACAATTTGATGCAGAAATTGTAATAAAGCGTATACCGAAAAAAGAATTTAATTCAGCAAGTGAATTTTATAAAGAAGCTAAGTGTCTACACGCTTCAAAACATCAAAATATTGTTAGTATAAACTATTCATGTGAAGATGATAAATTTATTTATATAGCAATGCCATTTTATAGTAAAGGTTCGTTAGAATCATTATTAAGGAGTAGGTTTTTAACTGTAAGGGAGATATTAAAATATTCAATTGATTTTTTATCGGGTATTAATCATATACATACAAAGAGGTTAATTCACTTTGATATTAAGCCTACAAATATTTTAATTTCTGAATCAAATGAAGCTCTTGTTACTGATTTTGGCTTAACAAAGTTTACTAATACCGAACGAGTAGCTGAACAAAACATTTTCTATGATTACCATAAACCACCAGAATCATTAAAAACTAATAAATTTACAATTCAAGCTGATATTTATCAAGCTGGGTTAACTATTTATAGGCTTTGTAATGGTACAGATATTTTTAAAGGCTCATTAGAAGGAGTTAAAACAATGGCAGAATTTAACAACTTAATATCTACTGGGAAATTTCCAGATAGAAGCCAATTCTTACCTCATATACCTCAAAAGCTTAGAAATATTATAAGAAAAGCACTTCAATTGAATCCTTCAGATAGATATAATAATGTAATTGAAATGTTAAATGAACTATCAAAAGTGAATGAGAATTTAGACTGGAAATATAAAATATTACCAAATAATCACATTTGGGAACAAGAATTGGATAATAAATCTTATGAAATCTCGTTAATAACAAACGGAGGAATGTTTGATATTAGCTCATGTAAAATTATGACCAATAGCGGAAGAAGAACTATGGAGCATATTAATTGTAAAACTGGTTTACCTCTTAATAAAGCATTGACAGAACTTAAGAAAATATTGAAGTCATATTAAATGTTTAACTTTGTACTTTGAATCATCGTGATGAAAATCAAGAAGACTACATATAATCCTATTAAGAATATTACAAGAGAAAACCTTTCTAACCCATATTCTAACGAAAGTATAAGGGAACGTCTTGTAAATTCTAAAGCTATTGATATGTGTAATAATTCTAATTGGATAGATTTAAAAAATGGCTACCATAAAACACAAATAATTAATAAATCTAAGTTTTTAAAATAACTAAAAACAGTCTTTAATCGGGCTGTTTTTTTTATTTAACAAAACCCTACTCAGAGGTATAAACGTTTGTTAGATGGGCTTATTTGAGGTGTGGGTAGGTTGTATATATTAGTTTAAATTTGAACAAACAACTAGATAAAATAAAAATGAACTTAGTCGTAGGAAGTTGGTTTGGAGAACCAGAGATAGAATTTAAAATTTCTCATAAAGTATATAATTTTATTAGAGAAAAAATTATAGAAGATATATTAAAACATAGAGGTTTATATAACGAAAAGGATAAAGATTTTATAGGTATTCAGATTACAACAAATAAAGAAACTGTAAAACCTTTTCTTTCGGAACCAAGTTTCGATAAGAAAAATAATTTTACTAATTATAATTTTTGGTTACCACATCAACTAATTGTTAATTCAGATAACGAACTAAAATCATTCTTGAATTATTTTTTTATTGTATTAACTGATTTTTTAAAAATATATAATATACCTTTTAAAGAGGTAGAAAAATTACGACTAAAAATTGAGTTTGAGATAATAGATAATGTTGAATATATCTATGAAATAGATGAGTCGTTAGATTTTGATATAGATGAACTGACAAAAGATTTAGGTATAGAATAATCTAATAAAATAAATACAAAATTCAATTAAGGTGTGCTACTACAGTACATCTTTTTTGCTTTTAGTATCAATTATCCTACTCGCAGCTATAAACGTGTCTTATATGGGCTTAAAATGGGTGTGGGTGGCGTGTTGGTGACGTGGTTGGCATGGTGACGCTTGATTACAAGGTCTGAGGTTGTGATGCTCACTAAGATTAGTGATATGAAATATACCAGATTCAAGGTATTGTGTTCATTGTACGATTCCATTATTTTGGTACAATAATTGACTATTACTACTTATTCAAACTACCCGAGATATGGATAACAAAACTCAAATACAAAAACTAATACTGGATATTCTAGCGTCAGATAATATTGACAACAAAAGAACCATTCGTAATCAAGTAGTTGAGCTATTTAAGGACTCTAAACTCGTAAATCATACACCAGTAGCAATTAGATTAAATACATCATTAGAACTAAAAGAAACGATTGACAACTATATCACCCATGACAATACGGCAAGTAGAGAAGCATTGAAAAACATGTATTCGTTTGTCAGTCAATTATTATGTGATGATGTAAAGGTTGCTGGGTAAATCACTAGTAATGGTGATTGAGGTTATTTATTGGTGTTGTTGTAAAACATCTTTTGCTCGGTCTTTAAATTCCTCATTTAATGAAGTCAAGAAAATTTTAAGCTTTCCGTTTATTATCTCTTCTGTTTTTATGATAAATTTTATTCGTTGTCTTTTAAGTTCTTTAGTTTTATAATCAATTAAAAATTTAGGAAATGTAGTTTTAAATTTATCATCTAATTCATACCCTAAACTATCACTCATTAAATAGAGGTCTAATCCGTAATCCATTTCAATTTCTTCTTTCCCTTTATCTTGATAAATTCCACGATGCGTGTTTATATGTCTTAAATCAATATAGTTCTTGAATGTTTTTAAATAACTGTCTATAATCAATAGACATGGTGTTTCTTTACTCAGCTTTTTTGTTAAATTTCTCCAATTACAATTTCTTTTTTCAATTTTCAGACAATAAACTTCATTAACTATTAATTTCATAATTTCCATTATTGTATGAATTTTATGTATTAATATTTCAGTGTGATATTGAATATAATCTAATTCTCCAATACCGTTTTGATGGTAAAATTTTCTATTAGGAAACCTTCTAACAAAGACCTTTATGTGATTTATTTGTTCAAACACACGATTTAAGTCTCCATTTATCTTACTTACTCTTGAAATATATTTTTCCGTATCGTTAAGTAAATGAAAATTATTTTGACCAATTTTAAACGCATCCTTTTTCATCATTGAATCTGTAGATTTGTGAGTACAGTACAGTAAACTAATTGAGAATGGATTATTAGAATATTTTTGTTTTTTAGTCAATTTATTTTAAGTATAGGCTGGTTAGAAACTGATTAATTTTTCTTTATCTATTCAACTCTTTGATGATATTACGTATTTTTAAAATTTCAGATTTCTCTTCATTAATTTTTAGTATCACAAATTTCAATAAAATATTTATATTACTAGCTCTTTTTAAACATTCAGATTCAGATAGGTTATGTAGTCCTTTGGATGTTTGTTTGTAAAGTAATTGGAAGGGGTTATCTCCTAATCCTCTGAGGGAACTTGGTAAATATTCAAATATGTTTTCATAAATCAAATATATTTTATCTGTTTCGTTATACTTTGATAATAAGCCTTGAATTTTCAATGAGTCCGAAGAGTCTAAATGTGATAAGTCGTTAATTATTTGAATTAACTCTTTCTCAACTATTCTTCTAAAATATGCAAATGAACCTATCCCAAAATTTTCGTTTAGTGATTTTACTGCTTTGAAGTACCAATTACTGGTCTCTCTATCAAAATATTTTAAAATTGTTTTATCTATACTCGGCTTAATTTCGGGGTAAACACCTATTTTTTGGATATAAATATTTGCTGTTTTATCCTTTGCTCCATTTTTGTGGTTTTCAATTATCTTTGAAATACTAGGGATTTCTCTTTTTGGTATTATTTCATCACTCCAAATTTGAAGCAAAAAATCTATATTATACTTCTTACAAGATTTACATATTCCAGTAAAATGTTCAGTATAGTTAAGTTTGTCATTACTATTAAAAACTTCATTAGGAATATTACCTTCAGTTTTTTTACCCCAATAATCTATTGTTTTTTTAGGAATCGTTAATTCAAATGTTTTTATCTCATTTTCATTTTCACAAAAGTAATCAAACGTTTCTCCATGTAAATATATTGGGTTTGTATACCCCTCGCATTGTGGTTCGTATTTTTCTACTGCTAAAAAATTCTTATAGAGAGGGTATTCTTCTAAAAATATATTTAGTTGATGTTTGATAAATTCATTTAACATATTATAAAATTTCTAGGCTTAGTTTTTAATACTGTATAATAATTAGATATGTTGAATCTGTGAAATATATCTAACTTAGAGTTACTCAAAAATAGCACTTATACCAAACTTTAGCCAAGTAATAATGAAATATAATTGCAGATTAAACAAAGCTGTTAGAATGGGTTGTGTGGTGCTGTTAATTGAAGATTATAGTTATTACAATAGAAACCCTTCAATTTTTAGAATTAAGTCCGATTTGTGTCTTTCTGTAACATCAATTTCTTTAAAACGTTCAATTAATTGTTTTTCAAAATGATTAACCCACCATTTTAACTCCAACATTATATTATTAATTAATATTTTCTCTTCATTATAAGTGTTTGTCTTCTTATTTCGTTCTCTAACGATATTTGTAAATTCAATTCTTTGTACAAGGTCATTGAGTTCTTCTAGGTCATTATTTTGATTAGAAACTTTAATACTTATTTTTTTTCTAATTGTAAAGGTTCCAGAAAAAATAGAAGGAATTAATACCAAATCAGAATCTGAGTAATATCTACGCCAAGATAGACTTCCATATATCGGTAAGTCTGTATTAGTATATACTTGAGATAACCTCTCATCAATATGTTGGTTTGAGTCACGTAACTTATTTGCTTTATTGATTTCTTTTAAATATGGTTCATCACGACTATTTAAATTAAACTCTCTACAAATAATTTTTTTAAACAATACAGAATTATTTATTATTGACCATATATCCAAAAATATCATCGGAAAATCTAATGGGTTGATTTTATTTTCAGTTATTTCAAATAAGTTTTTCAAGAGTCTTCTATGTGATATTTCACAAATATCTATACTATATCTTATTGCATCAAAAACTTGAACTTGCTCTGGATGTAATAATTTAGGTGGGGTTCTTAAATATGAGTTATTTCGATTTATCATTTTTAAAATAAACTTATCTAGTTAATTACTTCAGAGAGCTGTGGTGCTGGTTCAGTTATTACTGTAACAACAGTTGATTCTTGTGATGAATGTATAAAGTTCTTAGGTAAACTATTTTTAATATTAATCGTAATATCTCTTAAATTAGTTCTTATCTTTTTATATTTTTTTTGCTCCAGAAAAATTAGAGTTTTGTAATCAAGTATAATTCTTTGTTGTTCCTTGGTTGGTACAAATAATTTTCCATTTTTAATTTTATCTGATTCTTCTTGTATAATAATCCTATGTTTCTTTATAATTAATTCTTTGTCAACGTCAATTATACTGCAACGATGTGAATCATCATTCCTAACCTCTCTCAACATAGTTATATGTTTGTCATATGATAAATCTTTGTCAAAGAAAAATTCTTTTTCATAAAGGTATGCAAGAACATTAATATTTAGTGTGCTGATTTTTTTACAATGTTTTTTTGCATTCTCTAAATTTTTATACCTTTTTTTAAAACTTGCGTTGTTAAGTAATATATTATTGAGCAAATCATCAAAATTTTCAAATTTCTTCCAATAATAATAATTAATTAAATTTTCTATTTGATGAAATGCCGCAGTACAGAATGAAATAAATTTTTCCTTAGAATCTATTTCTTCATCTAAATAGATTTTTTCCATTTTAATATTATCTTTTTCCAAGACAACTCTAACATTGTTATTGTCTATAAAAGTATAATCGATAAGGTTATTCAAGAAGTTATATTTATGTCTAAGTTTTCTAATAACTAAATTATTATCACCCTTAATAAGTTTTAGGAAAGATAAATGACCTAATAATACTTCACGAAAATCATATGAAATTTTATTATTAGCTTGAAACGTTTTAAATTTTGATTCGGCATAATTAATACCTCCTTTATCCCAATTATTAAGCATTGCACGTACTTTTTGCAAATAATCTCTTTTAACATTAACTTTTTCATTTACAATAAGACCAGTAACCTCTTGTCTTTGCATATGTGTTCTTACACGAGTTTTTGATTGATTAACTTCAAAGTTTTCTTCTTCAATTATTGATGTGATGTCAGAAATAAACTCTTCAGAAAATAGTGGTTTGTTTGATGAAAAGGTTAAATCATCTGCGTAACGAGAGTATTTAACTTTTTCCTTTATACAAAATTTAGATATTCTTCTATCAAGTTTCTGAGTAACTATGTTCGACATCAATGGACTTGTAGGCGCTCCTTGTGGAAGATAATTTTCATATGTACTAAGATTGGCTATTAAAAAACCTATTCTTTCTCTTTCACCAATTAGCTTAAATGGGGATAATTCTAAGACTACCTTTATACGCCTAAAATTTATAGAAGGAAAAAAATCCTTTAAGTCTATATTTAATACATAGTTTTTTTTAATGTGCGGTAATGCATTTCTTTTAATGTCTTTTCCATACAAAAATCCATTAGAGCAATAATGAGAATAAGGTTCAAATATAATTTGTGTAAGTATATTAATAATACTTTGAACACGTTTTATTAATTTATCTGGAGAGTTAATAGTTCTTAGTTTCCCGCTTTTCTTTGGAATTGAAAACTCAGAATATCTATTGTTTTTTGTTTTTGATAGGTAATATAAATACTCAACCTTAAGTGGTTTAATTGTTTTTTTATTACTCGAAGTTCTTATTTCAATATAATTTAATAGTGATACAAATTCTATTAATGTTTCCATTTTATAGAATCTTTTTTTCACATTTTCAACTAATAATTTATCTAAAAAGACACCAGACATATTCTCTTGTGTATGAACTTTGATTTAAAGCTATATATCATAAATAACATAGAATAATAGTTTTACCAATTATTAATATTGAAGGTGTATTATAGCAATACTTAAAGATAACTTTAATAAAGATATAAAATATAATAGATGAATTATTATAAAAAGACTTTCATCCATTTCCTCACGTTAGTATTTACATTTCGATTTCGCAATGCATAATCAATATCTTGCTGGTGTCTTTAATTTAATTTTAGCCAAATATAACTATATTGAGTGACCTATGAAATACTTTTTATTAGGTATTTTAACCTCATCATAATTAGGGATGAATATTATGAAAAAGAAATTTAATCAATATTAAGGAAGGCATGAGATTGTAATATTTTACTAATAAAATTATTCACTAACTTTAAAACATGAGAAAAAATAAACTACCATACATCATCCGATATATACGTTACCTACTTAATTGCTTATGGTATTATGTACTATTTCCAATCGGGATTGAACAAGATGAATTCTCAAAAACGTACTTCAAGAATAATAACTCTAAAAAGTAATATCACCAGAATACTTATCCATTAAATGACCATGCTTGAATGATTTTAACCCAAGAATCTTATTGCTTTCTGAGTCATATTGAACCTCAACATAGAACTGGTCTATAGCATACAGAGACATTTTAAAGCCTTCTGAGGTAACGGAATCTATAAATGCGCCATTATCCCAAACGGTTTGGTATTGGTCATTGTCGTTAAGTAAATTGAACTCGTATAGCGTCATTTGAAGTAGTTAAATCGCTAGTAATGGTGACTGAGGTTATTCTTCTATTAGTTTTCTTCTGGAGATAGTAATTCGTTTACTGTTACTTCAAATGCTTCAGCAAACTTCATTAATGTAGTGAAACCCATTTCTACTCTACCTTTTTCATATCTTCTAACGGCAGATGGGTCAATGTTTATAATTACGGCAACATCCATTTGTGTCATTTCACGTTGAATACGCAATGATTTGATTTTCTCACCTAATCTGATAATATTATCATTATCGGCTTTATCAATTGATTTTCTTGCCATAGGACAAATTTGCTCTATTTGTTTAAAAAACAGCAGAACATATATGAACGGTAAAATATGTTTTGTTATATTTGAAGAAAACAAACAATCGATATATGAAACTATTTAAAGCATTGCCAATTATTTTATCAATAGCCTTATTTGCCTCTTGTAATTCTGAAGATGATGCCGAAGCATGTATGCAAACCGCAACATATACAGTTGTTGATAGCGCAAATAAATCAGCTAACAAAACAACATGTGATTTAACAAATGAGCAAGTTTATAGAGATATCCCAGATGCAACATTAGAGTTGAATAAGTTTCATTTAATTGACATGGGGTTTTATTACGATGAATTCGCACCATCTGGTGAAAAATATGGGAATAGAT
The DNA here is from genome assembly GCA_034110725.1 of Flavobacteriaceae bacterium. Classification (GTDB taxonomy): domain Bacteria; phylum Bacteroidota; class Bacteroidia; order Flavobacteriales; family Flavobacteriaceae. The sequence goes on from JAWUYQ010000032.1 coordinate 12,039, forward strand.
GGAAGTTTGTAAATACATTTCCAGAAGATTCTGGAATAAATGTTTATTTTAATTTTACAACTTATGGTAGTGAAATAGGTGCTAATGATACCGCTGATATGGTAGGTAATATGGATGGACATATGGAATTAGAATTCACAACATTTAAGTATGAACAACCATATGGTAAACCTAGAGCAAATTTATTCATCCGTAATAATTTAGGAATCCCAGGAGTTACACCAATTTATGATGGTTATGGTCCAGCATTTTCTATTGAAATGCCAATCAACACTGGAGATATAAAAATCACAGATATAAACACTTGTGAGGTGACATATAGGATGCAAGATACTACACCAACAACCGCTGAAGTAGAATGTTCTGCATGCGGAACAAATGTAATAATTGGTGGAGTTAGTTATTTAATTGAATGTAATTAAAGTAATGATGAAAAAGACTTTCAAACCTAAAAAACATCATTTCAAAAATGGAATTGAAATTGATATTAATGAACATAAAATCACCATAAGTGAAGGTAAAGACAAGAAAACTCTGAACTCTGAAAACATTGATAATTTTTCACAGCGAGAATATTTTAAAGATTTATTAACCCCAGGGGGATTAATGTTTTGGACACCAGTTATAACTGGTGTGTTTGTTATTTTAGTTGAGATGCTTTTTGGAGGATGGTCAACATTTTCATGGGGTTTCTTTTTGGTTATGTTATTGATAAACATATTAGCATTTATTATATTAATAATTGATGCTCTGTTAGAATTAAATCTTTTTAGAATGTTTATACGTAAGTTTTTAAGTACTGAATCAATACGAGTTACAATAGGAAATAAAAGTGGTAATAATTTAGATTTCTTAGTTTATCCAGAAGAACATACTAAAGTAGTACAACTTGAAAAGACCGTTGAAGAGTTGCGTAAATACAAAAATGAAATTCACCAATCTGCTAATAGTAAAGCTACAAGTAGTTTAGATGAGTTGGAGAAATTAGCTAGCCTCAGAGATAAGGGTGTTATTACTGAGGGTGAGTTTAATCTTAAAAAGAAAAGCCTATTAGGACTTTAAAACTATAATAATAGCTATGGTTGTTAGTCTGAACCTACGAAGAAAACCCAGATTAGCAACCATAGGTATATTAAGAAGCTACTTTTTTAACCCCAGCATTTTTATCACTTACCATTCGATAGCTTGAAATTAATTTATCAGTTGAATGAGGTTTATTGGTAACCATCCCTTCATACTTTACCCCAAGGAGGTTGTAATAACCTATATGAAACACCACCTTTTCTTGATTCCCATTTCTATCATCTATTAGCCTCTCTAATTGAGTTGGAAGGGTAATATTATTATCAATGATATCTGATTCCTTCATTAGAATAGCATCATGGAACCTATATGTCTTAACGCTAAGGGTATCTTTATACAGTTTGGTTAAATTGGATTCAGCCATGGTCATTCGCTCGTAAAACGCACCCTTTTCAACCTCAGCGGTAAGCATTGCCAGTTCCTTAGCCTTAGCTTTTGGATAACCAGCATCTAAGTAAATCTTAATAGCCTTAGCAACGGATATTTTATAGTTATTTAGTGTTTTATTGAAGAGTGTTTTAGCTTCATTACGATTGATTTTCCTCTTTTCCATCAAGTTTTTATATACACTTAATCCAATATCTGTTTTTAATATAGAATCGATGATTTGCGGATTAGCTGAAGTTAAATCCACCTCAACATATCTAATAGGAATAATACTCCTCAATGCTCTAGGTAATAATGTAAGCGGGTTATATTCACGATGCTTAGTTGTTCTACCTTTACCACTAAGTCCATTAGTTAGCAAGAATATTATAGCTTCTTTCATACGCTTCTTCAAGTTCTTTTTTGAGTTATAGTTGATGTATTCATGACTATCTAACTTTTTAAAATTAGATTTAATGATATTATTTATAAATTTCAATCTGGCATCATCAACTGGTATTCCTTCAGACTTCAATTTTTTAGTAATTAGATTACGAGTATTGCTAATTCTATTTTTCTTGTTGCTTTGATACTTCAGATATGTTTCTTTATCATAAAGTACTTGAGCCATGCATATTTCCTCAGCTATTTTATCGGAATAATTATCATTACCAATCTTAGCAACGCTGTACAACATTTGCCAGTTATCAGTTAACCAAACAACTGATTTTAATATGTCTTTAGCATCCTCGTTTGCATAGATTTTAGAGCCGTTCAGCTCCTCTTTAGATAATTGTCTTGAATGACTTCGAGTACTCCCATTAATGCATAAAAATGCGTTTACAGACTTATAGAATTCAGCTGAATAAAGCCGTTTATTATCTAACTTATCAATCAATACATTTGCATTGGTGAGATTCATTAGGTAAGCTGTAAGGTACTCTAGTGCTAACTTTGGGGAGTATGAACCATCAGTTTTATTTCTCAGTTTTCTCTTGATGTTTTTATAGTCATTTAATAATTCATCAACTGGTAACTGTAATAAATTAGTCATACGCTGTTTTAAGTCACTACCGTATTTTTTACGAACCTTTTCAATATCATTGATATACGTGCCAGTGGTGAAGCCATAATCTTCTAATGTCTGTATTAGCACATCTTCATTATATAATTGGTAGTCATTTATTTGAATTAAAACATCATTTAACAATAGGCTTCTATTCACATAATTGGCATTGGTAATATATCCAGCTTTTTTAGCTTCAGACCTTAAACTGAAGTCGTTTAAAATTGATTCATATTTTTTAACCTCATTAAGATAATCGTTATAGCTCTTCTGTATTTCGTTTAAACCTTTCGGGTATGTAATTACTTCACCCTTACTATTTCGCACAGCTAAGAGGTTTATAAATAGCACATCATGGACCTCATTTCTACACCTACCATAGGCTTGAACTAGGTTGTTTACATTGACCTTGGTAGCATCATTGGATTGGTTACTAACTATTAGAATACTACAATCTTGTTCAATATCAAACCCAGCAAAGTAAGAGCTACTAAGCATTAGTATGTCGATATCATCATAGTCCAAGTCTTTAAGTTCAATACCTCTTCCGTATGGCTTTAATTTCAACTTAAGTGTTTCACCAACCAAGTTTGCCACCCTTAGTTCTTTAAATTTTAGGTGAATGTTCTTGTCATTTGTAAAGATAACTACCAACCTATTTTGCTCGTTCTGCTCATATACAAACTGCTCAATAGCTTTTTTATCATTGGAGATATCAATATGCTTAGGTTCTTTTTTAGCCCTTTCTAAGCTATAATATTCAATAGGAATTTCATTTGGAATGTCAATGAAATTATAAATGGGTGTTGCTGTAGAGAAAGTAAAACTAGCGTTCCACTGGTTGTACACCAGTTCCATGAATTCACCTAATTTCCTTCTGAATATAGCATCTTGTGAATATGCGTGTGCCTCATCAATAAAGATTGGGATATTCAACAGCATCTTATAGACCTCAGAATCGTATATCTTGTAGATTTGGTCTGGTGTGGTGTTGATGATTAGGTTTTGCACATCAGAATACATGAGATAATCTAATACATCACCCCAACTATCTTCACATTTATCATAAATGAATAACTGCTTATGACTAGAAAATTCACCTTCTTTAGCTAGTTTCTCTTTTCCTTTTATCATCCCAATATTTGGGCTGATGATTATGTAGTTACCTAATAGGTAATTTAATATGGCGGTGGTTCCACCAATTCCAGTACTTCCTTTAATGGTGTACTTGTTTTTTGTTGTGTCTGTTAAGACCTCTTTTGCTTCACCAGTTATATATTTTGTTTTAAAGTGAAGCGTACTAATATTTACATTACTTAGCATTAGTCGCTTAAGTATTTGGAAACTTGATGTTAGAAAGTTTCTCGTGACTTGCCCCTAGTATCTAACTACACGACATTATCATTGAACAAGCCTTATTTAAGTGAAGATGATAATGATATATAATCAATGATGTTCTATTTTATAAACATAAGCAAAACAAAAAGGTTTGCTAAACATTCACCTCTTGACAAGTGTAGTCTAACAAACCTTCTGTTTAGTTGCCTAAGTGGGCAATGCTAAGTAATGTATGTTTTCATATCCGTCAAGAGATTATGTGTTTTTTATCCTCTTTTTTAATTTACTATTTTATCCTCACAAAGTCAAGTATTTCACACATATTTCTTTTAAATTATTTTAATTACTAGGAGTTTTACTAGGAAAATATTGAATTTATTTCCTAGTGGATATTTTATTCAAAACCGTTTAAAAGCTGTATGGCAATGGGTTGTGAGTGATTTAGTACTAGCGTGATGAAGGTAGGTATAGTATATATAGAGTACCCTCAGCACGTGGGTACATTTGACACCCTTAATATTTCAATAACCTTCATCCATACAGCTTTTCTTTTTGGTGGTTTAAACACTAAATACAACTCCGTTCCGTACCTTTCTTGTCACCTTTTTCTTATATAAGTGTAAGTTCTGAATAGCTCCCGCAATAGTAAACGGGGCTGATATTAGGCTCAACACTCAGAGGGATAAACAAAACATGAAATATTTTGGTACCCACCCCTCGTTTACCACCCCCTTCCCAGTATTGAAAACAGAATTGTGTTTTTCCCGTGACCCCTTATTTAATAAGGTGTAAGAGGCGTTTTGAGTGCCCTCAGATAGACGGATTAAAATATTATTTTTCAAAAAATTGGATTTAAAACCTAATTACTGAATAGCCTTCTAAATTTTTTTGAGAATTTTCCCAGCAATTTTTTAAAGAACTTATGAATTCATATCTCTTTGTCTTTGAACCTTTAGACGTAAATTTTCGATGGTAATTAAATTCTGTGTTATCAATATTTTACTTTTGATAACCTTCCTCTGTTCTTCATTATCTGCTTGATTAAGTTCAACCCTCATTACCTTAAGCTGATTATTTAGATTCTCAATTTTATTATTGATATCTTGTATTGTACTCATATAAGGTTAGATAAGATGCTTTTTATTACGGGGTTTGTGAAGCTGTTTCCCAGACAATGAAATCCAGCGGTTCGAGATATAGTACCCTCAATATAATCATCTGGAAGACCTTGAAGTCTAGTAGCTTCTTTAAGGGTGAAAAGGCGGAATAGCTCTTTTACTTCTACATCACTTAGTAATTCAATCTTTTTAATTTTATCAGACTTACTCAGTTTTGCAAATGCTTCACCATGAAAAACAACTCCACCTATTGAGCGATTAAGATATCTCAAGAGCCCTTTACGGCTATGGCTTACATTAGATGTTAAAAGTGCTAGAGACTTTTCTCTTTCTGTAAAGCCATTTTCTAATAGTGATTCCAATTTAAGATTAGAGTCTTCTGGAATGGTTATCCCAGGGATGTTAGTCCAATAGTAACGCCCCCTACGTTGAGGGCTTAAAGTTGAGCTACAAATTTTGATAGGTTCTACACCT
>JAWUYQ010000033.1:0-7352 GCA_034110725.1 Flavobacteriaceae bacterium
AATAGTATACTAACTTTTGCTCTTTTAATGTTAATGCATCGAATCCGTGAATTTGATAACGCAATACTTTAATATCAGCAAACTGTTCAACAGTATAATCAAAATCTGTAGCTACTTTTTTTACTTCAGTAACAACTTCTGTAACTTCTTGAGTTACTTTTTCATTTGTTTTACCACATGAAATTAGTAAGGTTGACGCTAACGCCAATCCTATAATTGGTTTAATTTTCATTATAATTGATTTAAGGTTGTTTTAAATTTCGCTTAAAAGTAATTAATCTAATGAAGAAAAAGAAATGTTAATTTTATTATATTTAACATTCAATATTAGATTTACTAATCTAATAGTCAATTCAAACGATTAATTAAACACTAACCAAATGAAAATTATTAAGTATTTATTCTTTTTACTATTAGTAGTACTAATAGGGGGGGCTATTTATATTACGCTACAACCAAACAAATTCGATTTTGAAAGAAGTAGAGTTATTAATGCTCCTGCAGATTATGTATACAAACATATAAGTGATTATAAAAAATGTGAAGCTTGGGGACCTTGGCAAGAACAAGATACCACAATGACTTTTACATATAATGAACAAACATCTGGTATTGGCGCTAATTATTCTTGGAATGGAGCTATGGGACCTGGTAGTATGAAAACATTAGAAGCTGTAGAAAACAAATCGTTAAAACAAGAATTAAAATTTGGTGAGTTTTCCCCATCAGAAGTAACCTGGAAACTAGAAGAAATTTCTGAAGGAACTAAAGTCACTTGGGGAATGAAAGGTGAAGCTGATTTTATGTTAAAAGCTATAATGGTTCCTTATGGAGGAATGGAAAAAGGAAATGAACCTTCTTTTTTAAGAGGCTTAGAAAAACTAGATAGTATTGTTGTTAATGATTATACTAAAAACCCTCCAATCGCTAAAGCAACATTTTCTTTAGGAAGTACGCTTTCATTAAAACAAGATGCTCTACAATTTATTGGTTACAAACAAGTAACTAAAATTGATCATGAAGCAATGACTAAATTATATATGGAATTTATGCCAAAAGCTGGTATGCATGCTGCTACACAAAAATTAGCAGATACTGACTATACGCCTGCTGCTGTTTTTACAAAATGGGACGAGGAAAAAGGTGAGGCTGAATTTTATATTGGCTTATTAGTTAGAAAAGACGTTGCACTTGCTGAAGGGATGGAAAAATTAACTTTACCTGAAGGTAAAAACGTAATGATTACAAAATACGGCCCTTATGGAACAGGTGATCAAGAAGCGCATATGGCTGTTGATCAATATTTAAAAGAAAATGGCTTAGAACAAAACGGTGCTATTTGGGAATTATATTTAAATGACCCAGATATAGTTAAACCAGAAGATATTGAAACTGAAATTCATTATCCGGTAAAATAGTCATCATTATAACATTAATACAAAAAGGGTTGCTTATTCAAGCAACCCTTTTTGTATTATATAACCTTATAACTACACTAGCTCTTCGACTACAACTTCTTCTTGAGTAGGAACACTTGCTTTTGCAGCGTTAAATTTAGCTAGCTTTTCTTTTTCTCCTTCAAAATATGGAAACACATCCATAATTGGAGATTCAGCTATTGACGGAATAGAATAGTCTCCCATAGTATCTTTCATTACTAAATTTGTACTATCAAAAGCTTCCTTAACATCATTAGCTTGAACTAATAAATACATGCTTGATTTTCTTTCCTTACCGCTTTCTTCGTCATATGCCACTAAAGAAATTTTTGTTTTAAACCAACGGTCAGAATTTTCAAACGGGTGTATTTCAGCAAAATTCGCCATTTTTATATTAGTGATTTGAAACTCTTCACTGATATACATTGACATTTCTTCAGTAATTCTAGATTCTGCTTCAGTATATGACACCGCATCAACCAAGTAAGGTTCAGTAGTTACTTTTTGCACTCCATTATCATCTAATTTTCTATATTTCACTTTACATTCATACCAAGTTGTGCTCATCTCTTTATTTTTTAGGTTGGCAAATATAGGCCAACATTTATCTCGCTCTACATATATCTACACATAGATATTCACAATTTAAAACCTGACAGTATTTTTTATATCTTCGCAAGTAATTCAACTGGTGAAATGAAAGCAATAGTATTAGTTTTTTTAGGAGGTGGCTTTGGAAGTGTTTTACGATACTTACTTAATAGAACATTAAACTCAGATTTAACTGGTATTCCATACGGAACTTTTGCTGCTAACATACTAGGCTCCTTATTAATTGGGATCATCTTAGGGCTTTCCGCAAAAGGGAACGTACTTACTCAAAATCAAACTTTATTATTAGCAACTGGCTTTTGTGGTGGCTTCACTACCTTTTCTACTTTTGCTTATGAAAATCATGTGTTTTTAAAATCTGGAGATTTCCTTTCTTTTGCCCTATATACTATAGGTAGTTTTGTTATTGGTTTTTTAGCAGTATTTTTAGGAATGTATTTAGTGAAGTAATGCTCTAATATCACCTCATTACACACTGTAAGTTTGCATTACCAATAGAAAGAACAATATACATACTACTACTATTAATCCTGTATGAAAAACACCTACTAAACAGAGTTTTAAAAACGTAATTAGTTTCTTTTTTTTATAAAATTTCAATGCTGCTATGTATCCATAAATTAGTAAGCCTAAAAAAGCAACTATACTTAAGTCTATTTTCAACAACCAATCTATTAAAGTCGTAATTATAAGTAGTGTTAATAAAAAACATTGTAAGTGCAATGAAAATATTAAATAATCAATATAATAATAGCTTTTATTGAAGAAAAACAGGTTGAAGAGCAATCCCAAAACGGGTATCATTATAAACATAACTATAGGGAACTTTGCCAACATATAATTAAAAAAAATAGTGGTTTCACGTTCAGTAGAAAAGATCTTTTCTATTTTTTTATCTAATGAATTCTCATTTATTTTAGGAGCTGTTTCTGATTCACCAAAACCATCCTCCAAGTCACCAATAGTTACTGGCATTTCATTTAAAGTTAAATTAATACGTTCTATTGTACTTTTATATGATGTTAGATTAGTTGACAACAAGAAAAACACAAAACTGACAAATACATATAATCTAATTGGACGTAAATAACCTTCTATCCTACCACTTAAATAAGCTATAGATAAAAACCCTGGTTTAATTATCAATAACTTTAGGGTAAGTAATAATTTAGAATTCACCGTGAAATAGGTCGAAAAAAAATCATTTAAAAGTATTTTTATAGAAACCCTTTTAATGTTATTCTCTTGACCACAGTCAAAACAAAAATTCATATGTGCTTTTAACTGGCTTTTACAATTTGGACAATAAATCCTTTTTCTCCTATTATTTTCCATAGGGAACTGGTTTATAAAATTTAGCGCAAATTGAAATAGGGTACCTTTTTGTAAAAAAGGTTATTACATTGAACAAATAATCTAGGAATTACTCAAAATTAGTTATAAATATCTGATTTTACGGTGATTAATATATATTTTTAAATAAAATAGCAAGCTAAAAAAGGCTACATATTATAATTTTTAAGCACTACAAAAAAGAAAAAACCAAAAATAATAGTACTCAAAATAACGTGGATGAATCCAACAAAAGACAAACGGATAAAAGTACTTATTTTTCCTAAATCATAAAATTTTATTGCTGCTATAAAGCCATAAATTAAAAAAGCCAGAATAACAAAAAATGTCAAATCCACTTTAAATATCCAATCTATTATCAGACTTATTATAAGTAATACAAACACAAATGACTGCAGGTGTAATGCAAAAACCAAATGATCTACATAGAAATACTTCTTTTTATAAAAAAACAAGAATAATAATAGCCCTAGAATAGGTATTAAAAAGAAAAACAGAATTGGTAATTTAGATTTTAAAAACAGGATAAATAATTTTAGTTCTTTCTTATCGGACAGTATCTTTGTTATTTTTCCATCAAAAAATTCTTTGTCAAATTCTAAGAAAGGATCATTTCCCTTATCATTCTTTAATGATTTTGCTTTTTTAAACTCACTTTGAACCTCTTCTATTGTTGTTGGGTTACCATCGATAGGAAGAATAACTCTATCGGAAACACCATCACCAGAAGAGATACTATTAAGTAAAAAGAAGGCGAAACTAATAAATATATATAGCCTAATTGGTCGTAAATACGCTTCTATTTTACCGTTCAAATATTCAAGAGAAAGAAAACTTGGTTTGATCAATAAATATTTTAGCGATGCAAACAACTTAGAGTCAAAGGCAAAATATGTTGAAGAAAAATCTGAAACTAACATTCTTAATGAAACCCTTTTAATATGGTTTTCTTGTCCGCAATTTGGACAAAAGTTCATGTCCTCTTTTAACTGTTTATCACAATTTGGACAGCTAATTCTTTTTCTTCTTTTTCTTCCCATATTATTTTACTTTAGTGATCTTTAAACTTTTTTACTCCAACTGGAATTTCAATTTCCAAAGTATTCTCTATTGGAGGAATTGTACAATTCCACCCATCAGAATAAGCACAATACGGATTATAAGCCTGATTAAAATCTACTATAATTGTATCACCTTTAGGGATCGTTAAATCTATAAAACGTCCACCACTATATGTAGTGTCTCCATTTGACAAATCATTGAAAGGTAAGAATAAATAATCTTTATATATAGGATTAGTTAACAGTTGCTGGCTTTGATATACCGCTAAAGTTAAGTCTATACCATTAATAGAAAAAGTTAACAAGCCATATTTAATTAAAAATTTTGTCCTACCAGAAGAAGTTCCAGCTGCAAAAACTTCTTCATTTGGAGTTCTTGTAAATTTTGCATCTACTCGATATTTTAAATCTATTTCAAAGAAATCTAGCTCCTTAAAATGCTTTCTAGCTACTTCAGTTAATGGAGATTTTCCTTTTGTTTTAAACTGAGTATTTTGTTCTTCTTGATGTGTTTCAATCTCTTTAATAGCCTCAGTATTTTGGGCATTTAAGGAATATGATATTAAAACTATAAAAAATAAAAGTTGTTTCATCTATAAAAAATTTAATTCAAAAATACATTTTTATACTCAAAAATTATATAGCTTTGTCATTCAATTACTATATTATGAATTGCAAACAAATAATTATAAAGGTCGATAGGGTTTCTCAAAAGAGAAGTTCGGGCTGTTGTATTTATTTGTTATCTCAATAACGGTATAAATTTTTACAATATATAAACGCCCAACTTTTCAGTTGGGCGTTTTACTTTTACACAACTTCCAAAAACAACTTATTAAACTAACATAAGCCACTTTAATAAGTGACTTCAAAAAACAAAATTATATGAAAAAATTATACATTAATTACATCGATTCTTTTCGCGGACTCTCCAAAGAAGTTTGGTGGCTAGCATTAATTACTTTAATTAACCGAGCGGGTACAATGGTTATCCCGTTCCTATCACTATACCTTACTGAGAGCTTAGATTTCAGCCTTAGTAATGTAGGGTGGATTATGTCAGCATTTGGACTAGGTTCTGTTTTTGGTTCATGGTTAGGCGGGAGATTAACCGACAAAATTGGCTATTACAAAGTAATGCTTTTTAGCTTATTAGCTACTGGATTCTTGTTTATTGGGCTGCAATACTTAACTACATTTAGTTCTTTTTGCTTCGGAATATTTTTGGTTATGCTAGTTGCTGACATTTTTAGACCAGCAATGTTTGTAGCATTAAGTGCTTATAGTAAACCCGAAAATAAAACACGATCTGTAACTTTAATCCGTTTAGCAATTAACTTAGGTTTTTCTGCAGGACCAGCTATTGGAGGATTAATTATCACTTACTTAAGTTATGGTGGGTTGTTTTGGGTTGATGGAATTACATGTATTTTGGCTAGTTTTTTATTGCTAAATGTATTAAATCCAAAAACTGCAAAAACTATTGACGAAATTGAAGTAGTTAATCCTAAATCAGCTTACAGTGATAAGACTTTTTGGATTTTCCTTGTAGCTATGTCCCTATTCGGAATTGTGTTCTTACAATTTTTCTCAACAATCCCTCTTTACTATAAAGAAGCACATGGGTTAAGTGAATTAGAAATTGGACTATTAATGGGGATGAATGGATTTATCATTTTCGTATTGGAAATGCCATTGGTTAAATGGTTAGAAAAGAGTAAGCGAACTAAATCTGGACTCATGCTAATTGGCGCAACTTTAACTGGTTTGAGTTTTATTATACTTACCACAACTTCATGGGTAGGTATAATAGTTGTTGGAATGCTTTTAATAACTGTTGGAGAAATGATAGCGTTTCCTTTTTCTAACGCCTTTGCTATGGATCGATCTAAACAAGGAAACAAAGGAGAATACATGGCTTTATATAGCATTTCTTTTTCTGTAGCTCATATATTTAGTCATAATGGAGGGATGCATTTAATAGAAAGTATCGGTTATGACAAGACATGGGGTGTAGTATCTGCGCTTGCCTTACTTTGTATGTTATTACTGTTTGTTTTAAGACAACAATTAAAGCCTAAAAGAATAACTGCATAAATTTAAATCAAATTGCTATTTTAGTTACCGATGTTTCTGCATCGGTAGCTTTTTACAAAAACTAAGGGTTACACTTCATAATTGATACATTACTCAAATACATTAAATTTGAATACTCAGAAGTGAATAATATTTTCTATATTCCTTTAGCAGATGAAGTTTAAAAATGGATTTACAATATTTTTTAAAGAAGAAAATATAGATAAAAATACAAATGGAATTGCTTTTCATGCTCAACGAGGAAATCTATCATGCTTATAACGAGAAGCAAGCTAATTTGATCCAAACAGACATAAAATCATTGTTTTTTTTTGCTGGAGAAAACAGGTTGAATCCTCTCTTGAGGATTGATTAACCACATACTTTGCAATTACCCTTCTCTTTAGTTTCTCCTACCAGAAACCCTTTATCGTTAATAGTATAATCACAGCAATCCATATATCCTTTTGCAATCAATTTTCTAGCACGTTGAATTTGTGATTTAACTGTTGATAATGATATATTTAGTTGCTTAGCAACCTCAGCTTGTCTCATTCCCTTGATATCAGAAAGAAACAATGGGTCGCGATATTTTTTTGGTAAATGCTTAATAATTCCTGGCAAACAATCTTTTGCAGAATGTTTTTCTTCTTCCCAAAATTCATCAACGATGTCAAATTCTTTTAATTGAACCGTTTTATCACTTTTCCTGAAATAATCCATTGTCGTGTTACGAGCGATTGTAAATAACCATGATTTTACTTTAGATGCATCTTTCAAAGCATCTAATTTTGTATGTGCTTTTATATAC
>JAWUYQ010000034.1:0-7918 GCA_034110725.1 Flavobacteriaceae bacterium
CCTTTATTTATCAATGAAGGAGATAAAATTAAAGTAGAAACTGAAAAAGGGACTTACAAAGAAAGAGTTAAAGAATAATGAAATTTCCTCAAGTACATACATTATCACAAATAGCAACAATAATTAACACAAATTATGTTGGAGCAGCTGATTTTCCTGTTTCAGGAATGAATGAAATTCATGTAGTTACTGCTGGTGATATTGTTTTTGTTGATCATCCAAAATATTATGATGCCGCATTGAATTCTGCAGCAACAGTTGTTTTGATAAATAAACAGGTTGATTGTCCAGAAGGAAAAGCTTTATTGATATCTGACGATCCATTTCGTGATTTTAATAAATTAACAAAATATTTTAAACCTTTTGAAAAGGCGAATGGAATAATTTCTGCGTCGGCTAAAATTGGTAAGAATACTATTGTTCAACCAAATGCTTTTGTTGGAAATAATGTGATTATCGGTGATAATTGCCTTATTCATGCTAATGTTTCTATATATGATGATACTGTAATCGGTAATGATGTTACCATACATTCAGGATCTGTTTTAGGTGCTGATGCATTTTATTATAAAAGCAGACCAGAATTTAGAGATAAGTTAATTTCTGGAGGTAATGTAGTTATAGGAGATAATGTTGATATTGGAGCATCATGTACAATTGATAGAGGAGTTACTGCTTCAACTACAATTGGTGATGGCACGAAATTAGATAATCAAGTTCAAATTGGACACGATACTATTGTTGGAAAAAAATGTTTATTAGCATCGCAAGTTGGAGTAGCTGGGTGTGTTGTAATAGAAGATGAGGTTATTCTTTGGGGGCAAGTTGGTGTTAAAAGCGGAATTACTATAGCTAAAGGAACAGAGATTTTTGCTCAGTCTGGCTTAGGACATTCTACGGATGAAAATAAAAAATACTTTGGTTCACCAGCTGTTGAAGCTAGAGAGCGTTTCAAAGAAATGGCTTATATTCGAAAACTACCAGAAATAATAAAGAAACTGAAATAATTAAATTATGAACCCAAAAGAGCTAGTCAAATCGTTTTATAATTCAGATTTTTATAAAGATGAAGAGGTTTTAAAATCTTTCATTCACCCTGAGTGTGAATTGTATTGGAGTAGTAGTGCAGGTTTTGTGAAATTTAATTATAATGATATTATTGAACACGGAAAGCGAACTTCTCAATCTTTCAAGGAGTTAAGGTCAGAAATAAGTCATATCATAGCAGAAGATAATCTTGTAACTGTACGTTATACTTATTACGCAGTTTCGTTTGATCAACCAGAAGATGAAATATGTCTAGCGCATTTTATTTCAATTTGGGAAGTAAAAGATGGGAAGTTATTCTCTTGTCATGAAATGAGTCAAATGGCTGATGAAAATGCTGTAGATAATAATGCATATTTATCAGTAAAAGTTTCCTGATAAAAGTTTATAAGTTTAGATAGAAAAAATTACATTTGTAACAATTATAAAAAATTAAAAAAATGAGTGTTTTAGTAAATAAAGATTCAAAAATTATAGTTCAAGGTTTCACAGGAAGTGAAGGAACATTCCATGCTGGTCAAATGATCGATTATGGAACAAATGTTGTTGGTGGAGTTACTCCTGGTAAAGGAGGACAAGAGCACCTTGGTAAACCAGTTTTTAATACTGTTCAAGAAGCAGTTGAAAAAGTTGGAGCTGATACTACTATTATTTTTGTGCCGCCAGCATTTGCTGCTGATGCAATTATGGAAGCTACTGATGCAGGTATTAAAGTAATTATTACAATTACAGAAGGTATTCCTGTTGCTGACATGATCAAGGCTAATGCATATGTAAAAGCTAGTAGCGCTCGTTTAATCGGACCTAACTGCCCAGGAGTTATTACTCCAGGTGAAGCAAAAGTTGGTATTATGCCAGGTTTTGTATTCAAAAAAGGAACTATAGGTATTGTGTCTAAATCAGGTACTTTAACTTATGAAGCTGCTGATCAAGTTGTTCGTGAAGGATTAGGAATTACTACTGCAATCGGAATTGGTGGAGATCCAATAATTGGAACTACTACTAAAGAAGCTGTAGAAATGTTAATCAATGACCCAGAAACTGAAGCTGTTGTTATGATAGGTGAAATTGGTGGACAATTAGAGGCTGATGCTGCAAACTGGTATAAAGCTAGTGGAAGTAAAAAACCTGTAATAGGTTTTATTGCTGGAGAAACTGCTCCTGCTGGTAGAACAATGGGTCACGCTGGTGCTATTGTTGGTGGATCTGATGATACTGCTCAAGCTAAAAAAGCGATAATGAAGGCATGTGGAATTCACGTTGTTGATTCTCCTGCAGAAATTGGAGCTAAAGTTGCTGAAGTATTAGCTGTGAAAGCTTAATATTATATAAAATTTAGTTAAAACGCTATCATGTTTATGATAGCGTTTTTTTTATGCCTATTTTTAAAAACAACTAAATCAATTTTTAAATGAAAAAATTAGCAAGCCTCTTATTACTAGGTCTTTTAGTAGTAAGTTGTAAGAAATTTGACACTTCTAAAGAAGTAAGTCAAGAGAAAACCTATGCTGTCAATCAGCAAAAAGATGTAAAAGGATTTGCATATGAAACTGTGGAAAATGACCCTACAGGATTACGTTTGTATACCTTAGAAAATGGGTTAAAGGTGTATTTAAGTAAAAATACGGAAGAACCTAAAATTCAAACTTATATAGCTGTTCGTGCAGGATCTAATTATGACCCTAAAGAATCTACTGGTCTTGCTCACTATTTAGAGCATATGGTATTTAAAGGAACTCATGAAATTGGTACGGCCGACTGGGAAGAAGAAAAAGGTCATCTAGAAAAAATAGCAGATTTATATGAACAGCATAGAGCGGAACAAGATCCAGCAAAAAAGTTAGCTTTATACAAGCAAATTGATGAAGCTTCTTTAGAAGCATCAAATCATTCAATTGCTAATGAATATGACAAGATGATTAGTTCATTAGGAGCTGAAGGGACTAATGCACATACTTGGTTTGAAGAAACAGTTTATAAAAACAAGATTCCAGCTAATGAGTTAGGAAAATGGTTAACTGTAGAAAGCGAGCGTTTTAGCGAATTAGTTTTGCGTTTATTTCATACAGAGTTAGAAGCTGTTTTTGAGGAGTTTAACAGAGGGCAAGACAATGACTTTAGAAAAAGTTATGCAGCTATGTTAAAGGATTTATTCCCAAATCACCCATACGGACAACAGTCTACTATTGGTACTGCGGATCATTTAAAGAATCCTTCAATGATTGATATTCATAATTACTTTAACAAATACTATGTGCCAAATAATATGGCTGTAGTATTAGTAGGTGATTTTGACTTTGATGAAACTATTGCATTGGTTGATAATGCTTTTGGAAAAATGGAACGTAAGGAAGTAGTTCATCCAGAATTACCAAAAGAAACTCCAATTACATCTCCAATAACAAGTGAAGTTTTCGGACCAACTGCAGAAAACATATCTATAGCTTTCCGTTCTGATGCTATTGGTAGTAAAGAAGAAAAATTATTGACTTTAGCGGATATGATTTTAGCTAATGGTAATGCAGGTTTAATTGATTTAAATTTAAATCAAAAACAAGCAGTTCAAAGTGGTGGATGTTCCCCAACATTTTTAAATGACTATGGATACCATCAGTTTACTGGTTCGCCAAAAGAGGGTCAAACTTTAGATGAAGTTAAGGACCTACTTTTAGCTCAAATTGAAAAATTGAAGAAAGGTGAATTTGACGAATGGATGATCGAAGCTGTAATTAATGACATGAAATTATCTCAAACACGTCAATATGAAAATAATACTGCCTTAGCTAGTGCATATTACAATGCATTTATTCATCATGAAAATTGGACAAATAAGGTTGCTTTTTTAGATGAATTAAAAAAAATAACTAAACAAGAATTAGTAGATTTTGCAAATTCATTTTATAAAAACAACTATGTAGTTACATACAAACGTAAAGGTGAGGATAAGAATATTACTAAGGTGAAAAACCCTGGTATTACTCCAATAAATTTAAACAGAGGGAAGCAATCGGAATTTGTGCAAAGTTTCCAAAAAATAGCTTCAAAAGATATTACTCCGCTATTTATAGATTATAATAAAGAATTACAGAAAATCACTTTAGAAAATGGAGTAGAGGTTTCTTATGTTGAAAATAAGAATAATGATCTATTCGATTTGAATATCATTTTTGATATGGGTAAAGACAATGATAAAAAACTTGGATTAGCCGTAGGATATCTTGATTATTTAGGAACAGATAAGTATACCCCTGAGCAACTTAAAAAAGAGTTTTACAAATTAGGAATTAACTATAATGTTAGTACTGGTAATGATAAATCATATGTAGGTATTAGTGGTTTAAAAGAAAACCTAAATGAAGGTTTAGCTTTATTGGAGCATTTATGGGAAAATGCAATAGCTAATCAAGATACCTATAATAAATATGTAGAAAAGATTGCTAAAGGTAGAGTAGATAATAAAACTCAAAAAGGAAACATCCTTTGGGGAGGTTTATATAATTACGGACAATATGGTGAGAACTCACGTTTACGTAATATTTATCAATTAGACGAACTAGAAGCTATTAATCCAGATGAATTAGTTTCTATAGTTAAAGATATGCGTAATTATAAACAACGTATTTTTTATTATGGTAAAGATGTTTCTGCGGCTATTACTGCTTTAAATAACAATCATAAAGTATCAGCTGATTTAAAAGATTATCCTAAGGCTACAGAATATGTTCAAAAGGAAACAGGTGGAAACGTGTATTATGTTGATTATGATATGGTTCAAGCGGAGATGCTTTTATTAGCAAAAGGAGAACCTTTTAAAGCAGAAAATATTGCAGCGTCTACTTTATTTAACACTTATTTTGGTAGTGGACTATCTTCAATTGTATTCCAAGAAATTAGAGAATCTAAATCATTAGCATATTCAGCTTTTTCTAGTTATAGAAATGCATCTAAAAAAGGTGAAGCAAATTATGTAATGGCTTATGTTGGTACTCAAGCAAATAAAATGGAACAGGCGGTAAATGCAATGATGGATTTAATGAATGATATGCCAGCAGCTACAGAGCAATTTGAAGCAGCAAAAGCAGCTACATTAAAGAAAATTGCTGCTCAACGTATTACCAAGTCTAACATTTTCTGGTCATACGAACGTTTGCAAAAACTAGGTATTGAAAACGATAATAGAGAGGCAATGTATAATACTATTAAAGATATGACAATGGAAGATTTGAAAGAATTTTTCAATACAAATATCAAAGGTGAAAAATACAATGTTTTAGTTATCGGAAACAAGAAAGATGTTGACATGAAAGCTTTAGCTAAATTAGGTAAAGTTCAAGAAATGGATGTTGATAATTTATTCAACTACAAAAATGAAAAAGTGAAGTTGTAGTATACTCGCTTAAAAAAAATTAAAAGCTCTCATTTATATTGAGAGCTTTTTTTATATACAAATACCTGTAAACTACTATCCTAATGATTTAAAATTTAAATTAAATGAATTACATTTGATAAAACCCTCAGAAAAAAATGATAATTATGAAAAAAAGCTACTTACTTATTTTAACCTTGTGCCTAACGACCCTTACTTTTAGTCAGGATAAATGGCAAAACATGATGTATGATCATCAATATAACTTTTATGATATTCAAAAGGACTTTAATATCTATTATGAATCTGTTATGCAAGGACAGAATAAAATACCAAAGGGGGCAGGTATTAAACAATTTAAACGTTGGGAACATTATTGGGGGGCAAGGGTTGATGAAAATGGAAATTTCCCTCCTGCAGGTAATACACTAACTGAAATTAAAAAATACTTTAGAGATCATCAAAATAGTAATTCATTAAACAAATCATATGATTCTGGTACTGGTACCTGGGAGATAGTTGGTCCAACTCCTGCTCCTGCTAACGGAACTACACAAATAAATGGAAGTGGAAGATTAACATGTATTACATTTCATCCTACTGACCCAAATACAATTTTTGTAGGTGCTCCTTCAGGAGGAATTTGGAAAACTACAGATAATGGTTCTACATGGGCAGAGTTTTCAGGTGGGTTAACTAGGCTAGGAGTGTCAAGTATTGTGATACACCCAATAACTCCTAACATAATGTACATTGCTACTGGAGATCGTGATTCTTATGATGCACCAGGATATGGTGTGTGGAAAAGTACAGATGGTGGAGTTACATGGAATGCTCACAATTCAACAATGGGGAATAGAACCATAAATGAATTGATAATGGATCCAACTGATCCTGATAAAATGTTAGCTACTGCTACAAATGGATATGTTTATAGAACTACAAATGGAGGAACTACATGGATTGCTTCAAACTTTACAGGAGTTAACTTAAGAGATATAGTATATCACCCTACAAATTCAAGTATTGTTTATGCTTCTGGTTCAGAAGTACATAGGTCTACTGATGGTGGAGCAACTTTTACAGAGATTATTTCCGGAGTACCTACAAGCGCAAGTAGAATAGCTTTAGCAGTTTCTCCTGACGAACCAAATTGGGTGTATTTATTAGCCGGTGGTGGTTCTGGATTAGTAGGAGTTTATAGATCAACTGATAGTGGAGTAAATTTTATTACTCGTACAACTACGCCAAATATTATGGGGTATGCAACAGATGGAGCTGATACTAAAGGACAATCTTCTTATGATATTGTTATCGCTGCGGACCCTAATGATGCTGATATTATATACACCGGTGGAGTAAACTTGTGGAAATCAGTTAATGGAGGTACAACTATGACATGTATTTCATATTGGGCACGTGAAATTACAACACCATCTTATTTTGCAGGAGTTCACGCAGATCAACATGCATTAGAGTTTTCGCCACTTAGTGGGGCACTTTATAACGGTAATGATGGTGGATTATATACATCAACAAACAACGGAATTAATTGGTCGGATTTAAGTAGTGGTTTGGCTATTGCTCAAGTATATAAAATTGGAGTTTCACAAACTACCTCTGGTTTAGTAATTAATGGTTATCAAGACAATGGGACAGCCATTAGTAGAGATGATTCTTTTAGAACAGAAATTGGTGGTGACGGTATGGAATGTGCAATTGATCCTACAGATGCCAACTATATTTATGGAGCTTTATATTATGGTGATATTAGGCGTTCAACGGATAACGGGAATAGTTTTGAACAGATTGCAGAGAAAGATTATAATGGTATTACTGAAGGAGGTTCTTGGGTAACGCCATATAAATTAGATCCAAACACACCAGCAAGAATGTTAGTAGGGTATGAAAATGTTTGGAGGTCTAATGATGTAAAAACAACAGCGTCTAATGCTGTTGTATGGACTAAAATATCTACATTTTCAGGAACAAGTAAGATTAGAGATTTAGCTATTGCACCTTCTAATAGTGATGTAGTTTATGTTTCTAGATATGATAACAAATTATATCGATCCGATAATGCAACCTCTGGAAGTCCAACTTGGACAGATTTAGGAGGGAGTTTACCTATAGGAAATGAACCTGAAGATATTGAAATTGACCCAACTGACCCAACACATCTATTTATTGCGTTGGATAATAATATTTATGAATCTATTAACAGTGGTGTAAGTTGGACAAATGTTTCAGGGACATTACCAGATATTTCATTAAATACTATAGTAATCGACAAAACAAGTTCTGTAGATGCAATGTATGTAGGTATGGATGTAGGAGTTTATTATAAAGATAACAACCAAGCAGATTGGACACTTTATAAAACAAACTTACCAAACTTAGAAATCACTGAATTAGAAATACAATATGGTGCTGAGACTTGTGAGAATAAATTATATGCAGGAACATATGGGCAAGGGCTTTGGAAAAGTGATTTAAAAGATCCTG
>JAWUYQ010000035.1:0-16092 GCA_034110725.1 Flavobacteriaceae bacterium
TAACCCAGCATCCTCAACAACTGAATTGTCAAACTGTGTACAGTACATTTCCGAATCCTTTGCCAAAGCAACAGGAACGAATTTGGTAATATCATCTGGCGTTATAATTACTCCACAGGCATGAATTCCTGTATTTCGAACTGAACCTTCTAATATTCGTGCTTGATTAATCGTTTCAGCTTCTAAACCACCTCCTTCAGATAAATTCAGTAACTCATTTATATTATCAATTTCTTCAGAACGAAATTTTTCTTTTAACTCCTTTTCTGTTTTACCAAATATTTTTGCAAGTTTGGTATTCGGTATCAGCTTAGCAATTTTATCGGCTTCAAACAACGGTAAATCTAATACTCTGGCAGTGTCTCTAATAGACGATTTTGCAGCCATAGTACCATAAGTAATAATTTGCGCTACTTGATTTGATCCGTATTTGTCAATTACATATTGCATAACACGGCCCCGACCTTCATCATCAAAATCAATATCAATATCGGGCATACTTACACGCTCCGGATTCAAAAAACGCTCAAAAAGTAAATCGTACTTAATCGGATCTAAATTTGTAATCCATAAACAGTATGCAACTACTGACCCTGCTGCCGACCCACGACCTGGACCAACGGAAACATCCATTTTTCTAGCTTCTCGAATAAAATCTTCTACAATTAAGAAATACCCAGGATATCCGGTTTTCTCAATTACCGATAATTCAAAATCCAGACGTTCCTTTATTGCTTCAGTAATTTCACCGTAGCGTATTTTTGCTCCCTCATACGTAAGGTGTGCTAAAAAAGCATTTTCACCACGCTTACCTCCATCTTCTTTATCCTCTTCAAACTGAAACTGCTCAGGAATATCAAAAGCAGGTAACAGTACGTCCCTTGCTAAAGTATAGTGTTCAATTTTATCAACTACTTCTTGAACATTTGTAATAGAATCAGGCACATCTTTAAAGAGTGCCTTCATATCATCCTGACTCTTAAAATAATATTCCTGATTCGGTAATCCGTATCTATATCCACGACCACGACCTATTGGCGTAGCTTGCTTTTCTCCATCTTTTACACATAATAAAATATCATGTGCATTTGCATCTTCCTGATTCGCATAATAGGTGTTGTTTGTCGCAACAAGCTTAACATCATGTTTCTTAGAGAAGTCAATAAGCACCTTATTTACACGCTTTTCATCTTCTTGATCATGGCGCATTACCTCAATATACAAATCGTCTCCAAATTCCTGCTTCCACCAAAGCAATGCTTCTTCAGCCTGATTTTCTCCAATATTCAATACTTTACTAGGAACTTCACCATACAAGTTACCGGTAAGCACTATAATATCTTCCTTATATTTTTTTACAACTTCTTTATCAATTCTTGGTACATAATATTTTCCATGTGTATGCCCAAGAGAAGACATTTTAGCTAAATTATGATACCCGTTTTTATTTTTCGCAAGAAAAACTACCTGATATCCATTATCTTTTCGTGATTTATCTAAGTGATTTTCACACACAAACAACTCACAACCAATGATCCCTTTTAATGGCTTTTCATTGAATTCTTCACCGTTTTCTTCCGCTTCCTTTCTTCGCTGCTCTACGCCTTTATTATTCCCTATTACTGCATTAATAAAATGAAACGCCCCCATCATGTTAGCATGATCAGTCATAGCTACGGCATTCATACCATTTTTAGCTGCAATTTTTACTAAGCCTTGTACAGGAATAGTTGATTGTAATACGGAATATTGAGAGTGGTTATGTAAATGTGAGAATTGTGCTTCTTGCAAAGCAGTAAGATCCTGAACAACATCGTCATTAGAAAAAATAGCCTCCGCTTCCTTTTCAATTCGCTTGCTTATTTTTTCAGATTCTCTTTTTAAATTGATGTGCTTTAATCCAATTACTTGAATTGTATTCGGGTTTTTGGCATCAAATCTTTCGAAATAACCGTCAGCAACAGCTAATTCATCTGTAGTATAATTTCTTTTACGTATTAACTCGAAAAAACAACGTGTAGTTGCTTCAACATCGGCAGTTGCATTGTGTGCATCTCCAAACCCTGTTCCGAATAAATGATTATGTAATTCTGTTAATGTTGGTAATTTAAATTTTCCTCCTCTACCCCCAGGTATCGCACATAAATTTGCCGTACGTTCGGTACAAGTATCTAAAACCGTAATTTCTTGTAGGTTATTCTCTATCCCTAATCTATGAAATTCAGCACCAACTATATTGGTATCAAACTTCACATTCTGACCAACTACAAATTTTGACTTTGACAAAGCTATATTGAATTTCTCCAACATTACTTTTATGCCAATACCTTGTTCATTTGCTAAGGCAGTAGAAATACCATGTATTTTTTCAGCATCATATGGAATATTAAACCCATCAGCTTTCACCAAATAGTCCTGGTGTTCAATACAATTCCCAAATTCGTCATGAATTTTCCAAGCAATTTGAAAACATCTTGGCCAATTATTAGAATCAGTTATTGGAGCATCCCATCGTTTTGGGAGTCCAGTAGTTTCAGTGTCAAAAATTAAATACATGGGCCAAATTTAAGCATAAAAATAATGCTAATTTTAATTGCTGTTATGAAGTTGTAAACAGAATTGTTATTTTGAAAAACTCATAATAAAGCACAGCATTACTACTCTATTATTGTTCTGAACGTTAAATTTACTCTTGGCCTTTTTTTAAACTTAGTTGGAGGTAACCTGTGCAACCAATTTTTCTGCGTTGTTCCTTTCATTACTAATAGACTACCATGACTTAGTACTATCGAAATCTTCTCTTTAGTTACTTTATGCTTAAACGCAAAGTTTCTTTCAGCCCCAAAACTTAATGACGCAATTGCTCCATTTCTTTTTAGCTTCTTTTCAGCATCACTATGCCAAGCCATTCCTTCTGATTCATTATGATACAGATTAAGTAAGCATGAGTTGAATGTTTCCCCTGTATTATGCTCTACCAATTCTTTTAATTTTAATAAATTTTCAGTCCAAGGCAATGCTTTTTTTGTTGTGTTAGAATATTCATATTCAAATTGTTCATCACCATACCAAGCTACTTTTCTTTTTGTAATTATTCGTTTTCCAAAGAGAACAGCTTCATCATTTTTCCATTCAATATTATTAAGTAGATATTTATAATAGCCATTAGCAACCTCATTAACTACTACTTGACCGTAGTAATTAACCTCACCACCCTTTGGTAATAAATTATGATTTTTTCCCATTTTATTATTAAACAAATCCATACACACACTACTCTCTTGTTGTTTACTATTCAATATTTTACAAAAAACTAATATACTCTATATCATAGATAAAATCCAATAAATTTAATTACAACAAAAAACAGACAATCAATTTGCTGTCTCAATAAAGCATCGTATATTTGCAGACTTATTTATAATTAATAACCGAAGGTCGTGAACCTTCAAAAATTAACACATTATGCCTGTTAAAATTAGATTACAAAGACATGGTAAAAAAGGAAAACCTTTTTACTGGATCGTAGCTGCTGACTCAAGATCAAAAAGAGATGGTAGATTTTTAGAAAAGTTAGGAACATACAACCCTAATTTTAACCCTGCAAAAATTGACTTAGATGTTGATGGATCTGTTGCATGGTTAGGTAAAGGTGCACAACCTACTGATACTGCAAGAGCAATACTTTCTTACAAAGGAGTTATGTTCAAGAATCATTTATTAGGTGGTGTAGCAAAAGGTGCTTTAACTGAAGAGCAAGCTGAAGCAAAATTTACTGCTTGGGTTGATGCTAAAGAAGGTAAAGTTCAAGGTAAAAAAGATGGTTTAGCTCAAGCGCAAGCAGATGCTGAAACTAAAGCTTTTGAAGCTGAAAAAGCGATCAACGAAGCTAGAATTGCTGCGGCAGCTCCTGCTCAAGAAGAAGAGTAATATATGCTTATTAAAGATTGCTTCTACTTAGGAAAAATCGTTAAAAAGTATAGTTTCAAAGGGGAACTCTTAGTCAAATTAGACACCGATGAACCTGAGATATTTAAAAATTTGGAATCAGTTTTTATTTCTTTACGAAATAATCTGATTCCTTTTTTTGTAGAAAGCTGCAAACTTCATAAGTCACAATTACTTCGAATTAAATTTGAAGAAGTTGACACTGAAGAAGACGCAGACGCTTTACTAAAATCCGATTTATACTTACCGTTATCTATTTTACCAACATTGAGTGGTAATAAATTTTACTACCACGAAGTTACTGGTTTTACAATAATTGACGAGAATTTTGGAGAAGTTGGTATTATTGATAATATTAACGATACTGGCGCTCAAGAGTTATTTGTAATTGATAGAGATGGGACTGAAATACTTATTCCTGTAAACGATCAGTTTATCAAAAAAGTAGACAGAGATAAAAAGCAAATACTGGTCAATACTCCAGAAGGACTTATTGATTTATATTTGGAAAACTAATTTAGAGAGGTGCTAGAGCGGTCGAATAGGCTACCCTGGAAAGGTAGAGTACTCGCAAGGGTACCGAGGGTTCGAATCCCTTCCTCTCTACTAGAAACCACGCAATCCCACGTTAATACTGGGTTTGCGTGAATTAGTAAAGAAATACTGTGTCAAAATTGTGTCACACTATTTAATCATTCTTTTTTTTAACTGATTTTCATTAATCGGCTAAAAAAAAAATGCGAAATTCTCAAAAATCATTTTCTAAAATCCCTCTTGTTGATTACGTTCCAGCAGAACTGCGAACTAATAAAGACTGGATGATTGTGTACTACGTACTAAATCCTTTTACTAATAAACTAGTTAGGAAGAGATTTAGAGTTAAACCAATGAAAAGCAGTACCGAAAGAAAACGCTACGCTAAAAAAATGGTGGTTGCTTTAAATTCTAAACTAGAAAGAGGTTGGAATCCGTTTTACGAAAATGAATCTGCTAAAACATTTTTACTACTGAAAGACGTAACAATACAGTACGTGAAAACCTTAGAAAAAAAGGTAACGGACAAAGCACTACGTCCTGATAGTTTACGATCAAACAAATCACACATAAATATGTTAACAGATTACCTAACCGACAACGGCAAAGCAAATGTGCGGTGTATTGATTTTACTAGCGGAATGATTCAGGGGTTTTTAGATTATATTTATTATGACCGAAATAACAGCGCAAGAACTCATAATAATTACTTAATAGGAATGAAGGTATTTTGCAAGTACTTAACGGAAAGAGAATACATAAATACTGACCCTACGGCAAAAATAACTTCCAAACGAAAGGAGCAGAAAAAAAGAGAAATGATACCTTTTAATGTTAGAACAGAAATTTACAACCACTTAAAAGAATATAATAATGAATATTTAACGCTTTGCTTATCTACTTATTTTTGTTTTATAAGAAGTACGGAGTTAACAAAAATAAAAGTAAGAGATGTAAACCTTAAAAAAGGATATATTTTAATTAATGGGGAAAATGCTAAAAATCACAAAACAGAACCAGTAACAATTCCAGCGGAATATTTACCAATTTTAGAAGCTCATATCGGGGATGCTCCAGCAAATAA
The DNA here is from genome assembly GCA_034110725.1 of Flavobacteriaceae bacterium. GTDB lineage: Bacteria > Bacteroidota > Bacteroidia > Flavobacteriales > Flavobacteriaceae. Next base: position 5,567 of record JAWUYQ010000035.1, read on the forward strand.
TTATTTGTTTTCAGGGGATGGGTTTAAAACAGGTGCGGAAATTCTGAAACCTAGAAAAATAACTTACGAATGGACTAAAATGCGAAACGCTTTAGAATTTAGTACTGCATATCAGTTTTACTCTTTAAAAGATAGCGGCATTACTGAATTACTAAATTCAGGAGTTGCAGCAATTAAAGTAAGAGATCAGGCACGACACCACGACTTAAAAATTACTGAAGCATATACAGCTAGAAACACAGGTGCAGATGAAACAATAAAAAATATAAATTTCAACTTTTAAAAAAATAATATAAGTGGGTAAAGTTGTGAAAAAAGTGTAAAAGTGTTACCACACCACCCAAAAATATTGACTATCACAACCTTACAAGGTTACACTTTTTGTTACACTTTAAAAAAGAGGAAAAACAAAAGTGTAATTACACCTGTAAAAGTGTAACCAATCGCCTTATACGATCTGTTATCTCACAAAATGACACTTATTACAAGCGAATTTTTAGCTTTTATGATTGGATTTACTATTCTACAACCTCATAACTCAATACTGTTGGTCGCTGTTGGTTGCTGTTGGTTATAGTGTCTAAAGATTAAAATCTCTCTTTTATAAAAGCAAATAAATGAAGGCTTATGACTATTAAATGTATAATCATATTAAACGTATAATTACACGACTACAAACGACTACAAGCATTTACTAAGCTTTACGCCTTAGTAAATATAGGTGTTTAATGAAAAACAGAAATAAAAAGACTACTTTCACGATATAATAGATATAAACGTAATTACGTTTATATAATTGTTAGCAATAATATTAAATATGAAAAAAGTATTCTCAGTTCTACTATTAACATTTATAATAGTTTCATGTAGTAGTATAACAGGTGAAGAAATAGCTCGATTATCATTAGATAAAGTTAGTACTAAAGATAATATTTTTGAAAAAGAAATATCTTTAGCTTTAGAAAAGGATGATGAAATTTCTTTTTGGGCTAAAATGGACTTTAAACACGAAAATGATATTGAAATTAGATATCGAATTCGAGTTTATAAAAATGATGAAGAATTCAAAGTTCTTGAATATGATCCAAGAGAAAAAAATATAACCTTTGGAGAAGTAAAAACCTCGTTTAATGATAAAACTAATTGGAGTTTCACTGGTAAAAATGGAGAACTAAAAATTGATGAGACTGCTCAATACACATTCAAGGCTATACTAAAAACATCAACTAATAAATCTTTTGTTTTTAAGGTAGCAGACTTAATATTGAAAAAATAAATGACTTTGACCTTTAAAATTGGACTTTTCTGTTTAGGATTATATATTTTAATCCTAATCATTAGTTATGGGGCTATTATCATTAATAATATGACAATTAAAGAATTAACCAATGAAGACAACCATTCATTAGGCGGTTGGCATGGAGGAACTTTTTTTGCGAATCCACCATTAATTATTGACCACTTCAGTGAACATAAGGATATTATTAAGGCAATAGACAAACATAATTTTGCTGTTAAGTGCTTTTGGGCTAATTTTCTAATCTTAGGAATTGGCTTGTTTATATTGAACCTGTAAACCAAAAAACTATTGCTAACAACACCTATAAATAATACGGATTTTGGTCAATAAAACCTAAAGTTTGGGTATATTTACAATCAACGCCAAATCTTTTAATTTGGCTTTTTAAAACGACAAAATTAAAAACAAAACAAAAAGCTTATGGCTTGTGTCGACACGAAAATCCGCAGATTTTCTGCCCCGCACTATTCATAGCTAAACGTTATATACAATTAAACCATAATCATAAATTAAACATTAAAACAAAAAATGAAGCAATTAAAAAAAACGCCCAGAATCTTTTTAGTATTAACTCTTGTAATATTTTTCTCTTGCAATAGTGATGATGATAATAATACAAACGTATCTTTAACTAATGCGGAATTAATTATAGGCTCATGGACTTGGGCAGCACAATCGGAAAATGGTGTGGATTCAGGAGCCTTAACTGAATGTCAGTTATTAGAAACTTTTATTTATGACGGAGCTCAAGTCGAGCAAATTGATTATTCTGGAAATCCATGTGTTCAAACCTTCACATCAACAGAAAACTACTCAATTATTGGAGGTAATCTTACATTTTCTGACATAAATGATCCAACAGATTTTTATAGTGAAGAAATTATAGAGTTAAATGCAACAACACTTAAATTAAGATATGAAGAAACGTTTAACAATCAAACTTCTATTTATATTGATACATACACTAAAGTGAATTAATACTTAAAAACATCATACAGTGTATAAAAAAATAGCAGTTAAGAGTTTACCTTTAAGTTTAATTCTTAACTGCTATCTTTGTTTACGTCCTTCATCAAAACAGAATAAAATAAATATTATGCGGGATTTATTACTCTTACGAGATTTCTAAACGCTCAGAAAAAATCTGCTATTAATTCAAGTATTTGCATTTTAAGAGATAGTTAATAAGGTTGTGTTTGATAAAAACTAAGCAGAGATTCAATGATTTAATATGAAAACAGTATATAACAACACCTATAAATAATACGGGTTTTGGTGTATGAAATCTAAATTTTGGGTATATTTACAATTAACGCCAAATCTTTTAATTTGGCTTTTATAAAACGACAAACTAAAAACAAAACAAAAAGCTTATGGCTTGTGACGATACGAAAATCCGCGGATTTTCTGCCCCGCACTATTCATAGCTAAACGTTAGCGAGCATTTCAAAAATAACCAAAATGGAATTAAGAAAGGAACTTCAGACATATTTAAATAAGGAGTATTCAGACTCAAAAATCGAAACGCCTCATTCAATTTTCGGCGCAGTGCATATTCGATTTGAATTAGGAGGTGATGAAATGTTTAAGATTATTCGAAATGGTCTTGAAATTGAGTATTGGAATGATCGAAGAAGAATGACGAAAGTAGACAAGATGAACGAAGAAGCTCACATAAATAAAAGTGTTACTCAAGCCACATATAGAGCAACAACAGTATTTAATGAAACATTTGATGATTTAGAAAGAGAGATCTGGGTTTTAATCTATGAGTATGAAAATGGATTATTCAATGATTCTAGAGATTACTTGTACACTCTTTTTCCCAAAGACATTTTTTACAATAAACTAGAACAAGTAGACACCCAAATGACAAGTTTTGATGACTCTGGCAAAGAATATTTTGACAAGACAGAAGCAAAAGTAATTTTAGGGAAGATCAAAGTAAAAAAAATTAAAGCAGAAAAAATACTTCAAGGAATTACTAATAATGAAATGGGATTTGAACCCGCAATATCTCAAGATGTCTATTTCTTAGATCCTGTATCTAACAAAGGCTTCTACATGTATGATGATAGGGGGTGTTATGTTTGGAGTAATAAAGCATCAAATATTAGAAAGCTTTATAACGATAAGAATGATTGGATCGTGGATTATCACAGATCGCAAATAGATAAATACTTTAATAAATAATTGTTTCACAAAAAAAACCGACCGCTAACAGTTTCTAAAAAAAGATATATTTCCACCCCAAGCTTCCATTCTTTTTTTATCAAAAAAATCTGATTTTTAAGTTTAAAATATAAAAAAAGATAATTAGACCCGAAAACCTGGTTGAATTAGTATGAATTAAGGATTTCAAAACCAAAGCGGAAACATAACTAGATAACAAAACAGTTCGGAGTAGTACGTGAAAATCCGTGCGTAAGAAAGTACGACTCGCTAACAACATGTATAATTAATTGCTAAAAAGTAATCTACCAATTTTTTTTTGTATTTGTGAACTCGCCAAATTTTAAATTATAGTTTTTAATCGACAGAAAAGCTCAAAACAAAATCTAAATATTGGCTTTTGATTAAACCCAAAATACTACTTTTATATGCGCAACAAATCATACATTAAACGTTATGCCACATTCTAAATGAATAAAACTCTAATATTAATATTACTAATCATATTAACCATTGGTTGCAAGAATAAGCAAATTTGTAATTTAGATAATCAAGTTTTAAAATCAAATGACAGTATTCTATTAAAAGCTAAAACAGATAAATTACTTTCTAAATTGTTGATTGAAATGGAAGAGCCTGAATTAGAATTTTCAGACAACGAAATTTATAGGTTTATGACTTTAGGTGCTTGGGGAAATAAGCGGTTTTACAGAATCTTTACTGATTCAAATAGTATCACCATAACCTCTAAAAAATACTGGAAATACTATGACGACAAAGAAATTGATAGTTTAGGACAAGAAAAAACAAAAAAAATAAATACTACTGATTGGAAAGAAATTAAAAAATTATTGAGCGAACTCAATTTTTGGAGTTTACCCGTTATGAATGATAACGAGCATGTTATGGATGGTAAGGCTTATATAATTGAGGGCTATAGCCCCATAAAAAATGAATGCACAAAAAGAAACTATCACGCAACAACCAGAACTTCTCCTCGAGATAGTACACTTTATAAATCCCTTTTTATAAAGATTTTTGAACTTGCACCTAAATAAAAACGTGGCATAACAACACCTATAAAATAATACGGGTTTTGATGCATAATTCCAGAGCTTGTGTATATTTACAAAGTCGTCAAACCTTTTAGTTTGGCTTTTATAAAACGACAAGCTAAAATCAAAACAAAAAGCTATTGTCTTGTGTCGACACGAAAATCCGCGGATTTTCTGCCCCGTACTATTCATAGCTAAACGTTGTACTTCATGTAAATAAATGATTGATATAGAACTAAAAGATATAGACCCAGAAGATCTAGAGGATTTAATAATAAAAATCGAATCGTCATTCGGTATATTTTATGAAGATCAAGAATTAGCTCATATCAAAACCTTTGGAGGTCTCTGCGACAATATAAAAGGTAAAATTAAACTTGACAAAAAAGATGATTGTACAACTCAACAGGCGTTTTATAAACTCAAGGATGCCTTGACTAATACAGTCACTATTAATTCTTTAGAAATAACACCAAAAGCTAAACTTAATAAAATTTTTCCTCGTAAAAACAGAATCTCTAACATAAAGCTGTTAGAAAAAAATATTGGCTTTAAGCTTAATATTTTAGAAGCTCGAGATTATATAATTATAACTCTATTAATCCTTTTTACAGTTTCTTTAATTGGTTTTTTCTTCGATTGGAAAATACCTCTTATTGGTATAATAACATCAATTTTTGGATTCTGGTTATCTGGAAAAACTGGAAAAGAATTCTGTATTGATACTGTTGGTGAACTTGCGGAAAAAATGACTCAAGAAAATTATTTAAAGGCAAGAAGAAACTCAAATACATTTAATGAAAATGAAATTGAGAAACTAATAACGGATTTTTTTAGTAATAGCTTGCACTTAGACAAATCTAAACTAAATAGAGATTCTCTAATTCCTTAAAAAACGAAAGTACAACAACATATAAAATGCATGCTTAAATTTGGTTTTAAATTTCCAAAGTAAGCGTATATTTACATGTGGATTCCCTGCTGGGAATCCAGTCGGTCGACTACGTCGCACGTCACTTTATATAAACGTTGGCAACAATTCCAAAATATGATTAAATATTTCATCTTAGTAGTTTCTATAATTATGCTAATTTCTTGTGCAAAAGAGAAAACAAAAAGTAGTAATAATAAAGATTTAATAGGAACTAAAACACAAAAAGAATATTCTTTAGGAAACCTAAAAATTCAATTAAACCAAATCAAAAATGACGGAGTCAATTTCTATTGCGAATCAGAACTGATAACAACAAAAAATGGTGTCAAAATAGACTCTATTAAATTCACTCCTGAGCCTGTAGGTGGAGAATATGGTATTTCAAATGGAGTTAAGATAAATGACCATTTAATTTTCACAAAACACGGGGATTACGATGGAAGAACTCTGATTATAAATAAAAAAGGGGAAATATTTAATATCATAGGTGGCGAAAATTATATTGACACTGAAAATCAATTACTATTTACAATTTATGATTCTGACTTGAGTGGCATTGCTGTTTTCGACTTAATAACTGATTTTTCTCTTTTAACGATTGAAGATCTAGAAAATAGGCCCAGGAGTATTCATAAAAAATTTGAAGATCGTTTTTATATGACTTGTGTTAATGACGAAACCGATGAAGAAAGTATTTGGGAATTTGAGCTTGCTTTAAACAAAATTATGCAAGTTGATCTTAATATCCATGAATTTAATCTTGAAAATAAATTAAAATATATTCCAAAAACTGATGTGAATTGTATTTGTGAGAAATAAAAACTGTTGCCAACAAAACCTATAAATAATACGGGTTTTGGTGTGTAATCAGAGAAGTAATTTTATATTTACATAGTCGCCAAATCTTTTAATTTGGCTTTTTTAATACGACAAACTAAAAACAAAACAAAAAGCTTATGGCTTGTGTCGACACGAAAATCCGCGGATTTTCTGCCCCGTAAAATTCATAGCTAAACGTTAGGTGCAAGTCAAAACAAAAAATAAATATTGAAAAAAACTAAGGACGGAAAATTAATATGTTGGACACCGATTTTTGAAAAAGAAAACGGTTATGAAGCTGGTGTTGACGAAAACGGTATATGGTATTCAGATACTATCGAAGGACTCAAAGCAGTTGACCCAGATGGAGGGATTGGCTTATTACCTATATTGGAAATGTCACGTGAAGATTTTACTTCGTATTTATCCAAGAAATTAATTGAACAAAATTTACAACATGACTTATTAATACTTCCTTTAGTAAGCTCAATTATCAGCTTAAGCTTTAAGGTTTCGACTTACTGGGCGGAATTGGGGATTGAATGGTTAACTGAAAGTGAGATAGACACAGAACGTAAGCTTTTATTGAATAAATTAATAGAAGATAAAATTTATAGCCAGAAATTTAGACATAAGGCTTTTGCTAAAATCAAACGGAGTGATCGCTTAAAAACCAGCACCTAACACCATATAAAATGCATGCTTAGGTTTTGTTTATAATTTCAAAAGTAAGCGTATATTTACTCGTGGATTTCCTGCAGGAAATCCATATCGTCCGACTTGCGTCGCACGACACTTTATATAAACGTTGTAGCCCATCTAAATAATGAAAAACAATATAATAAAAGATATACCTAATCTAGATGAAGCAAAAAAAGCAATTGAACGCATAAAGAAAAAAGGATTTCCTGAATACGACAACTCTAAATCTATCAATGAAAACGTTAAAATCATTTCAGATTTAGTAACAAATGAATTTGGAATCTTACCAAATTTTATAACTGTACTACCAAGAGAAAATTTCAAAATGAAAATTTTCCGAGTTAGACAATTAGATTTAATCGAAAACATCAATGTATCTACTCAACATAGTTATGCTCCAAAAAATGTAGTTGGTTTTGGTAGATGTAACCTCCCTAAACATCCTGTTTTTTATGGCTCGAATAGTCCATTAACAGCTTTACTAGAAGTTGCTAGAGAAACTGGTGGACTAAATAAAAAATATTGTATTTCAAAATGGGATGTTGTATCGAAAAAGGACATTGTTTTTCAAAGTTTCATACAAGCAAAGTTAATTGAAAATAGTGATTTTGACCTGTTAAGAGAATCTCAACGAAAGAGAACAAATGAAGCTTTCGAGGGTAAATTGACAAAAGAACAATGCGATGGAATAATCTTGTTAAGAGAATTCTTAGACAGAAGTTTTATAAAAGATAATAAGTATTCTGTTTCATCATCTCTTGCACACAGAACTATATATCCTGAACATAATTTTAAAACTGATATATTAATGTATCCAAGTATACAAACACAATATACTGGTATAAATCTAGCAATAAACCCTAATTATGTTGACAATCATATGCAGATTAAAAGACTCTATATTATGGAGTTGGACAAATATGAACCAGAAAGTAGAAAAATGAAGTTTACTTTATCTCGGTATGGTGAAGTCGAGAGTAATGGTATCAATTGGAAAAACATTAATCCCAACGACAAAAGGTATAATGAAATAAGAATGGAAGACTTTGATGATTTAGGCTCAGATTTCGAATCTAGTTTTGAAAAAATAAAAAACGGGCAACAACAACACCTATAAATAATACGGGTTTTGGTGCTTAATTCCAAAGGTTTTTCTACATTTACAATCATCGCCAAATCTTTTAATTTGGCTTTTTTAAAACGACAAAAGTAAAATCAAAACAAAAAGCTTATGGCTTGTGACGACACGAAAATCCGCGGATTTTCTGCCCCGCACTATTCATAGCTAAACGTTGCCAGTAATTAACTAATCAATCTGAAATGAATTACACTGTTAAAGGAAAAGAGAAAGGAACAATTTTTTGCATTCACGGAAACTCATCATCAGCTAAAATTTTTGAGGATTTATTGAATTCAGATAAAATTTCGCAAACAAAAATAGCTTTCGATTTATTTGGACATGGTGAAAATCAGTCAAAAAAATTAACTTTAAATAATTTTTCCTTTGAATGTCATAAAAAATTTATCTTAGATAAAATTTCAAAAATTGACGGTGATATTTTATTAATTGGCAATTCTCTTGGAGGGCATTTGGCTATTGAAATAGCAAATGAAATTCCAAACTTGAAAGGCATAGTGATTATGGGCGCACCTCCTGTAAAAGAACCTATCAATTTTGAAGAAGCTTTTTTACCAGAAAAAGCATTGAATACTTTTTTTACAGAACATCCAACCGATCAAGAAATCATTAACACTATAGATATCGTTCTTTTTGACAAATCAAAATCTTCTATACTAATAAGTGATTTTAAAAAATCTAATCCGTTAGTAAGAAAAGCAATTGCTAATGATATTCATGAAAATAAATTTACAAATCAATTTAGTATATTTACAAATCTAACTATTCCTAAATATATTGTAACAGGAGACTCTGATACATTACTAAATAGAGAATATTTAGAAACTGTAAAAGAAAACAGCAAAACCCCTTGTATTTTAATAGATTTTAAAAAATGTGGGCATTATCCAAGTCTAGAGAAACCATTAGATTTTAATAACCTCATAAAAGAAATATCAACAGAAGTTTTCAATTAACGATGAATTTATTTACTGAAAAAGAATTCAATAATCAAAATCAACATTTTTCTTTTAGATTGAGAAATCTTTACCTAAAAGATGAAAAAGTCTTTCAACAAATTCAACATTACCTACCCAATCCCATATATATAATTGATAGAAATAATGATAACTATCAATTTATTAGTACGTCTTTCTTTAGTAAAGGGAAGGAAATTGAAAAAATGCATGCTTTTGGAAAGCCCTATTTAAAAGAAATATCCAATTTGTCTCTCTTAAAACAACTTGAAAATAAAACAAGAGTTTTTCATTTAGAAAATGATTATAATGATGTTTGTAATTATTTACAATGCGTTTCATTGAAAAATAAAATGACATCTTTTTTTACTAACAAGATTATTATTAATGATACGCTAACACTTAACACAACATTATTCCCTTCTGAGAGTCAATTAATAAGTGATATATTTAAAGAACTAATTCCTTCTGGTGAAGATAATTTAAATAAATGGTTGAAATTCCAAACCTTAACAAAACGTGAAAAAGGTATTTTAAAATTAATAGCAAATGATTACTCAAATAAAGAAGTTAGTGATTTGTTATTTATTTCTATCCATTCTGTAAAAACTCACAGAAAAAACATCTACAAAAAATTAGATATACATAAAACCTCGCAGCTTGTACGTATAGCAATTGCTATGGAGTTATTAAAATAGTAATTTAAATGACTCTTTTAAGAAAGAGACTTGCTCACAACTTAGTCTTATGTTAATAATTATACTTCCAGAGTATAAATTAGAAAGTCTATTTACATAGTAAAGTATATATATTCAATTGGTTGTGGACTAAATTACAAGTTTTTATTTTTTAATCTTGAATAATAATCTATTTATAAGCAGTTAAGGTTACACTTTAATTAAAATAAATTGTAAGCTATGGATCAAAATTTAATATTGAATTGAGAAATTTGAGTTTAGATTACACTATAAAAATCATATTTTCAACTTTATACTACCAAAACTTAATTCTATCAAAAAATATTGAAACCATTCATAGATAAATAACGATTGTGATTTAAAATAATTAATTACTGTAAAAAAATCGAATCATCAAAATAATTTCGAGGATAAAACAATAAAATCTGTTTATATATATTGGTGTTCATAATAATACTCTCTTTTTATAAAAAAACATAACTAAATTTCTGTGTTGTAAAAAAAACTACTGGCAACAACACCTATAAATAATACGGTTTTCGGGCTATAATTTAAGACGTAAGTGTATATTTACAAAGTCGCCAAATCTTTTAATTTGGCTTTTTTAAAACGACAAAATTAAAATCAAAACAAAAAGCTCATGGCTTGTGTCGACACGAAAATCCGCGGATTTTCTGCCCCGTACTATTCATAGCTAAACGTTGTAGCTAATTACAAAAATGAACCCAATCACTATTCCATATCATTTAGCA
>JAWUYQ010000036.1:0-12742 GCA_034110725.1 Flavobacteriaceae bacterium
ATGGATGTCGTAACTTTGCAGTTCGAAAAAATTAGAATATAAATATACAGTAATATGAGCAAAAATACAGCATTTGTACCTTTCAAAGTGAAAGATATCTCTTTAGCAGATTGGGGTAGAAAAGAAATGGAGTTGGCAGAAGCAGAAATGCCAGGTTTAATGAGTTTAAGAGAAGAGTATGGAGACGCACAACCTTTAAAAGGAGCAAGAATTGCAGGTTGTTTGCACATGACCATTCAAACGGCAGTTTTAATAGAAACATTACAAGCTTTAGGGGCAGAAGTTACTTGGAGTTCTTGTAATATTTTTTCTACACAAGATCAAGCTGCTGCGGCAATAGCTGCAACAGGAACTTCTGTTTATGCTTGGAAAGGTATGAATGAAGAAGAATTTGAATGGTGTATTGAACAAACCTTATTTTTTGGTGAAGATAAAAAACCATTAAATATGATTTTAGATGATGGTGGAGATTTAACCAATATGGTTTTAGATCAATATCCAGAATTGGCTGCAGGAATCAATGGTTTATCAGAAGAAACTACCACGGGAGTGCACAGGTTATATGAACGTGTAAAAAACGGAACATTACCAATGCCAGCAATTAACATCAACGATTCTGTTACAAAATCTAAATTTGATAACAAATACGGATGTAAAGAATCTGCTGTAGATGCAATTAGAAGAGCTACAGATATTATGTTAGCTGGTAAGCGTGTAACTGTTTGTGGATATGGTGATGTTGGTAAAGGAACTGCAGCATCTTTTAAAGGAGCTGGTTCTATTGTAACTGTTACAGAAATTGATCCTATTTGTGCTTTACAAGCAGCAATGGATGGTTTTGAAGTAAAGAGATTAGAAACTGTTGTTGCAAATTCTGATATCATTATTACAACTACAGGAAACAAAGACATTATTCAAGGACGTCATTTCGAAGCAATGAAAGACAAAGTTATTGTGTGTAACATTGGTCACTTTGACAATGAAATTGACATGGCTTGGTTAAATGGAAATCACGGAAAGACAAAAGATACTATCAAACCACAAGTTGATAAATATAATATTAATGGAAAAGATATTATCATCTTAGCAGAAGGTCGTTTGGTAAACTTAGGTTGTGCAACTGGTCACCCAAGTTTTGTAATGTCTAATTCATTTACAAACCAAACTTTGGCGCAAATTGAATTATGGACAAATGCAGAAGCTTACGGAAACGAAGTGTATATGTTGCCAAAAGAATTGGATGAGAAAGTAGCAAAATTACACTTAGAAAAAATAGGTGTTGAGTTAACTGAGTTACGTGAAGATCAAGCAAGTTATATTGGTGTAACTGTTGCTGGACCATACAAACCAGAACACTATAGATACTAGTATTTATAGACTTATAAATTAAAAAACCTCGCTTAGCGAGGTTTTTTAATGCAAACAAAAAATCCTGAAACATAATGTTTCAGGATTTTTTGTTTTTAGTAGAATGAGAATCTATTTGTTAGCCTCATTAATATATTTTTTCAATGCCATTGTCATTGAAGGTGTTTCTGGTGATGGTGCTTTGATATCAATTCTTAATCCAGCATCATTAGCAGCTTTAACGGTAGTGTTGCCAAAAACAGCAATACGAGTTTTGTTTTGCGTGAATTCAGGGAAGTTCTTTAATAAAGAATCAATCCCAGAAGGGCTAAAGAAAACCAAAATATCGTAAGATACATTCGCTAAATCGGATAAGTCACTTACTACAGTTTTGTATAAAGTAGCTTCTTTCCATTTAATTTTTAATTCATCTAAAGTAGATGGAATTAATGGCTTTAATTTATCAGAAGATGGTAATAGAAATGTTTCGTTTTTGTACTTTTTAATTAACGGAACTAATTCTGGAAAAGTTCTTTTACCAACATAAATCTTACGTTTTCTGTAAACAACATATTTTTGTAAGTAGTAAGCTACAGCTTCTGATTGGCAGAAATACTTCATGCTATCAGGAACTTTAAAGCGCATTTCTTCTGCGATCCTAAAATAATGATCAACTGCATTTCTACTAGTTAAAATTACAGCGGTATATTCAGAAAAATCAACTTTTTGTTTACGAACTTCTTTAGATTCGATACCTTCTACATGAATAAAAGATCTAAAATCAATCTTCACTTTTTGTTTTTCAACCAAGTCAAAATAAGGTGAATTTTCAACTTTTGGCTCTGGTTGAGAAACTAAGATAGTTTTCACTTTCATACTCCCAAATTATTTAAAGATTAGCTTGTAATAAAATAGCCCCAATTAAAAAGGGTGCTATTTCAAGAGCGCAAAGATACAAAATAAAATAAAACCAATGCTTTAAAAATATTTTTTGATTGTACAGTATTATAATTGTGATACTTATCAAGTAGAGTGAAAAGAATATTCCAATACTTATACATGCCCAAAATTCACTTAGGTTGGGTGAAACATATAAGAAAATTATGTTTGCTAAAAATAAAAATAGACTGATAAAATTGATACATGTTAGTTTTTGGAAATTGTAGTTTTCAAAAACTGAGTTTAAGTTTAGGATTTCAAATATGATTTTTTCAATTAAATATTTTGATATAAAATAGCCGTTTATGAAAAGAAAAATATAGGCCAAAAATTCAATATCGTTTTTGGGGTTTAGTTTTAATGATTTTAGTATGGTGTATGTGAAAACAGAGATGTTTATTGTGAAAAACAGATAAAACAGACTATTGAATAGATTCTTTTTTTTATCCCTTTTATTATGTAAAATAAAATACTTGCCATTAGTAAGTACACTTAAAAATTCTTCAAATTGATAGCTATATATCTGTTTGAGACACATAATGATGAATAAAGAACCTAAAAGTAAATAGGTTAGGTGTTCGTTATATTCGATATTTCGCAATAGAAATTCCATTGTTGCAAAACTACTCAATTTATATGTAGTTACAATTTTAGAAAATATTAATAAAATTAAATATTTAAAAGATTACTTTTACCCTCAATATGAGAGATACGCTAGTTGTTATACCTACATATAATGAAATTGAAAATATAGAGGCAATTATCAAAGCTACTTTTGAAGTGTCTTCTTATGTTGATATTCTTATTGTAGATGATAATTCTCCAGATAAGACAGCTCAAAAAGTTTTAGCCTTACAAAAGGAGTATCCTAAAAGGTTATTTCTTGAAAATAGAAAAGGGAAGGAAGGCCTTGGAACTGCTTACATCCACGGTTTTAAATGGGCACTTGAACGCCAATATGAGTATGTTTGTGAGATGGATGCTGATTTTTCTCATAATCCAAATGACTTAGTTAGATTGCATCAAATGTGCCATGAGAATGGTGCAGATTTATCAATTGGGTCAAGATATAAATCAGGAGTTAATGTGGTTAATTGGCCAATGAATAGAGTTTTGCTGTCTTATTTTGCATCAAAATATGTTCAAATAATTACCCGCATGAATATTAGTGACGCAACAGCTGGGTTTATATGTTATAAAAGAAAAGTTTTAGAATCGATAAATTTTGATAAAATTCAATTTATTGGGTATGCTTTTCAAATAGAGATGAAATTTAAAGCCTATATAAAAGGGTTTCGAATAGAAGAAGTTCCAGTAATTTTTACTGATAGAACTAGAGGGACTTCAAAAATGGACGGATCAATTATTTCGGAAGCTGTATTTGGAGTGATTTTAATGAAAATAAAAAGTTTGTTTAGTAAGTAGAGCACTCATAAAAGGAACGTTAAGAAGAAAATTAATGCTGATAAAAGCAGCAATGTTAACCCACTTGTGGGAATAAACTTAAGATGTTATGAATAAAGTATTGATTAAGAATGCAAATATTGTTAATGAAAATAAAATTTTTCATGGTGATGTGTATATAGAAGATAAATATATTGTTGAAATTGCTGAGCAAATTAGCGCAAAATCTCCTGATGTTAGTGTTTATGATGCAGAAGGAAAATATTTATTACCAGGAATTATTGATGATCAAGTGCATTTTAGAGAACCAGGATTAACGCACAAGGCTACTATTGAATCAGAATCTAGAGCAGCAGTAGCAGGAGGAATAACCTCTTTTATTGAGATGCCAAATACCAATCCTCAAACTACAACTATCGAGGAGTTAAATAAGAAGTTTGAAATAGCAAACGCATCATCTTATGCAAATTATTCATTTATGTTCGGTGGGACAAATGATAACTTGGATGAGATAATGAAAGTAGATTCGTCTAATGTAGCTGCGATAAAATTATTCTTAGGTTCTTCAACTGGAAATATGTTGGTTGATAATGAGGAAGTGTTAGAGAAAATATTTTCTAGCACTGATATGTTGATAGCTGTGCATTGTGAAGATGAAGAAACAGTAAGAAAAAATCTAGAAAAATATAAAGAAGAGTTTGGAGATGATATTCCTATGAAATATCACCCGATAATCAGGAGTGAAGAAGCGTGTTATATATCGTCTTCAAAAGCGATTAAATTGGCTAAGAAAACTGGTGCTCGATTGCATGTGTTCCATTTGTCTACAGCAAAAGAAACGAATCTTTTCACAAACAAAATACCATTAGAGGAAAAGAAAATTACTGCCGAAGTATGTGTACATCATTTATGGTTTACGGATAAAGATTATGATGATAAAGGAACTTTGATTAAATGGAATCCAGCAGTAAAAACTCAAAAGGATCAAGATGGGTTGTGGGAAGCATTATTAGATGACAGAATTGATGTAATAGCAACAGATCATGCACCACACACAAAAGAAGAGAAAAACAACCTTTATACAAACGCTCCGTCTGGTGGTCCTTTAGTACAACATGCTTTAGTAAGTATGCTTGAAGCGTTTCATAATGGGAAAATTGGATTAGAAAAGATAGTAGAGAAAATGTGTCATAATCCTGCCAAGTTATTTAATGTCAATAAGCGAGGATATATCAAGGAAGGTTATTTTGCTGATATGGTTTTAGTAGATTTAAATAAACCATGGACGGTTACAGAAGATAATATTTTTTACAAATGTGGTTGGTCTCCTTTTGAAGGGAATACTTTTAAATCAAGAATATCACACACATTTGTGAACGGTAACTTGGTATATAAAAACTTCAAATTTTACGAGATAAAGAAAGGAATGCGATTAACATTTAATAGATAGTTATGAAAAGGTTTTTATTGATTTTATTATTAATAACGGTCTCTTGTGATAAGAGTTTTAAGGCTCCAGAGCCTGAGAACTTAATAGATCAGCCAGTGATGGAAGAAATATTGTACGACATTAGTTTGCTTAAGGCTGCAAAAAGTAAAAGCTATAAAATTCTTGAAGATAATAATGTTCAGGCAGATGTTTATATTTATGAAAAATATAAAATAGATAGTATTACTTTACGACAAAATATAGATTACTATGCTACTAAATCTTTCAAAAAGGCTAAAGAAATAGAAGAACGTATCAAGCTAAGGTTTGATACAGAAAAAATAGAGATTGAAAAAGTTATTCAGGATAGTCTTAAGAAGAAAAAAGTAAAGGATAGTATAAAGTTGTCAAATAAAAGGAATGTGAAAGAGCTTCTCGTTCCCAAAAAGATTCCTTAAAACTAGTCACTAAACTTCAACCACTTGTATTTCACCGATGATATCATATGATTATCGGTGTTTTTTTATTTTTATCAAATAAATAATTTATAAAAAAGAATTTTACGAAAACAGAGGTTTTTTACTCATTACATTGTTATATGTGTATTAAATACTCTTTTGGGTTGTTTTTTTTGCGAATAAAATTAGTATTGCACACTGGTTGTCAGTTTGTTACCAGTGTTTTTTAGTATACATTAGCCGACTTAAATAGAACTATTAACCAATAAGTTGTTTTAAAATTTATTTATAATGAAAAGAAAATTATTATTATCAGTAGTATTGCTTGTGTTTGCTTTTACAGTAAAGGCTCAAGATATTATTGAAACTAGTGGAGAAACAATTAATAAAATAAAAAGTGCTAAGTCTGAAGTATTGACTGCTAATTTTGATTTTATTATTACTGATACAGGAGTAAATAGTAAAGAACACGAGTATGGTTCTGGTTTTTTTAAACAGAAATATATTATAATATCAGCAAAGAAAGTTGGGGGGCTTGGCGGAACTAAAGATCCCTTAACAGGAGAACCTCATTTTCAAATATATTGTGCTACTATAAAAAAGACAGGAGATCTTGATAGACCATTAGGATATTCTAGAATTTTAAACACGAATGATAATGAAGGAACTATAACCTTTTCTCCAGATCAGAAAACTGTTTATTACACCAGAAGTATATTAGGTGATAAGAGAAATTATCAACTTTTCAGAGCTAAAGATTTACAGGGTAATGGCCAATGGTTGAATGAAGAGAGAATTCATTTTAATAGTGAAGATTACTCAGTTGAGAATCCATATTTATCTGAAGACGGTAAAACGTTATATTTCGCTTCTGATATGCCAGGAGGTTTTGGAGGATATGATTTATATTCAGTTAATGTAAATAAAGATAACACAATTGATAATCCGGTTAATCTAGGAGATAAAGTAAATACAGCAAATAATGAACGTACTCCTTTTATAGATAAAAATGGGAAGTATTTTTATTTTGCCTCAGATGGACATAATACAATGGGTGGTTTAGATGTGTTCAGGGCTAGAAACGTAAAAGGAGAACTTGTTAGACCTTTGAATCTTGGAGCTTCGATTAACAGTCCAGAAGATGATTACGCATTTATATTAGCTAATGAGCAACGTGGTTTTGTAACTTCTGCAAAGGCCGATGGTATGGGTGGATCTGATATTTATAAATTAAGACTCAAGTATAATAAACAATCAATCAAAGGTGTTGTTAGAGACGAATTGACCAAAGCTATTGTTGTAAATTCTGAAATTGAAATAATAGATATTGATGGTAATGTAGTTCCTTCTAAAACAAATAGTTCTGGTGAGTTTTCTGCTTACGTTGATCCTTATGAAGTATACACTATAAATACTAAAAAGGAAGGATATAATGATAATGTTATAAATTTACCTACAAACTCTGCTACTGAACGAGTGTTTAAGGTTGAAGTTATTTTAGAACAAACTGCACCAGAAATTGTTGAGGTTGATGGAAAATCAATAATTAAAATTGAAAACATTTATTTTGCTTTTAATAAGGCAAATATCAAACCAGTGTCAAGAATGTCATTGGATAAAATTGTAAGTGTTCTTGAAGAAAACCCAACAATGAAAATAGAAGTAAATGCGCATACTGATATTAGAGGTACGGCTTCGTATAACTTAATGTTATCAAAAAGAAGGGCAGCTTCTACAATGAAGTATTTAGTTTCTAAAGGAATTCAAGCTGATCGATTAATATCTGAAGGTTTTGGAGAGACTCAAACAATAATAGATTGTATTTCAAAAGAATGTTCTGATGTAGAGCATGAAATTAACAGAAGGATAGAATTTGTTATAGTTAACTAATAGCTTAGTTGATTATAATATATTAAACCAAAAAAGCCACCCATATATTGGGTGGCTTTTTTGATTATCCCTGTTTATCTCATTTTTATATTATGCAAGAATAACAAATTATCGAAAACACATGCAAATTTATGTAGTTCATCGATATTATGTGTATTTTATCAGTAATATCTAAAAACAAAAGATGTGTTAATGATTAAGGTTTTTAATTACATTATTCCTAGTAACTCACAATGTTAATTGGTAATAATGAATTTTAAAAGTTGTAAAAACCTTAAAAACAAGTGCTTGTGTGTTTTGGGAGCTTTATAATTATGATTATTTGATATATATTTACGATATAATTAATCAATATAATAATCTTTGGGGTTGTTTAAAAAAAAGAATATGAAAAAAAGTATCGTTTTAGTAGCAGTAGTTTCAGTTATGTTTGCATCATGCGGAAAAAGTGGATGGAGTTGTAAAAAACGTTACTGTGAAGTAAAGAAAGATAGAATTGAAGCATTCAAAAAGGAAATACTTATTGAGCAAGAATGTGTTGTGGCTCAATCATAAACTGAATTGTGTGTAAAAATTAAAAAAGGGTTGTGATTTTATCACAACCCTTTTTTAATTTTTACACTATTTGTAATCTAAAAATCTAGTTTAGATACAGTGTATTTATTATTTAAGATTGCTTTAATCACTGCAGTGTTACTGTTAGTGAAAAAAACATTTGAAGGATTGGAATTTGTGCTTAATGAATTTTGTTTGCTAAGGATAATTTCTACTTGCTTAGCTACAGCTTTTCCAGAATCAATTATTGAAATATTTTTAGGGATTATTTTTTTAATTACTGGAATTAAAAAAGGGTAATGAGAGCATCCTAGTACTAAATGATCAATATTCTCTTTAATCATTGGATCGAGGTATTTTTTTAACAAATTGATTACCTCCTCAGAGTCAATATTTCCAGATTCAATTAATTCTACTAAGCCAACTCCAACTTGTTCTATGATTTTTATGTTCTCGGAATATAGTTCCGAAGTGTTATGAAATAATTCGCTAGACAGCGTTCCTTTAGTGGCTAGAATACCAATGGATTTTGTTTTTGAATTTAAAGCAGCTGGTTTAATAGCTGGTTCAATTCCTATAAAGGGAATATTATATGTAGCTCTAAGTTGTTTTATTGCATTTGTAGTTGCTGTATTACATGCAACTATAATTAATTTGCAACCTTTACTTAGTAATAAGTCTGTGTTTTTAAAGCATAAATCAATAATTTCTTGTTTGCCTTTTTGTCCATAGGGTGCATTAATACTATCGGCTAAATAAATACTACTCTCATTGGGGAGTAATTGATGAATTTCCTTCCATATAGAAATTCCACCTACTCCTGAATCAAAAACGCCAATAGGATTATTATTTGCCATAATTAAAAATGTCATTACCAAAAAGCTTCCTTAATAGTAATGACATTTGGGTGTTAATGTAATAATTAAGAGACTGCTTTAAGTTTACTTAATGTTGATCTTGTTAATTTATTTTCTGCATATGCTTTATCTACCACTAAGTGTTTATCTTCTGCACTTGGTAGTTCGAACATTGCATCTGTTAAAATAGACTCGCATAAAGATCGTAAACCTCTTGCTCCTAATTTATATTCAATTGCTTTTTCAACAATAAACTCTAAAGCATCGTCTTTAATGTCGAATATAACATCATCCATTTCAAACAGTTTTTTGTATTGCTTGATAATAGCGTTTTTAGGCTCCGTAAGAATAGCTCTAAGTGTTTTAGTATCTAACGGATCCATGTATGTTAAAACAGGTAGCCTACCAATGATTTCAGGGATTAAACCAAAGTCTTTTAAATCTTTAGGAATAATGTATTGTAATAAATGATCTTCATCAATTTTGTCATCCTCTTTCGAAGCACTATATCCAACGGCCTGCATATTCAGTCTTTTGGTAATAGCTCTTTCAATACCGTCAAAAGCTCCACCAGCAATAAATAAGATATTTTCAGTGTTCACTTCAATGAATTTCTGATCAGGGTGCTTTCTACCTCCTTTTGGTGGAACGTTCACAACTGTTCCTTCTAAAAGTTTTAATAATGCCTGTTGAACACCTTCTCCAGCAACATCTCTAGTTATTGATGGGTTGTCACTTTTTCTAGCAATTTTGTCTATTTCATCAATGAAAACAATTCCCTTTTCAGCTTTTTCTAAATTATAGTCAGCTGCTTGTAATAAACGAGTTAAAATAGTTTCTACATCTTCACCTACATAACCAGCTTCAGTAAGTACCGTTGCATCAACAATAGCTAAAGGGATGTTTAACATTTTAGCAATTGTTTTTGCCATTAACGTTTTCCCGGTACCAGTTTGACCAACCATTATAATATTACTTTTCTGTATTTCAATGTCGTCATCACTAGGTGGTTGTAATAACCTTTTGTAATGATTGTAAACAGCAACAGAAATAACTTTTTTACTAAAATCTTGACCAATGATGTATTCGTCAAGAAATGCTTTAATGTCTTTTGGTTTTCTTAAGCTTAATTCAGCAGATAAAGCATCGTCATTATTTTCAGAAGCCTCTTCTAAAACAATTCCATGTGCTTGTTCAATACATTGGTCACAAATGTGTGCATCTAAACCAGCAATTAATAAACTAGTTTCTGGTTTCTTTCGCCCACAAAATGAACATGATAATTCTTCCTTCGCCATCGTCTTTATTTTTATCTAGCTAATATTTCGTCAATCATTCCGTACTCTTTAGCTTTATCAGCTCTCATCCAATAATCTCTATCAGAATCGTTATATACTTTATCATACTCTTGCCCAGAATGTTTAGCAATGATGTCGTATAATTCCTTCTTTAAAGTCAAAATTTCTCTAGCAGTAATTTCTATATCACTTGCTTGTCCTTGTGCACCACCTAATGGTTGGTGAATCATAACTCTAGAGTGAGTTAATCCTGATCTTTTCCCTGCTGCTCCTGCGCATAATAATACAGCTCCCATAGATGCTGCCATACCTGTACAAATAGTTGCTACATCTGGCTTAATGAATTGCATTGTATCATAAATTCCAAGTCCTGCATATACCCCTCCTCCTGGAGAGTTAATGTAAATTTGAATATCTTTAGAGGCATCAATACTCTCTAAGAATAATAATTGAGCTTGAACAACATTTGCTACTTGATCATTTATACCAGTTCCTAAAAAGATAATCCTATCCATCATCAAACAAGAGAATACATCAAAAATTGCAACATTCATATGTCTTTCTACAACAATATTAGGAGTCATACCTTGTGGGTACATACTGCTTAATATTTTGTCGTAATGCATGCTGTTTATTCCGTGGTGCTTTGTAGCGTATTTTTCAAATTCTTTACCGTAATTCATATTGAAGTGTGATTTTTTATCAATTTAAACAAAAAAGCGTCAAACAAAAAAATTTAACGCTTTAAAGATACTCAATTTAGTTTGTTAATTTTAGTTGTAAACTTCCTTAATGAACTCTTCGTAGTTCAATTCTTTTACTTTTAAGTTTACATTGTCTTTATAAAAAGCTAATAACTTTTGACTAACAAGTTGTTCTCCTAATTTTCTTGCTTCATCTTGGTTAGATAAAACTCTTGCAACTATACCATCTAATTCTTCATCTGAAGGATTAGTTTGTCCAAATTGAGCCATCTGAGCTCTTACCATTTCAACGGTATGTGCTTTTAAATCCTCAAATTGAACTTTGATATCATTTTCTTGTAATAACTTCCCTTCAATTAACTGATAACGTAATGCTTTTTCTGACTTAGCATATTCTTCTTTAGCTTGCTCTTCAGTCAAAGGATTTTCTCCAGAAGTTTGCATCCATTTTTCTAAGAATGTTTGAGGTAAGTCAAACGATGTGTTTTCAACTAAATGCTCAGTAACGTCATTTAATAAACGTTGATCAGCTTGTTGAGCAAATTGCTTTTGAGCGTCTTCTTGTAAACGAGCTTTTAATTCATCTTCAGAAGTAATAGCGTCTTTACCAAAAAGTTTGTCAAAGAATTCTTGATCCATTTCAGCTAATTCTCTATTGTTAGTTTCGGTAATTTCAAAAGAAACTTCAACTTCTAGTCCTTTAACATCTTCGTTGCTTACTTTTAAAGCATTCATTAAGTCATGCTCTTCATTAAAAAGTCCTTTAGTTTTCAGTGTAAGTGTATCTCCGGTTTTAGCTTTTAAGAATTTACCAGTATTTGTTTTTCCTTTAATTTTATCTAAGCTAATAGTGGTTGTGTTTTCAATTGATTTTTCTTCATTTTTGAAAACTCCAGTTACCTCTGTTTTTTCAGTGATTTCAGAAGTTGGGATTATTTTACCGTATTGTTTTCTGATGTTTTCTATCTGATCATTGATAGTCTTTTTGTCAGCAACAATATTGTATTGCGTAATCGCTTTTTTATTTTTTAAGTTTACATCAAAAGTTGGAGCTAAACCTAATTCAAATTGAAAAGAAAAATTTTCAGCATCCCAATTTAAATCTTCTTGTTCTTTCGGTAACGGATTACCTAATAATTCAAGTTTTTCTTCTGCAAGATACTTGTTTAAGTTTTCTTGTATTAATTTATTTACTTCATCAACTAAAACAGCTTTACCATATTGCTTTTTCACAATTCCCATTGGTACTTCACCTTTACGGAAACCAGGTATATTTGCTTTTTTACGATAATCTACAAGTATTTTATCTACTTTTTCTTTATAATCGTTTTTTTCGACTGTAACTGTTAGAACTGCATTAAGTGCATCAATGTTTTCTCTTGTGATATTCATATTAATCTATTTGAAATAGTAAATTTAACTGTGCAAAAATAGCACATTTTTATAAGCTTACAAATTTTTGCAGCTACCAGTAGTTTGATTAACTGGTTTTGTGTATAAAGAATCAGTTTTTTGAACTTTTATTCTCTTTTAAGATGTTGTGCAGTACTGACTGTAAGATAGAGAGTAGTATGCTAAATAATAAAGCCCAAAATATACTAGTTACAGTAAATCCACTAATAAAATATCCTGCAATTAGTATTATAAATGCATTAATGATAAATAGGAATAATCCTAAGGTTATTATTGTGAGAGGAATTGTAAAGAAAATTAATAACGGACGTACTAATGTGTTTAGAATACCGAGAACAATAGCAACAATAATAGCAGTTAGGTAGCTTTCAATTGTAATTCCGGGTAATATACTTGCTAATACAAAAACTGCAATAGCGCTTAATAATATTTTTAATATATAATTCAT
>JAWUYQ010000037.1:0-13329 GCA_034110725.1 Flavobacteriaceae bacterium
AAAAATTACTTTATTATTTGTTATTGCAACACTAAGCTCACTAAGTGCTTTTTCGCAATTTGTGTTTCCAGTAATTCCGGGGCCTACTAATGTCCTTTCGGGATCGGATGTTACATTAAATTTAAACAGTATTGATAACACTTTAGCAAGTGTTCCGGCAGGGTTATATACAACTTTTAGTATATCTGTTTATTGGGATAATCCAACTGGAGACCCGTATTCAAATGAGGCAGGATTAGATGTAATTACAACAGCTGGTACTGTAACAGCTGCTATTGCTGGAGATGGTGCTAACGGGAGTGCGACAACATTAACTTTTACAGGAGCTTTTACAAGTGATTATAACCCAACAGTAGATGGTTTTTTTGATATAGTTTTAAGTCAATCATATGGTGGGTCAGCAGCTGATTGGTCTAATATTACTATAACTATTTTTGAAACTGCTAGTTGCCCAGACCCTACACTTTCTATTGGTAACTTTACTGCACCAAATTTAGCAGATGTTACTTTAGGAGCTGCCGCAGGTGCTACGGCATATAATTGGGAAATACAACCTCAAGGTACCCCACAAGGAACTGCAGGTGCGATTGATTCAGGTGTTTCTGCTGTAATTAATTTCTCAGTAGTAAATTTAATAGATGGAATAAATTATACATTGTATGTTCAGTCTGACTGTAGTGGTGCATTAGGTAATTATTTATCTTTAAATTTTTCTTATGCGCTACCACCAGCTAATAATGATTTATGTAATGCAGTAGCATTAACTATGGATGTTACAGGTGTTTCAGGTGCATATACAAATGTCCAAGCTTCAGAAGAAGCTAGTGAGCCAGATGGAACTTGTTTTAGTGGAGGGACACAAGGTTCAGTTTGGTTTTCATTTGTAGCTCCAGCTTCTGGAGAAGTGCAAGTGAGTACTGATATTGGCGGGTCAATGAGTGATTCAGAAATAGCTATTTATGATGCTACTGGGGTTACTTGTGGTGACCTTAGTACTTTGCCTGCTGAGCTAACTTGTGATCAAGATAGTGGAACAATAGTTGGAGCTGGGTATATGAATGTTTTAGATTTAACGGCTGCTAATAGTACGGCATTAACTCCAGGAACTACATATTATATTCAAGTGAGTGGATATTTTGATGCTAGAGGTTCTTTTGGAATTCAAGTGTTTGATCAAGTTACGTTATCTATCGATGATTTAAAATTATCAGAAGGATTTACGGCATATCCAAATCCTGTAGAAAATGAGTTAACAGTTTCTGCAAAAAGTGAAATTAAATCGTTATCAATAGTTAACATGTTAGGTCAAACAGTTAGAACTGTTACTCCTAATAGTAGCGTTTATAAATTAGATTTTTCTGATTTAAATTCAGGGATTTACTTTGTAAAAGCTTCTGTTAATAATAACGAAGGAACTATTAGAATAGTAAAAAAATAAGTTTTATTACATATTTTTTAAAAGCTCGTGTTTTATAACACGAGCTTTTTTATTTTTGTAATTATGGAAATCAAGTATTCGTTTATCATACCTGTTTATAATAGGCCAGAAGAAATTGAGGAGTTGTTAATTAGTATGACAAAACTTCAATTCATTAAACCTTATGAGATTGTAATCATAGAAGACGGATCCACATTGTCCTCTGAGCATATTATTGCTAAGTTTTCAGAAACCCTGGATATTAGTTATTATCAAAAAGAGAATTCTGGACCTGGAGATTCTAGAAATTACGGAATGCAAAAAGCAAGAGGGAATTACTTTTTAATTTTAGACTCTGATTGTATTCTTCCGGAAAACTATTTAATAGAAGTAGATAATTCATTAAACGAAAATTATGTAGCTTGTTTTGGAGGCCCAGATGCTGCTCATGAATCGTTTTCTGATATTCAAAAAGCAATTAACTATGTAATGACGTCTTTTTTTACAACTGGTGGTATACGAGGTGGCAAGAAAAGTGTTGATGCATTTCAGCCTAGGAGTTTTAATATGGGCTTATCTCAGAAAGCATTTGAAGCTACAGGTGGTTTTGGGAAAATTCATCCTGGAGAGGACCCCGATTTAACAATACGACTTTGGAAGAAGGGGTATAAAACTAAACTGATTGCTGAAGCTTTTGTATATCATAAGCGTAGAATTTCATGGAGTAAGTTTCATACACAAGTACAGAAATTTGGTAAATGCCGACCGATATTAAATCACTGGCATCCAGAAACAAAAAAAATAACATATTGGTTTCCTACGCTATTTGTTGCTGGAGTTTTAGTTTCCATACTAGCAATGTTATTATCGCACTACATTTTTGTTTTGTTTATGGGAGTTTATGTAGCTTTAATTTTTATAGACTCAACTATAAATAACAATAGCATTAAAATTGGCGTATTGTCAGTATTCGCCCTATTTATTCAGTTTTTTGGATACGGATTAGGTTTTTTAGAATCTACGATTAAAGTTGGTGTTTTAAAACAAAAACCACAAGAAGCATTTCCATCTTTATTTTTTAAATAGAAATGACTATTTTTACTCATCAGTGAGTTTATTTTCTGGAGATCTGGTAGCTTTATTAATTTGGGTATTCAGATGATTATAATACTAATTAATACTTCGTGGGCTTTCTCCAGGAAAGTAGACTGTATAATGTTACTTTGATGAAATATAAAAAAGGATTTTCGTATATTCAGAAGAAGAGTTCTAGAGCTTTTGTTATTGCCTTGTTGGTTTCTTTTTTTATATGGGTGTTAATTAACTTATCTAAAACTTATGAGAAATCTGTAGGTGTTAATGTTTTGTATGAAAATGTTAGTGAAGGCAATTTAGTAAAAAGCACCGATTCGGTAATCTATATAAAAATTCAAGGCCCTGGTTTTTCTTTATTAAATAATGAATTAGAAAAATTACACTATTCAATAGATACTCAAAAATATAGAAACCAATGGAAATGGGGTGTAAATGACTATCAGTTTAAAACACTATTTCCCAAAAGCATAAAAGTGCTTGATGTTGTTCCTAAACAGTTGAATTTTGAAGTGATTACACTAGCCAAAAAAAAAGTACCAGTAAAGCCTCAGATAAGGGTTCAAACAAAATTGGGTTATGGTATTACTAAGTCTAACCTAAGTATAAATTCTATATTAATTTATGGAGAGTCATCAGTAATAAATAAGATTTCTGAAATAGAAACTGATAGTTTGAATTTTGATAACGTTTTTGAAAGTATATCTGGAGAAGTATTGTTAAAAAATAAATATGACGATGTTATATTAGAACAGCCTAGTGTACATTACACTTATGATGTTGAGCGATTTACACAAGGAACTTTTCAATTAACTATTCAAATTATTAATGTACCAAAAGAAAAAAAAATATCTATATTCCCGAAACAAGTTAGTGTGCAGTTTCAATCCCCACTATCTTTATTTAGCTCTTATAGAGAGGAAGGATTTGGGGTGTATGTAGATTATAATGATATAAATAATTCTAATACCTTGCCAATCCAAATGGAATACACGCCAGAAGGAGTGAGGAATGCAAAAGTGTTAAAAAAATCAGTAACGTATTTACTTATAGAATAATGATTGTAGGATTAACAGGAGGTATAGGGAGTGGAAAAACAACAGTTGCAAAATTATTTTACAAATTGGGTGTGCCAATTTATGTTTCAGATATTGAAGCAAAAAAGATAATGATTACTAGTGAAAAAGTGATAGCTGCAATTAAAAACTTATTAGGCGATGAAGCTTATAATGATGAAAATGAGTTAAACCGAAGTTATATTTCCGATAAAATATTTAAGAATAAGTCACTGTTAAACGACTTAAATTCAATTGTACACCCAGCAGTTGCTGAAGATTTTTTGCGTTGGTATAAAGAACAGGATGCAGAATATGTAATTAAAGAGTCTGCAATTTTATTTGAATCGGGAAGTTTTAAAAATTGTGACTTGGTAATTACGGTAACCGCACCTTTAGAAGAGCGAATTAAAAGAGTGGTTTTACGTGATAATGTAACTAAAAAACAAGTGCTTCATAGGGTTATGAATCAATTAAGTGATGAGGATAAAATTGACCAATCTGATTTTATAATCAATAATAAAACGATTGAGGCAACAGAAAATCAAGTTAAAAAAATTAACACACAAATTCTTAATATACTACGAAATAACTCTTCATTTTAACATTTTTGTTAAGTTTTGGTTAAAATTATTTAATACTCATGTTAAAAAACTATTTTTGAATAATGGGTAAAAAAGTATTTGTTTCATTAGTAGCTTTAATGAGCTTATCTCTTATAGGAATAATATTTGTTCAAAGTTATTGGATAAATACTTCTATAGAGAATAGAGAAGATCAATTTGCTACAACAGTGATTCAAATTTTAGAATCAACTTCTAATAAAATAGAAAAACAAGAGCGTAATAATTATTTTAATAGATTAGAGAAATTAATTGATAGTTTAGGTCAGTTACCAAGTCAGACAGTTATTTCAGAGTTGAATGTTATCCAAAAGGATAGCAGAACTAATGAAACATTTTTGCATAGAAGTGGTATTATTGAGGAGAATTATAAGGTTTCTACAAGTGAGTATTTTGAGGGATCAGATAACGATTCAATAACCCTAAAGAAAATTTACGGAAAAAGTGAAACTTCATTTTTTGATGAATTAGGTATTGATCAGTCAAAAGTAACTGTTCAAGAACGTATTGATCGTGTAAACCAATTGCCCTCATATAGTGTTTTACAGTTAGAAGAAATTTATAAAACCTTAGCAAATAAAAGACCAATACATAAGCGATTAACTAATAATCAAATAAACTTGATTATTGCTCAAGAACTATTTGATAAAGGATTAAATTTAGACTATGAATTTGCTGTTTATAGTAATGATTTGGCAACTTCAGTACATTCTGAGGATTACGAATTGTTAAAAAATATAGAATACTCAACATCACTTTTTGAAGATAACACTGTCGGGAATTTTAATTTAAGATTGACTTTTCCAAACAAGAAAAAGTTTTTATTATCGTCAATATTATCGATGGTTATTTTATCAATAACCTTTACAGGAATTATTCTTTTACTTTTTGTTTTTGCAATGTATCAGTTATTAAGACAGCGTCAGATTTCACAAATAAAAACTGATTTTATTAACAACATGACGCATGAGTTTAAAACACCAATAGCAACTATAAACTTAGCTTTAGATGCAATTAGGAACCCAAAAATAATGGGGGATGATAGTAAGGTAAAACGTTACTTACGAATGATTGGTGAAGAGAATAAACTTATGCATGCACAGGTAGAAAATGTATTGCGTATTTCAAGACTGGAAAAGAAACAATTAGATATAAAGAAAGAAAAATTTGAATTACACGACTTAATAGAAGATGCAATTCCGCATATTGAATTGATGATTGAGGATAGAGGTGGAGTAATTAATACAAATTTTAAAGCTAAAACATCAACTGTATTGGTGAATGAATCTCACTTTACAAACGTTATAGTTAATATATTAGATAATGCAATTAAGTACTCGCCTGACGCTCCAGAAATAAATGTATCTACTGAAACAGTGAGGAATTCAATTGTATTGAAAATTTCTGATAAAGGAAATGGAATGTCTAAGTCTGTGCAGAAGAAAATATTTGAAAAATTTTATAGAGAACACACCGGTAATGTACATAATGTAAAAGGACATGGTCTTGGATTGGCTTACGTAAAACAAATTATTGATGATCATCAAGGAGAAATATTTGTTGAAAGTGAGAAAGGAAAAGGAACAACTTTTATTATTAAATTACCATTAATATCATAACTTATGGACAAAGCACAAAAGAAAATATTATTAGTAGAGGATGATCCAAATTTTGGTTCTGTATTGAAAGATTATTTATCTCTAAATGACTATGACGTTACGTTGGCTAAAAACGGAATGGAAGGCTTCGAGAAATTTAAGAAGGACAATTATCATTTGTGTATTTTAGATGTAATGATGCCTTATAAAGATGGGTTTACTCTAGCAAAAGAAATTAGAGAGCGTAACAAAGAAGTGCCAATTATTTTTTTAACTGCGAAAGCAATGAAAGAAGATGTATTAAAAGGGTATAAAGTTGGTGCTGATGATTATTTAAATAAGCCTTTTGATTCAGAAGTGTTGTTAATGAAAATTAATGCAATTATGCTCAGAAAGGTTAAAGATTCTATAGCTGATAGTGCAACTTTTGAATTTAAAATTGGTGCATTTGATTTAAATTCAAAACTTCGTTTTTTAACTATTGGTACTGAAGAACCTATAAAGTTATCTCCGAAAGAAAATGAATTATTACGTTTGTTAGCATTACATGAAAACGACTTGATGTCAAGAGAGTTAGCATTGACTAAAATATGGAGAGATGATAATTATTTTACGTCTCGCTCAATGGATGTTTATATTGCTAAGTTGCGTAAATATTTAAAGAAAGATGAAAATGTTGAATTTTTAAATATTCACGGTGAAGGTTTTAGATTGGTAGTTAATAAGTAAACTAATTAAATAATATATGTGCTAAAAAGAACCTTCAATAAAATTGAAGGTTCTTTTTATATTTAACTCAATAAGTTTTATATAATTACCTATAAATTGATTTGTAATTATAATACATTCTTTAATGACTACTATTTTTTTGAAACGTTAGAATTGGTATTCTGCTTTGAAAGGCTATGCTTTGTGTTACACTTTTCTGAAATATTTCTTCAAATAAATTTGTAGTATGGGTAAACAAAATTAATAACTCAGCATCAATGTCTGCTACTTGTTGATTTATTCCTTGCATAACAGAAACATTTTGAAGTTTTTTAATGCTTATATTTTCGTAAGAAAATAATTCACGTAGTTTTTTTTCTTCGCTGAGTATATTGAAATTAGAGCCTTCACTTTCTTCTTCAACATGAACAATTTGTATTGAAGAGTCTAATAATTTTATGAATAAAATTATCCTATCTATTTCCTCTTCAATATTATATAAATCACTACAATATAAAACACTATCAATTCCTCTGTATCTAGCATATTCTGGAATTGTTAATACTGGGATACTACTTTTTTTAATTATAGCAACCGCATTACTTCCGATAAATATTTTTTTTAACCCACTTGCACCTTTAGTACCTATACATATCAAATCAATATCATTATTTAAGGCAAATTTTTCAACTGCTTCTTCTATATAATGAGCAACAACTATTTTATATCTGATATTGTGTTTTGAACGATGTTCTTTTTGAATTGTTTGAATAAGTTCCCTCATCTCTACTTCTGAACTCATCTTAATGGCTTCCTCAAGTTTCTTTGTAGTTACACGAGCTTGTGGTACACTTGTGTTTAAAACATGAATTAAGGTGATGTTGAGCTCAATGTCTCTGCTTAAGCCTAATATATAATCAATGGCTATTTTAGACAACTTAGAAAAATCTGTTGGGATTAAAATATTCATAGAAAAACATGTTCTGGTTAATCTTAAAGTTACTATATTAATTTTGAATTTTCAACAAAAAAGAGATAGTTTTTCTTAACCAAAAATGAGATTTAAATTTTTTAACGAGGAAAATCGGTAAGGGGTACTTGAGTTTTAACAATAACTAATTTTATTTAAGCGTCTGATTATTAGTGTGTTTTGTAATTTCGTCTAACTCATATTGATAATCAAACCATTTTGTTTCTTGGTTTCGCTTAAACCAGGTAACTTGTCTTTTTGAAAAGCGACGGGTATTCTTTTTAATTTCTGAAACGGCAAACTCTAAATCCCATTCATCATCCAGATAATTAAATAACTCCTTGTAACCAACCGTGTTTAATGCATTTAAATTTTTATGTGGTAAAAGTGTCTTAACTTCTTCTAGTAGGCCACTCTCCATCATAATATCAACTCTCCGGTTGATTCTATCATACATTGATTCTCTTTCAGCAGTTAAGCCAATTGAAACAGTTTTAAAAACTCTGCTATTTTTTTTTATGTTTAAAAAGGAAGAGTATGGTTTTCCTGATCCGATACAAATTTCTAAAGCCCTGGATAAGCGTTGTGGATTATCAATCGCTATTTTTTTATACGTAATAGGATCTAATTCTTTTAATTTATTTTGTAAAGATTCAATTCCCCCTAATTCTAAGCGTTGTGTGAGCTCCTCTCTAATAGATGGGTCTACTTTAGGAAAATCATCTAAACCATTTATAAC
The DNA here is from genome assembly GCA_034110725.1 of Flavobacteriaceae bacterium. Lineage (GTDB taxonomy): Bacteria > Bacteroidota > Bacteroidia > Flavobacteriales > Flavobacteriaceae. The sequence goes on from JAWUYQ010000037.1 coordinate 8,203, forward strand.
AGCATTTACGTATAAACCGGAACCACCAACCATGATAACGACATCATGTTTTTTATAGAGTTCATTTAATTTTGAAATAGCATCTAGCTCAAAAGTTCCTACATTGTATTCGTCTAAAATAGATTTATTTTGTACAAAATGATGTGTTGCTGCAGCAAGTTCTTCGGGCTCAGGGACTGCAGTACCAATAGTCATTTCTTTGAAGAATTGGCGAGAGTCACATGAAATAATTTCAGTATTATAATACTGAGCAAGTTTTATACTTAATGCGGTTTTTCCAATAGCTGTTGGCCCTACTATACTGATGAGATATTTTTGTTTCAATCTATTTTAACTTAAAAAATAATGAGATGTTTACTAATTTATTTTATGTCCACATTCATAGCAAAAACTAGCATCATCTCGATGATTACTAGCCGAACATTGAGTACAATTTTGAGTGTTTAGGTGTATTTTTTTACGGTCTTTTGTCATTTCAGAAGAAACTATTCCAGTAGGAACAGCAATTACGGCATAACCTAAAATCATGATTATAGAAGCTATAAACTGTCCAAAAGGAGTTACTGGGGCAATGTCACCATAACCAACTGTTGTTAGAGTTACAATAGCCCAATATACGCTTCTGGGGATACTGGTGAAACCTCCTCCAGAACCTCCTTCTATCATATACATAAAAGTACCAAGTATAATACAGAGCATAAAAATAGCTAATAAAAAAACAGATATTTTTGCTCTGCTTGCTTTTAGTGCATACGCTAATTGGTTTCCTTCTCCTATAAATCTAGCCAATTTTAAAATTCTAAATACACGTAATAATCGTAATGCTCTTAAAGCAACCAGTCCGTGTGATCCTATGAAAAAAAATGATAAATATTTTGGTATAGTTGAAAGAAAATCGATCACACCATAAAAGCTAAAAATGTATTCTTTTGGTTTTTTAATAACTATTATTCGAGCAAAATATTCTAAAGTGAAAAGGAGTGTAATAATCCATTCTGTTAGATTTAATTCATATGCGTAGTTTTTGCCAATATCTGAGACACTTTCTAGCATAACTACAGCAATACTAGCTAAAATTAAAAAGAGCAATATAATGTCAAACCATTTACCTAAAGGAGTATCGGCTTCATAGATTATCTCATGAAGTTTCTCTTTCCAGGTGTAGTGTTCTTTATCTTTTTGCAATGCTTGTATTATTTATTTATTTATTGGTAGTGGAATTATTTTCTTCACTTTTTTAGTTCTTAAAAAACTATGAATCAAATGTTGTGTATCTCTATTATCTTCCATTGGAGTAATAATATCTCTCAGGATTTCTATATTATTGATTTGATGGTTTAATTGATAAAAACCATAACCTTTATATATTCCATTTTCAATTAAAATAGCACTAGATTCATTATGAGTTCTACCGCTATCAATAATAATTTTATTTGCACTTTTATGAGAATATTCTTCTATAAACAAAGCTGCACGTTTGTTGTATGAAGCTTTTGGTTCTTCATTGCAACATGCTCCTTTACATTCTTTCGTTTTATAAGGAAAACATGTTCCTTCTGTTATAGATAAGTTGTTAATAGTCTGACATAGTTCATACTTACCCGTTATTTTAAGTAAGAATTTTTCAGCCTCACCAACAGATGAAAAAGAAGTGATTGCTTTTTTCCTATGATCAATTTTTTCAAAAGTCAAACTGATATAACCATTGTCATCCTTTTTCTGATACATTCCAAACTGAAAATTAGTTTTTCGCTTAGTATGATTATATAAAGGCTGATTAGTTTTTATTTCTTGGCATTCTTTTAATAGTGCAATTAACTCACTTCCTGTTTCTTCATAAGTAACAGTACTCACTAAACGTTGAATGTTTTTTGCTTTCCTACTGGTTCCTAAAAAATGCTGATTAACCCTTTTTTTAATATTTTTACTTTTCCCAATATATATAATTGTACCGTCAGCTTTACGTATGTAATATACGCCAGTTTTTGACGGTAAATCCTCAATAATATGCGCTAATTTAGCTGGTGTTTTCTTTTCGATAAGTTCTTTAATACTTTCGCTTACTATTGTTTTTTCAATGTCTTTGTCTAACAATAGTTTAAACAAATGTACAGTAGCTAAAGCATCACCAGAAGCTCTATGTCGGTCAGTCATAGGAATACCTAAAGCCTTTACTAAGGTTCCTAATTTGTATTTTTCCTGGCCAGGAATTAATTTTTTACTTAATTCAACAGTACACAATGTTTTTTTTACAAAATCATACCCTAATCGTCTGAATTCAGTACGTAAAATTCTGTAATCAAAAGAAGTGTTGTGGGCTACCAGAATACAATCTTGAGTAATTTCTACAATACGTTTGGCTACCTCGTGAAATTTAGGGGCATTACGTAACATTTTGTTGTTGATACCGGTAAGGTTAACAACAAATGGTTGAATTTCTTTTTCTGGATTTACTAAGGAAATAAACTGATCAACAATTTCATGACCGTCATATTTGTATACAGCAATTTCGGTAATTCCTTCTTCATTGAATTTCCCTCCAGTGGTTTCTATGTCTACTATTGCGTAAATAACTTAAATATTATAATTTCTAGCTCCAAATATACTACTTCCTACTCTAACCATGGTACTTCCACAATTAATTGCTAATTCATAATCAGCACTCATACCCATCGAAATTGTTTTTAACTCACAATTATAGGTTTTAATTTCTTTTAGGTCATTAAAAGAGTTGCTTAGGTAGTTAAATTCAGAACTTACTTGCTCTTGGTTATCAGTAAATGAAGCCATCCCCATTAGTCCAGTTATTTTAATGTTTTTTAAGCTTGAAAATTCTTCTGATTGAAGAATTGTTTTTGCTTCTTCAAGAGTCATTCCTGCTTTAGAGTCTTCTTGAGCTATTTTTATTTGTAACAAACAATCAATTACTCTATTATGTTTTATTGCTTGTTTGTTAATTTCTTGTAATAATTTAAAACTATCTACACCATGAATTAAACTAACATACTCCGCCATGTATTTTACTTTGTTGCGTTGTAAATTACCAATCATATGCCATTCAATATCTTTTGGTAAAACTTCCCATTTCTGAGTCATTTCTTGAATTTTGTTTTCTCCAAAAATACGTTGACCAGCATCATAGGCTTCTTGTAAAGCTTCAATAGGTTTTGTTTTAGAAACAGCAACAAGTGTTACGTGTTTTGGTATGGTACTTTTTATTTGATTGAGGTTTTGGGTAATACTCATTTTGTATATAACAGTATTATAAAATATTAAAATTCATATATAGTTAGGCCGCTTCTTAATTTGGGCTCTATATATGTGCTTTTTGGTGGCATGGTTAAACCTTCGTCGGCTATTTGTTTCATCTGTACTACATTTATTGGCAACATTCCGAAAGCGACTTGAAACCCTTCTGTATCCATTTTTTGTTTCAATTCGATCATGTCTTTAGTTCCTGGAAGATAATCTAGGCGTTTTTCGTTACGTAAATCAGTTATTCCTAAAATAGGATTTAGAACTAACTTGTAAAGTATTTGAGCATCCAAAGCTTCAAGTGCATTTTCAAATTTTAAAAAACTTGAGCGCAAGTGTAAAATATAAAACTCATTATCAAGATACATGCTAAAATGATGTTGAGTAGAAAGTTTTCTTGGTTTTAAACCGCAATTTTCTATAGTAAAAATAGCATCTAATTGAATTAAAAACTCTTTTTTCGATAACCCGTTTAAATCCTTTACTAATCTGTAAAATTCATATATTTTCAAATCAGATTCAGGAATCAAGCAACTCATAAAGTGTTTCTGTGAAGCACCTGGTGCAGTGTAATCATTTGCAAGTAGGGCAGAAGAGGCACTTCTGTGATGTCCATCAGCAATATACAAACTATCAATGTTTTTAAATTCGTTTTGAATTGTAGCTATTTGTGTAGCATCATCAATTAGCCATAAAAAATGTGATATTCTATCCGTTGTTGAAAATTCGTATTCAGGACGATCATTCATTATAACACTAAATAAATCATCAAGCGTATTATTTTTAGGATAGGTTAATAAAACTGGTTCTGCATTAAACCCAACGGTATCAATATATTCTTTAAACAGTTTCTCGCGTTTTTCTAATGTGTTCTCATGAATTTTAATCACATTAGTATTATAATCCTCAACAGATGTAGCGCCAACAATACCAATAAAAGTATCGGTACGCGTAACCATTTTGTATAAGTAAAACTTAGGAGTGTCATCCTGAACAAAGAAATTTTCATCTTTAAATTCATGGTAGCGGTTACGTACCAAACTAAACTCCTTCTTGGTAGATATTTCCTGAGCAAATTTATATCCAGGATTTAAAATTTGTAAAAAAGAATATGGATTGTTCTTTAAACGGAACTCTAAACCTTCCTTATCATAAATATGATAGGAACGAGAAACCACTAAATTGGCTTTATCTCGTGTGGGTCTTACTGCTTTAAAGGGTTGTACTGATGCCATTTTAATTTTATTATATTCTATAAATATGCTAGCTACTTATTTTTTTTGTGGTTTTCTAAAGATTTTTTACAAGCACCAATAAAGTAATTTACTGGATATTCAATATTATCTTTTTCAACTTTTTCTTTAATATATATTATCATTTTAAAAAACCTATCTTCTAATATTTTATGTGTTTGTTGTAGAAGTTCCTCATTTTTTTTTAGCGATAAATAATCGAAACTTAAATGAGTTTTTAAAAGGTTTTGGATTTGATAATTTAGGTTGACTCTTTTACTCATTGAATTTATTTATAAAAACCTTAAAAAGGTTTTCTATTTAAGTAATTACTCACCCACTTAATAAGCAATATCGATTGTAACATTGCAATTAATAATTATTACTTAAATGTATGGTTTTTATTTTATAGAAAAGACAATTCATAAAAAGACCTCACAAATTATTTAAAATAAGTGAGGTTTTTTTAAGTAAATTATTTTTTAAGCAAACATTTTTGCAACTTTTTCTGCTTTTCTGCTTTCAGAATAGTCGTAGAATCCTTCTTTAGATTTTACGCCTAATTTCCCAGCCATTACCATGTTTACCAATAACGGACATGGTGCGTATTTTGGGTTTTTAAATCCATCGTGCATTACAT
>JAWUYQ010000038.1:0-7801 GCA_034110725.1 Flavobacteriaceae bacterium
TATAAATGTAGTTTCAGGAGTTGATTGTCCTTCATGTACAACAGTGTCAGCAAGTGTAGGTTTACCTGCAACAATACCTAATAATTCATCTATGACCTCAACATTATCAGTAGGTGGTAGTATAGGTGTAATTACGGATATTAATATTAAAAACCTTATTGGGTTGCATGATAGGATAGGACAGTTGTCATTTAAATTAACAAGTCCGTTAGGAACTGAAGTTCAATTAATTTCTAATTCTTGTGGAAATGATGCTGATTTTAATTTGAATTTAGATGACCAAGCAGCTTCTGCAACGTTACCATGTCCGTACGTTGGTGGACTTACTTATCAACCTATAGGTTCTTTAGCTGATTTTAATGATGAAAATGCTAATGGTACATGGACTTTAACGATTACTGACAACTCAAACCCTTCTTCAGGAACTTTGACTGGTTGGGATTTAGAAGTATGTACTTGGGAAAATCCATTAGGAATTGAGGAGAATACAATTAATAATTTTGAAATTTACCCTAATCCAAATAGTGGTGTATTTACTATTGAAATGAACACTTCGTTTGAAAGTGAGGTTGATATTATAGTATATGATATTAGAGGAAGAAGAGTATATAACATGCATTATGAAAGTTCCTCAAACTTTAAAAAGGAAATTAGTATGGACTCAGTTCAGTCTGGACTATATTTCATTGAAGTAAATAATGGGTCTAAAAAAATAGTAAAGAAAATTATTATAGAGTAAATTTCTAATTATATTAGTCTCATAAAAAAAGCACCTATTAAGGTGCTTTTTTTATGAGACTATATTTTATTTTAAGTTTAAATTTTTAATTCGTTGCAATAAACTAGGATGTGAATAGTGAAACCAAACATACCAAGAATGTGGAGTTAAATTGCTTAAACTGTTTTTGGAAAGCTTTTTTAAAGAGCTAATTAAATCAGCGGAATTATGTGTTTCTTTGGCATAATTATCAGCTTGGTATTCAAATTTACGAGACAGATTATTCATGAACAATCCTGTAATTTGTGATATTGGACTGTATAATAATCCGAAAGCAATCATACCAATATGAAATGAAGGAATTTGCACACCTAATGCTTCTGATAAAATCGGACTAGCAATAAATAGTGATAATAACCACAATGTGAATCCAGTTAGCGCCGTTGATAAAAATAGGTTGTAAATAATGTGTTTTCTTTTGTAATGGCCTACTTCATGTGCTAACACGGCAACTATTTCATTTTCTTCTAGATCGTTTATTAAAGTGTCAAAAAGTGTAATTCTTTTCTGACTACCAAAGCCAGAAAAATATGCATTGGCTTTAGTGCTTCTTTTGGATCCATCAATTACGAAAACATTGTCTAAATGGAAACCTGCTTTCTCTGCATAAGCAGCGATTTTATCTCTCAAAGAACCTTCTTCTAAAGGAGTTTGTTTATTGAATAGTGGCACAATCAGTTTTGCATAAAACATATTCATGAATAGGCTAAAAACGGCCACTAAAGCCCAGGCGTATATCCAAAAATCACTACCAGCGAATTCATAAAACCAAATGATTAAAGATAATATTCCACCACCAAGTACCATACTCATTAACCAACCTTTAATTTTGTCAATAAAAAACAGTTTTTTAGTAGACTTATTAAAGCCAAATTTTTCTTCTATAACAAAAGTATGGTAGTAAGAAAAAGGAGTGGTAATAATATCTGAACCTATCATAATCACTCCAAAGAAAATCAATGCGATTAAGATGTTATTGTCTGTAAATGTTCTGGCGTAGTCATCAACTATTTTGAAGCCATCAAAAAATAGAAACCCTAAAGTAAGTAATATAGAAAATAATGAAGAGATGTTTCCAAACTTATTATTCGTCAGTTTATAGGCTTGGGATTTTTTATATTCCTCTACATCATATACATCTTGTAATTCTGTAGGAAGATCGTCATTGTAATGTTTAGCGTTGAGGGAATCTAAAAATTTATCGAGAATAAAGTCGAATACTAAAATTCCGATGATGAGGTAAAATATAGTTTGTGCAGTCATGTGTTTAATTAAGAATTAACAATTAGTAATGTGTAATTAGTGGTGAGTAAGTAACAATTTTAATATAATTACTCTTTTGAGGAATCTATTATTTTGTAGAGTATTTTTAAAATACTGGTAAGGTCATTATTTAATAAATCAAATTCTTCTACTGTAATATAATCAGTATCTTTAAGAATTCTAAGCCAATAATTTGTTTCTCTAGCTTCCTTGTATGAAATAGACATTTTAGCTCTAAAATCTTTTTTAGAAATTCCTCCAATGGCTTCTTCTACATTTGCACCAATAGAAGTCCCCGATTTTAAAATTTGTTTTGATAAAACATATTCGTTTTTCGAAATTAGTTTTTTACTTAGTAATACTATTTTAACAGCAAAACTATATGTTTTAGTAGCAATTATGTTTTCTTTCATAATTTAATTATTAATCAATCATTACTAATTGTACATTAATTAAACCCTCTTTGTCTTTTTGCTTCAAAAATCAAAATTCCAGCAGCAACTGATACATTCATTGAATCTATTTGTCCTTGCATAGGGATAATAATGTTTTGTTTGGCAGCATTTCGCCATTCTTCACTTAATCCTGTAGCTTCAGTTCCTACCACAATTGCCGAAGCTTCTGTATAGTTTTCTTTATGATATTCGTTAGAATTCAGTAATGTAGTGGCGTAAATCTGTATATTATTAGCAGCTAAAAAAGAAATGATTTCTTCTGTAGTTCCTGTAGCAATTTGATTGGTAAACACACAACCAACGCTAGAGCGAATAATATTAGGATTGTATAAATCTGTTTTTGGATTGGCTATAAATATCGCGTCCACATTTGCAGCATCTGCAGTACGTAAAATAGCACCAATATTCCCCGGTTTTTCAGGAGCCTCTGCAATTAGTACCAATGGTGTATTTGTATTAAATACAATTGAATCTAACGAATTTGATTTCGTTTTTACAATAGCAACAACACCTTCTGTAGAACTTCTGTAGGCTATCTTCTGATGCACTTCTTTAGAAACACCAATTAAGGTAATCTGTTGACTTGTTAATGCTGTAATTTCATCTTCTGAAACTAAGTCTTTATAAATGAAAACAGTATCTAATTCATAACCTCCTTTTAAGGCCAATTCTAACTCTCTAATTCCTTCTACGGTAAACAAACCTTCTTTTTTACGAAGTCTTGATTTCTCTTGTAATTGGAGCACTTTTTTAACCAGTGCATTTTGTGTACTACTAATATATTGCATAGGGCAAATATACAGCTAAGCTTTTTATAGTCAGTTAAAAAATGTATTTTCGATTAAAATTTAAAAACTAACTTAAATTATGAAAAAACTACTACTTTTTGTACTGCTATTCATGGGGATAACAGTAAGTGCACAAGTGGCAAATACTCCACAAGATCAAAGTGTTTGTGATCAAGGCACTATTGATGGCTTTGAAACGTTTGATTTAACTACGAATGAAGCAGCTATTTTAGGAGGACAAAACCCAGCTGATTATACAGTATCGTATTATTCGTCATTAATAGATGCTCAAAATAACACAAATGCGCTACCAACTAATTACGTGAATATATCTAATCCACAGGTTGTATATGCTCGTGTTACAGAAATTGCTTCAGGAAATTTTGATGTAACTAGTTTTAATTTGGAAGTGGTGACAGCACCTCAGGCGTTTCCGTTTACAAATCCGTTAACGTATTGTGATGAAGATAATGATGATGTAGGATATTTTGATTTAAATTCTATTGTATTAGAACTTACAGGAGGAATGAGTTTCGTTGATGTTACATTTTATGAAACAGAAGCAGAGGCAATCCAGCAAGTAGGAGCTATTAACACAACTGTTTTATATGAAAATATAAATAATAATGTTGATGGTGATAACAATATTGCAACACAAACGATTTATGCTGTATTGTCTATTAACGGACTTGAATGTACTACTATTGTTCCTGTAAACTTAGTAGTCTTAGACGCTCCAGTTTTACCTTCAGATCCATTAATTTACGCACAGTGTGAAGAGCAACCTAATACTACAGATGGATTTGTACTATTTGATTTGACATCTTATGAGTTAACATATTTATATACAGAAATTATTGCAGCAGGAGGAAATACCTTGGATTATACTACAACTTACTATACAGCATTGATAGGTAATGGGGATCCAGATCCAATTTCAGTAATAGCTAACCCTAGTGCATATCAAAACGCAAATACTCCAGATCAAGTAATTTATGTTTTTGTAGTTAATACTAATACGGGTTGTAGAACAGCAAAAGCAATCACCTTACATGTTGCTTTATTACCAACCGCTATTTATACACCTGTTTATGTTTGTGATGATGATTTCTTTTCGGATAGTGACGGAGTGAATACCTTTAATCTAATAGATCTAGTTCCTCAAATAACAGGAGGAGTAACAGGAGTAGATGTTACATTCTATACAACTCAAGCAGATGCGGAAAATGGTTCAGGAAGTAGTTTTATTAATGACCCTACAGCTTATACTAATACCTTAAATCCAGATACTATATTTTCAAGAGTTACAAATCAAACTAATGGTTGTAGAGCAATAGCGATTGTGAAGTTACATGTAAATCCAAACCCAACACCATTATCAACACCAGGTATTGAAGCTAATTTAGGAAATAATGGAGTCATGGAAGGTTGTGAGAGCTATGTATATGGTCAAGGTGCAGTTTTTGATTTAACCCAATGGGAAACCCAAATAATAAATGGTGAGATAGGAGTTTCTGCCTGGTATTATACAAGTTTAAATGATGCAGAAGCAGGAGTTAATCAAATTGTAACACCAACAGCATATACTAATATAGCGAACCCACAAACAATATATATGAGGGTTACTGATGACGGTACAGGAATTGTACCTTCAACAAATGGTACAGGATGTTTTACAGTTGTTTCGTTTGACATCGCATTAGGAGGCTGCGAATTACCACAAGATAATTTAACGGTAGAAACCATAAGTGAAACTTGTATTGGACTGGATAATGGAATGGTGCAGATTACAGCTAATGAAGCGTATACTTATGAGGTGAGTGTTTCTTTAAACGGAAATGCAGTAGCAATAAGTCCTAATACTTTTACTGATACTATTACAATCTCCAATTTGGCATCAGGAACATATTATGTATGCGTTACTGCTACTGAGGTAGATGTTACACAATGCTATGATGTGTATGTAGCGGCTGTTGAGGATTTAGTAGGTTTTTCAGGAAGACTTGGGGATTTTTATAGTTTAGCATTAACAGGAAGTAAACATTATAATGTAACCATTAATGGTGTGCTTACCGAAATTACTGCGGCTACTACTACAGAGCAAGTTGCTTTTGAATACGAACTTTCTGCTGAGGTTACCACTGTAAAAGTTACTACAGATAAGGATTGTCAAGGAAGGTTTGAAGAAACGGTATTGTTAGATGATACTACTTTAGTAATTTATCCTAACCCTGTACTGAATGAACTTCGTTTTAGTTCAAATGCAGAATTATTATCGGTGCTAATTTATGACATGACTGGAAAAGTGGTGTTAAAAGACACAAATGTTGCACAAATGATTAATGTAGGTGAGTTAATGATAGGGCTTTATTTTATTAAAGCTACTTCTGGAAATTCGGTTTATACATCTAAATTTATAAAAAAATAAAAATGAAAAATTTAATATATCTATTAATAATATGTTGTGTTACTACTGCTTGTAGTGATGATGCTGATGACGCTGTGTTTAACGCTTTATCAGCTGCTGATTATATTACACCTGCAAATAATGGTGTTTGTGAAGGAACAGTAACTCCAGATCAATCTGGAATAGAAGTATTGTTGAGTTGGAATGAATTTTCAACTAATCCTTCTGGGATAACATATTCAATAATACTAACAAATTTAACAACAAGTACTACAGAAACTGTTGTTATCGAAAACGGAGGTACGAGTACGTCAGTAGTATTAGAACCTAATACAGCTTATGAATGGGCTGTAACTGCTTCAGATAGCTCAGGACAATCGGTTACAGGTGCTACAGGTCAGTTTCATACACCATATGAAGCAACAACTAATTATGCGCCTTTTCCAGCAACATTGAATACACCTGCATCTCAAGCAATAGTAGCTGCAGGAAATGTCGTGTTTGATTGGTCAGGGAATGATCCTGATACTGGAGAAACAGCAACATTAACCTATGACTTGTATTTAGGAACAACAAATCCACCGGTATTACATACAGCTGCTATTGCTGCTACTATGAATAGTACTGTAAATTTAACCGCAGGGACTTATTATTGGTATGTAAAAAGTAAAGATGTAAATGGAAATGCTTCTTATTCGTCAACTAGAACTCTTATAGTACAATAGTTTTAACGAAATATAATTTTATTAAAAAGCTACTCTTATAGGAGTAGCTTTTTTTATTGAAAAAAATAAACCTTTTTTTATGTAACAAATCACTACACTTTGCGTTCTAATAGTATTATCAAGTCATCATAATCATCAATCAAAATAACACTCATCATGTTAAAACAATTCTTTATTGTCTGCTCAGGAGCAGATACCGACCTTTTGGATAACTGTTCAAAAGGAGAACAAACAAAATATGCAGGTATTGGCGCAACCGTTTTTTTTACTGCGGTTATGGCTTTTATCGCTGCTAGTTACGCCTTGTATACTGTTTTTGATAACCTCATAATTTCGATAGGATTTGGATTAGTATGGGGGCTTTTGATATTCAATTTGGATAGGTTTATCGTTTCTACCATAAAGAAAAGAGATAAATTCATACAGGAGTTATTACAAGCTTCTCCAAGAATTATTTTAGCAATGATTATTGCTGTAGTAATTTCAAAACCATTGGAATTAAAGATTTTTGAAAAGGAAATTAATCAAGTACTCTTAGAAGAAAAAAACACAATGACGCTCAATAATAAAGATCAGATAGCTTTGCAGTATACTCCAAAAATAACTGAGGTTACTTCTCAAATTGAAAGTTTAAAAAAAGAGGTTTCTGTAAAAGAAGCGGAAGTAAATGGTTTATACAGCACCTATATAGCAGAAGCAGAAGGGAGGCAAGGAACTAAATTGTTAGGTAAAGGCCCAGTATATAAAGAGAAACGTGATAAACATGATGCCAAGTTATTGGAGTTGCAACAATTGAAAACAACTAACAAAGGAAAAGTTTCAGCCATTGAAAACGAAATTATAACACTCAATAACACCTATGAAGCTCAATTGCTGACCACGCAACCAATTATTGACGGGTTTGACGGGTTAATGGCTCGTGTAACAGCATTAGGAAAACTACCTTGGTTGCCATCCTTCTTTATATTTATATTGTTTTTAGCAATAGAGACATCTCCGATACTTGCAAAACTACTGGCTCAGAAAAGTGAATATGATTTTAAATTAGAAAATCAAGAGTCGGAAGTTAAAACGTGGATGCAACAACAAATTTATGAAAGGCAGCAGAACCTTAAAACCAATACAACTTTAAGTAATAAGGTGTATTCTGATATTCAAGAGTCAGAAGAATCATATCAGTACAAAAAGAAAAAAGCAGAAGAATTAATTCGCTTACAAGCAGATGTGTTATATGAAAACCAGAAAAATGTAACCATATAAATTGTTGAATAATAATAAATGATGAACTAAATGTAAGGATGTTGTAATATGGCAGACAACCTATATCAAATAGATATAAGAAATGAAAAAGTTTAGCGTTATTGCAATAATATTAGTTAGTTTTT
>JAWUYQ010000039.1:0-9700 GCA_034110725.1 Flavobacteriaceae bacterium
CGTTTAGAAGCAAAAGGATTATTGCCAAATGAGTTTGGTTGGTTTCCAGAAAAAATAACAACAGAATTAGATGCTGTTGTTTTAGGAATGCATGCTAAGCAGATAATCCGGAATTATTAAAAGCGCAAGAGCTTGGATTAAAAATATATTCCTACCCAGAGTTTTTATACGAACAATCAAAAAACAAAACACGCGTAGTTATCGGAGGATCGCATGGGAAGCCTACCATTACCTCAATGATTTTACATGTAATGCATTATCATGATAAGGAAGTGGATTATATGGTTGGCGCTCAGTTGGAAGGTTTTGATACCATGGTACATCTTACTGAAGAAAACGATTTTATAGTTTTGGAAGGAGATGAATATTTATCTTCTCCAATAGATAGGCGTCCTAAGTTTCATTTATACAAACCTAATATTGCTTTGTTAAGCGGTATAGCGTGGGATCATATAAATGTATTTCCAACTATGGAGAATTATGTGGAGCAGTTTGAAACATTTTTGACTTGTATGTCAAATGCAGCCATCATGGTTTATAATGAAGAGGATCCTATAGTAAAGAAAGTTGTTGAGGAATCGGATAAGCATATGAAGCGTTATCCGTATCAATTGCCTAAACATAAAATTATTGATGGTCAAACATATTTGGAAACAAATGAAGGGCCAATGCCAATTGAAATATTTGGAGATCATAACTTAAGTAATTTAGCTGGAGCAAAATGGATTTGTCAGCATATGGGAGTTGATGAAGATGAATTTTATGAGGCAATCGCAACTTTTAAAGGAGCAAGTAAACGCTTAGAGAAAATAGCTGAAAGCAAAGGGAAAGTTGTTTATAAGGATTTTGCACACTCACCAAGTAAAGTAAAGGCAACCACTAATGCTGTGGCGGAACAATATAGTACTCGTAAAACAATTGCATGTTTGGAGTTGCATACTTACAGTAGTTTGAATGCTGAGTTTTTAAAAGAATATGAAAATGCGTTAGACGCAGCCGATGAGGCAATTGTATTTTATTCACCAGATGCAGTAGCGATTAAAAAACTTGAAGAAGTTTCTGAACAGCAAATTTTTGATGCTTTTAAGCGAAACGATTTAAAAGTGTTTACAAACCCAGAAGGATTTAAAACTCATTTATTCAATTTGAATTTAGATAACTCAGCATTGTTATTAATGAGCTCAGGAAACTATGGTGGACTGGATTTTGATGAGATTAAGCAAATAGTTGAAGATAGCCTATGAAACATATTATTGTTTTAATATTATTTGGTGTTTTGTTTTCTTGTAGCTCTGTAAATAGGAGTAAAGTTTCAGAAGAAGATAAAGTGCCGGATTATGCATTGGAAATGAAAAAAATGTATTCAATTGAAACACCTGCAAATTGGTATGAACATTATTTTCATGGAATATTAAGTTATTCTCCTATTGAGTTTAAGGGAACTGAAAATTGTGAGTTAAATTATTTATGGATTAATATTTCAGAGCCTAAAAAAGACATATCATTAGTAGATTATGTGAAATTGAAGAATAATCACCAACAATGGAAGAGGGTTAAAGTAAAAAACACAGATAATGGAATGTGTTATGTTGAAAGAAGAACATCAAAGAGCCAGGGAGAACAATTTACGAGTCTAAAAAACACGTATAAATATAATGGTAAATTTTATGAGTTAATTTATAGAGCAGAAGATAAAGTCTTTTATAAGTATATTGAGGAATCTTCTAACATGATGAATTCTTTTAAAATAATTCAAAAATAATAAATTGAAAAACAACTTTTCCATAAAAGATTGGTCTGAAGAAGATAGACCTCGTGAGAAATTACTCGCTAAGGGAAAAGTGTCATTAACGGATTCAGAACTGCTAGCCATATTAATTGGTTCAGGGAATAGAAATGAAAGTGCTGTTGCATTATGTAAACGTATATTAGCTTCAGTTGATAATAATTTAAATGCATTGGGAAAATTATCCGTTTCTCAATTACAAGAATTTAAAGGAATAGGAGAAGCAAAAGCAATTAGTATTGTTGCCGCTCTAGAGTTAGGAAGACGCAGAAGAGAAGGGGAGAAGCTTGTTTTTGATAAAATAAATTCTAGTAAATCGGTTTTTGAAATAATGCAACCAATTTTAGGCGATTTACAGCATGAAGAATTTTGGGTATTGTTTTTAAATAATTCTAATACAGTTTTATCAAAACAACAATTAAGCAAAGGAGGTATTACTGGCACCTTAGTAGATATTAGGTTACTGATGAAAAAAGCGCTTGAAATTGGAGCGATAGCTTTAATAGTTTGTCATAATCATCCTTCGGGGACTTTGAAAATTAGTGAAGCAGATAAACAAATTACCGCTAAAATAAAAACAGCAGGAGAAGCGCTAGATATAAAGTTGCTAGATCATTTAATAATTACAGAGCTAGCATATACTAGTTTTGCTGACGAAGGAGTATTGTAATGAAATTACTAATATATACACATAAAATTACTCCACGAGTCAAATATGTATTTAAGCATATTTGCACAAGAATACTTGGTGTACAAGTTGATTTTACTACAGTAGTTGAAGAATTTATCGCGCACCAAGGATTAAAATTATCTTACACAAAACAACCTTTAGCTAAGGAGTTATTCATTCAATCACACTATTTGTTATTTGAAGAAGGAGTGTCTGATGTTGAAATTTCAATAAAGAGTTGGAATGATACGAAGTGCTTCTTTCCTTGTGGAATGAGGAGTAGTCTGCCGTTCGATATTTTTGCGGCTAGTTTTTATATGCTAAGCAGGTATGAAGAATATTTGCCTTATGTTGCTGATGATTTTGGACGATTTCCTCCAGAAGAGAGTATCGCTTATAAGCATCATTTTTTAAAATCGCCAGTCATTGATGTTTGGGCATATGAATTTAAAGCTATTTTACAAGAGCAGTTTCCTGATTATGTATTCCCGGAAAGAGAGTTTGAGTTAAAACCAATAATAGATGTTCCAGTTGCGTATAAATATTTGCATAAAGGAATAGTTAGAGCTATTGGAGGTGGATTAAAAGATGTTGTTGGGCTTAATTTTTCAGAAATATATAATAGATGTTTGGTGTTATTTAAATTACGAAAAGATCCTTATGATACCTTTAAGTGGTTGGTAAACAATCATAAAAAGCGACAGTTAAAACCTGTTTTTTTCTTTCTGCTTGGAGATTATTCTAGTTATGATAAAAGTATTAATTATCAGAATAAACATTTTGTATCCTTAATAAAATCAGTTGCTGATTATTTTGAAGTTGGATTAAAAGGTTCCTATTTAGCATTAGATGATAAAGAAGTATTGAAAGAGGAAAAACAACGCTTTGAGACTATATTCAATAAATCTTTGATGCATACAAAAAATTCTTTTTCAAAATTAAAACTACCTTTAGTATATAGAAATTTAATCGATTTAGAAATCACATCAGATTATACTATGGGGTATGTTTCAGAATCAGGATTTAGAGCAGGAACGTGTACGCCATTTTATTTTTACGATTTAGATTATGAAATGCAAACACCACTTAAGATAAATTCCTTTTGTGTGTTGGATTATGTATTTAGAAATAAAATTAATGCAGTAAGTGATATTAAAATACTAATAGACTCAGTAAAAAAAGTAAACGGAACATTTAATATTGTAGTCCATAATTATACATTTAGTGAAGATGAACATTGGAAAGGTTGGAAAAAAACCTATGTAGAGTTGTTAGACTATTCAACTAAATAATTTATAAAACTAGTATAACTATTAAATGGAACACATCACAGACATATTTTTCGATTTAGATCATACACTTTGGGATTTTGATAAAAACTCAGAAATAACGTATAAAATAATTTTTGATGAATTGAAAATTGAGGTGTCACTAGTTAAGTTTTTAGGAGCCTATACCAATATCAATAAAAACTTATGGAAGCTTTTTAGAGAAGAGAAAATTGATAAAGAAACCTTGCGATATAAACGGTTAAAGGATACGTTTGCTGAAATTAGTGTGGTTATTTCTGATGAGTTATTGTTTATAATAGCCGATCAGTATGTTTACCATTTGTCAAAACAAATACATTTGTTAGATGGTACAATTAAATTGTTAGAGTATTTGAAACCTAAATATACACTACATATTATTACTAATGGATTTGCTGAGGTTCAAGAAGGAAAGTTAAACAATACAAATCTAGCCTCGTATTTTGATGTAATTGTAAATTCAGAAATGGCTGGTGTAAAAAAACCAAATCCTATTATTTTTGAAACGGCTCTAGGTTTAGCAAATGTTTCAAAAGCTACTTCTTTAATGATAGGAGATAGTTTGGAAGCTGATGTTTTTGGGGCACTGGACTTTGGTATTGATGCTATTTGCTACAACTATCACAATGAAAATTTACCTAGTCACATCAAGTATGTAAATCATTTAGAGGAGTTAATGCATATATTGTAACTTAAATCGGTTATTTTTGAATTCGATTAAATAACATCCAGAATAAATTATTATGAAAAAATACGTTTTATTATTTGTCTTATTTATTGGAGCAACTGTTTTCGCTCAACAGGACTTAAATTCATACCAATGCGTTGTTGTTCCTTCAAAATTTGATTTCCAAAAGCAAGAAAACCAATATGGACTTAGTGATTTATTGAAATTTAAATTTAATGAGTTAGGTTTTGAGACATATATTGAAAGTGAAGATTTACCAAATAAATATGTTGAAAATCCATGTTTAGTTCTTACACCAGTAATTATTAAAAAAAGGAAGTTGTTTAAAACGATAATGCATGTTGAGGTTCGTAATTGTTACGGTAAAGTATTGTTTGTAACTAAGGAAGGAAGTAGTGGTGAAAAGATTAACAAGGTAGCTTCCAATATCGCAGTGAGGGAATCATTAAAGTCATTTGGAAATTATAAATTAGTTTACACACCTGTGAACGAAGATGTAGTTGTTGAATTGGAAGAGAAATTAGTAAAAAGTGAGCCAGTAAAACAAACTATTAACTCAAATTTTTCTGAAGACAAATTGGCTATTTATAATTTTATCTATAAAGACCAGAAGTATAAGCTAGTTAAAAAGAGTTTTATGCTTTTCGAAATACAAAAACTAAATACAAATGAAGTTGTAGGAAGCATGGTTGCATCAGGGCTTAAAAAAGGAGTTTTTCATATTAAGATCAATGAAAAAATAGGTTTTTGTTATTATGGGGAAAATGAAAATATAATTGCTGAATTTATGTCGTCAAACAACTCTGTTGAGATGGTTTTTTTACAAAGAATAGATTAAGCTCTAATATCCGTACTTATCTTTCCATCTATTTTTTAAAAAGTCACGTTGTGAATTTTCTCTGGAGTTATTCCCCGGTTCATAAAATTTTGTTCCACTCATTTCTTCGGGCATAAACTCTTGTGCTGCAAAATTATTGGCATAACTGTGTGAATATTTATATTCATCTCCGTAACCTAACTCTTTCATTAATTTGGTAGGTGCATTACGTAAAGATAATGGAATACTTAAATTACCCGACTGCTTAACGGCTTGTTGTGCGGCGTTAATTGCCATGTAAGATGCATTACTTTTAGCAGATGTAGCCAAGTAAATTACACACTGACTTAAGATCAGTCTTGATTCAGGAAACCCGATTATGGTTACTGCTTGAAAAGTATTATTCGCCATTATTAAAGCTGTAGGATTGGCGTTACCAATATCTTCGCTGGCTAAAATAATCAATCGTCTTGCAATAAATTTCACATCTTCACCACCTTCAATCATTCTTGCTAACCAATACACAGCAGCATTAGGATCACTACCACGTATAGACTTGATAAACGCCGAAACAATATCATAATGTTGTTCCCCAGTTTTATCGTACTGTATCGTGTTTTTTTGAACTGACTTTAAAACTAATTCATTTGTGATTTCAATTGTGTTACTATCAGTGTTATTGACTATTAATTCAAAGGTGTTTAATAGTTTTCTTCCATCACCTCCAGATATTCGTAAAAGCGCTTCAGCTTCTTTTATTTTGATATCTTTCGTAGCTAATACTTTGTCTTCTGAAATTGCTTTGTTTAATAATGCAAGTAAATCATCTTTTGAAAAATGATTTAAAATATATACCTGACACCTTGACAATAATGCGGGGATTACTTCAAAGCTTGGGTTTTCTGTTGTAGCTCCAATTAAAGTAATTATTCCTTTTTCAACAGCTCCTAGTAACGAATCTTGTTGTGATTTACTAAACCTATGTATTTCATCAATGAATAAAATAGGGTTTTTAGTAGTGAATAAACCGCTGTTTTTTTTAGCAGATTCAATAACTTCTCTAATATCCTTTACTCCAGAATTAATGGCACTAAGACTATAAAAAGGTCTCTTGGATTCTGTGGCAATAATATTTGCTAGTGTAGTTTTTCCAGTTCCAGGAGGTCCCCAAAGAATTAATGATGGAATAATACCTTGGTTTATCTGATGTGTTAACGATCCGTTTTTTCCAACTAAATGTTCTTGACTAATATAGTCTTTTAGGGTTTTTGGCCTTAATCGTTCCGCTAATGGTTTGTTCATGAAGTAAAAGTACTAAATTGTACGCTATTGACAATTTTACCGATTATCAAAATTGGTAAACTTTTTGTATTTTTATTAGTATCAAGATAGCAAAACAAATATTCGACATTTTATTATTCCCATTGTTAATTATATTAATAATGTGGATCGTTTTTTTGTATGAAATTAAATACGGGTTTAATTTTAATCACTTTAGTATTTACCCTAGAAAACTAGATTCACTTTTAGGGATATTTGCATCCCCTTTTTTACACTCAGACTTATCCCATATAACCAATAATACATTATCCTTTTTTGTGTTAATGTTGATGGTGCGGTATTTTTATTCGAAAAGCTACCTTAAGGTTTTCTTTTTTGGGATGCTAGTTTCTGGCTTACTTACTTGGATAATTGCTCGTCCGGCATATCATTTAGGCATGAGTGGTGTAATATATGTTTTGGCCAGTTTTATTATTTCAAAAAGCTTTTTTTCCAAACAATACAATCTTATTGCCATATCATTTGCAGTAATATTTGCTTATGGAAGCATGGTTTGGTATGTATTTCCTATTGACAGTTCTATATCTTGGGAAGGTCATTTGTCTGGTTTAATAACTGGTGTGTTGTTAAGTTTTTTCTTTAAAAATGAATTAGTAAAAGAAGTTCCAAAACCTTTAACTATGCAACAAAATTTATTTTTAGAGCACTTTGACAATAGAGGTAAGTTTGTTGCTAATCTTCCTTTTTTGGATGAAAACGGTAATTTGATAATAGAAGAAGAAGAGTAGTGGTCTGGTTATAAACAACAAAAGCGATTCAGTTGAATCGCTTTTGTTATTTTATAAAAGAAGTTAACTAGCTTAGTTTTTGTCTCATAGATTCATATAAAAATGCACCACAAGCTACAGAAACATTTAATGAGGCTATTTCACCCTCCATTGGTAGTTTTGCTTTGTGATCACATATTTTTAAGGTAGAAGGGTTAATTCCTCTTTCTTCAGAACCCATTATTATTGCAGTAGGTTTTTTTAAATCTACATCATAAATTAAATCTTCTGTTTTTTCAGTAGCAGCTACTATTTGAAACCCTGAACCTTGTAAGTAGTAAATTGCATCTTTTAAATGGTTTACTTTACAAATAGGTATTTTAAACAAAGCTCCCGCAGAAGTTTTTATAGCATCAGCACTAATAGGTGCGCTACCTTTATCTAAAATTACAATTCCTTTAACTCCTGTACAAGAAGCAGTACGAGCTATTGCTCCGAAATTCCTAACATCAGTTACTTGATCAAGTAAAAGTACAGTAGGATTTTCTTCTAAATTTAATTGCTCAGTTAATTCTTCAATAGTAATAGTTCTAACTAAAGCTATTTTAGCAAACACTCCTTGATGATTCCTGTCTTCAAACTTTCTAAATTTTTGAATAGGTACATATTGATGCGCTATATTATGTAGTTTAATTAAAGAAAATAGCTCTTTTGATAATTCATTTTCAGCTTCCTTAAGTATATATACTTTTTCTATTTGAGTATCAGAATTGATTGCTTCAATAATAGCCCTAGACCCAAAAATTTCGTTTGTTTTCATGTGATAAAATTATATGTGCAAATGTAGTAATTTATATGCATAAAAAAACCACCTCATTTGAGGTGGTTTTAATATTATTAAAATGAATCCTAATTACTCTGCAGCAACTAAATCTCCATTATGGTCATAAACAGTATATTTTCCACCTAAAACAACAATTTGTCCAACAGTTCTTTCTCCAGCACCACCAGTAGTGTCGCTATCTGTTAAAGTAGTGTCATAAGCAGCAGGAACCGTAAAACTAGTCATGAATCCACCTGTTTTACCAACTTGGATAGTCATAGGTATATTGAAAGCGCCAACTAATTCTTCGTTGTCATCTACCTCTAAACCAAGGTCAAATACCCACATGTCTGTAATGATGTCATAACTTCCATCTGCTAAAACACTAGTATCAACATTAGCTCCATCAGCAGTATGCTCAGAAGCTTCTTCAGGACAAGCACCAGTAAATGCAAATGCATCATAAGTGTTTAAGAAGATGTCTACATCACCAAGGTCACATAAGCTTTCTGTGTGAGATGACTCTACATCATCAGCGTCAGTACCTAAAACAAACCTACTTAAAGTTTTGTAAGTTACATCAGTTTCCCAATTAGCAATAAGAGCTAAGCTTTCACTACTATAATCAGTAACAGAGATGTCAATATATTCTTTATCACCATTTGCTAACATTCCATTTTTGTTATCAGCACTTGATAACCTAAAACGTAATTCGTTAGTACCTTCCATTAATACATCTTTCTGGATGTAAATTATAAAAGTAGTAGTTGTAGCGTAGGCAGGCATTTCAATTTTATAACCAAAAGATCCAAAACCAGAATCTAAAGTAGTTACTCCAACTTCATTCCCATCTAAATCACCAGCAAAATAGTCAGCATCTTCTCCACCAGAAACTAATTCTAGTTTAAAATCCATTGCTTCCTTGTAGCTAGTGTTGCTTTCTAGAGTAATTGTAACGTACTCACCTTCAGTAACTGTAGTTGCTGATTGATCAATGACTGATACAATAGGCTTCACAGTTGAAGTGTAGTTTGTATTTGCATTCTCATCATCATTACACGACGATAAAGCAATAACTGCTAACGATGTTAGCATTATTTTATTTAAATATTTCATATGATATTATTTTTATGATAAATATTAGTCTTTAATGTATGTAAAGTTTCTGTTTACATACCAAGATATGTCAGTCATGTTAACTTCCTCAAATGTGATATCTCCATTCGCTTCAACATATCCAGGTACACCTTGAGTCATGTAATATGTAGCTGTAGATGTATTTAACTCGTTAAATTCCCAACCAATTATTGTAAGTGCACCAGCACAAGCAGTAAAGTCAAATGAATATGTACTACTAAAAGGAGCTAAGTATGATGATCTGTATACACCAGGTGACAACTCACTAATAGTTAAGTTAGTTGTACCAGACGTAAAGTCAATATGGTAATTTCCAACTAAATCAGTTCTACATAATTGTATTTGAACTAAAGTTGATTTTAATTGATTAGAAATTACTACATCATCAACACTTAATATCGACCATTCGTTAAAGTCTCAA
>JAWUYQ010000040.1:0-25306 GCA_034110725.1 Flavobacteriaceae bacterium
GTTTTTTTAATATCTGTACCTTCTGGATATTCTATATAAGCCGTGATTTGATTGGCTTTTGTGTCTGGGAAAAATTCAACTTTAGTACGTTGACTTCCAACAGAAGCTCCAAATCCACCAAATGCAATAAACAATAATATAATTGTAGCAACAGTAATAATTATCGGTTTCTTCCCACTTAATGCAAAGCGAAGAGTTCTTTCATAAAGACGTTCCCAAAGCGGTAATATTTTATTTTGAAATCCATTTGCCCAACCTCGTAAAAATAAACGGTAAGCCCAAAGTAAAACAACAGTTACAAGCATTAAAGTACCTAAACCTTTATAGCTTCCGCCAAAAAATAAAATTAAGAACCCTATACCTCCAATAATTGCTGAGATTTTAATGATTTGATTTAGTGGCATATCTTTATCTTCAGTAGTCATAAACTGCGATACTAATACTGAATTGAAGAAAATTGCTACGAATAATGATGACCCTAATACAACAGAAAGTGTGATTGGGAAGTAAATCATGAATTGTCCCATTACTCCTGGCCATAAACCAAGTGGTACAAAAGCTGCAACAGTTGTTAATGTTGAAATTATTATTGGAAAAGCAATTTCGCCAATTCCTTTTTTTGCTGCTTCAATACGACTCATGCCTTCTTCAGACATTAACCTGTATACATTTTCTACTACTACGATTCCATTATCTACTAGCATACCAAGTCCCATAATTAACCCAAAAAGGATCATGGTATTTAAGGTGTACCCAAGTAAATCTAATATCATTAAAGACATAAACATAGACATTGGTATTGCAAACCCAACAAATAATGCGTTTTTGAAACCTAAAAAGAACATTAAAACAGTAATAACTAGTATGATACCAAAGATAATATTGTTTACTAAATCGTCTACTTGACCAATGGTTTTTGAAGACTGATCGTTTGCAATAGTTACTTTTAAATCTGGAGGAAAGATATTTGCTATTGCATTATCTACGATGTCTCTTATCTGTTCTGCAGCAGCTACCATGTTTTCTCCCGAACGTTTTTTAACGTCTAGCATCACAACTTCTTGACCAAACTCTCTGGCATAAGTAGTTTTGTCTTCATCTTTAAATGTAATGGTTGCAACATCTCTTAAATAAATGGAGTTCCCTTTTTCAGATTTTACGACAAAATTCTCTAATTCTTTTGGTTTTTCAATTTCACCAATAATTCGGATAGTACGTCTTTGCCCACTAGATATTAAGTTACCGGCAGACATCGTTACGTTTTCTCGACCTATGCTATTAGTAATATCATCGAAACTTACTTGAGCTGCCATCATTTTATAAATGTCTACAGCAACTTCAACTTCTCTTTCTTGTGCGCCACGAATATCTACTTGTTTGATTTCTGTTAATCCTTCAATTTCATCTTCAAGATACTCACCATATTCTTTAAGTTTATCTACAGGGTAATCTCCAGAAATATTAATATTTAAGATTGGTATTTCTTCTGACATACTTAAATCGAAAATATTTGGTTCAACTTTAGCACCATTAAAAGTAGGCCAATCTTCGCCTGAAGTTTCCGTATCTATTTCATCTTTTACTTTTTGCCTAGCAGCATCTACAGTTATGTTTTCATCAAATTCTACAACAACAATAGAGTAGTCTTCTTGAGATGTTGAGGTAATTTCAATAACATTACTAACAGATTTTAGTTTGTCCTCTATAGGGTCAGTAATAAGTTTTTCGATGTCTTCTGCAGTGTTTCCAGGATAAATAGAACTAATGTATATTTTAGTTTCTTTAATTTCTGGAAAGTTTTCTCTTGCCATGCTAAAATAAGCTCCAACACCAAGAACAAGGATTAACAAGGTTAAAACATACATTGTTGTTTTATTGTTAATTGCCCAAGAGGAAAGTACGAATTCTTTATCGGTATTCTTTTTTTGTTGCGACATAATTATAAAGTTATGATTTTCACAGTTTGACCATGTTTTACATTTCTAGCACCTTCACTTATGATCTCATCACCGTTACTGATCCCTTTTAAAACCTCTATAACATCACCTTGTGTTTTTCCAGTTTCAATAATTACTTTTTTAGCAATAGCTTCTTGATTACTATTTTTTTCCGTAATTACATATACATATTGTTGTCCTTCAGCGTTTTCTGAAATAATGCTTTGAGGTAGTAACAACGCTTTTTTATTAGTGTAATCGTTTATTTTAAGTTTTGCAGTAAGGTTGGGTTTTATGCTCTTGTCTTTATTCGGGATTGCAATTTCAACTTTAAATGTTCTGTTTGCAGGGTTGATGAAATCACCCGCTTGTCTAACTTTAGTGTTTATAGTTTTACCAAGTACAGGGAATTCCACTTCAACATTTTTATTTTTAGTAACATTAGTGATGTATTTTTCAGGGACATCAGTTTCAATATACATATTGTCTAAATTTATAATACGCATCAATTGAGATTGTCCAGGAGCTACAACACTTCCTTGCTCTGTAATTACATCGTCTATAGTTCCTGAAAATGGAGCCCTAACAATTGTTTTTGCTAATTGACTTTGTGCTTGCTTTACAGCTTTTTGTTGAGATTCATAACTAGATTTTGCTTGTAAATACTGAATTTCAGAACCTATTTTTTGATCCCATAAACGCTTTTGACGTTCAAATGTAGTTTTTGCTAAATCCGATTGAATTTGCAATTGAGCTACTTGCTGACTCATACCAGCATCGTCAATTTTTGCTAGAATTTGTCCTTTCTTAACTTTTTGCCCTTCTTTTACATATACTTTGGAAAGAACCCCAGAGTATTCAGGATATAGTACTAAAAGGTTTTTAGTACTTACATTTCCTTGAAGTTCTAGATAGTGTTTAAACTCACTTTCTTCTATTTTCACTGCTGTTATTAAAGAAAGCTTTTTAGTAAGATCTAAAGTTGCTATTTTTGAATCTAGCTTTTTTATTGCGTCGATTAATTCTTGTTGCTTTGCGACAACCTCAGTTCTACGAACTCTTATTTCTTCAAGGTTTCCAGAAGCAATTACATCTTCAATAGTTGTTTCTTTATTTCCTCCACATGATAAAATAAGAAGCGATCCGATTATTAGGGTATATATGTTTTTCATTGATAAATTAATTAGTTTTATTTAATAATGTTTCTAGAGTAACTTTATTGTTAATCACCTCTAGCATTGCTTGTAAATATTCCTGTTGAGTACTATATAATTGTTGTTGTGCTTGTCTAAGGTCAAAACTAGTTGTGATTCCCTCAAAAAATTTAGTTTGATTCTTTTTTTCAATTCGTTCGGCTAAAGTTAAACTCTCTTTAGAAGTATTGAATTGTTCAATAGAAAACTGGTAATTACTTTTAGCAGTGGCTACTTGAAATTTTAATTGCTTTTCTGTTTCTGATAAATTGTTTTCTGCTTTTTCTAAATTTATTCTTGCACGTTGTGTTTTTGCAGATCTTTGTCCTGAGCTAAAAATAGGTACGTTTAAACTAACTCCAACTAATGAAGATCCAAACCACCTTTGTTCCCTCGTCAAAAAATTAAATTCGTTATTGTTTCCGGCATAGCCACCATTAATAAAAGCTGATAAACTTGGTAAAGCTTTGGTTTTTTCTAGTTTTAATAATAGTTCTTTAGATCGCTTGTCATTAGAAGCAATTTTATAGTCAATAGTGCTTTTAATTTCATCAGAAGAGTTTAATAACTCTAAATCTACATTTTTTAAAGCTAGAACTTCTAATGTTTCGGTTAGATTAACCTTGGTGCTTAAATCTACTCCTAAATTTATGTTTAGCATCTGATGAGCAATGCTGTTTAAGCGAAGCGCATTTTTATATCCACTAGTAATTTGTTTTAAAGTAATTTGTAGTTGCTCAACATTTTCTTCTTCTGTTAATCCGTTTTCGAAAATTGCTTTAGTTTCTCGAAGGTTTTTCTCTAGAATAATGATGTTACTTTCGTATATGATAATGCTTTCCTGAGATAATAATACATTTCCGTATGCGTTTATTGTGGCTTTTCTAACCTCTAAATCTGTTTTTTCTTTAGCGTTTTTTGAAATTTCTAAAAATACTTTAGCAGATTGTAGACCGACTAAATAAGATCCGTCAAATAATAGTTGGTTTAATGTAGCTGTTGCGTTTACGGTTTGACTTGTTCCAAATATAAGCTCATCTTCAATCCCATCATTATTAATATCGATTAAACTAACTTGTTGTTTTAACCAGTTGTTATAGTCTATTTTTGCACTAACTTGGGGTAATCCTATAGCTGTAGTTTCCCATTTTTGTTTTACAGCAGCGTCAACATCTAACTCTGCATTTTTAGCTGAAGTATTATTTTTAATTGCATAATCTATTGCTTCTTGTAATGATAGATTAAGTGTTTCTTCTTGAGCTGTTATTTGTAATGATAACAGAAGACTAAATAAAAATAGTAGTTTATTTGCCATGGTTATTTGTTCTTGTAGTTAATTAATTCTTGCTCTAATACGCTAATTCCGTACAGAGTAGCTATTGCTCTAGTGTGGTATTCTAATATTTGAATCTCGGTTTTAATGAGGTCGCCTGTTTTTTTACTAAAAGTATCACTTTCATGAGAGCCAAAAATTAGTAAAAAATAAAATTTCATAGTTGTTTCCTTGTCAATGTTATCTCTATATAGTTTTTCACTAATCCCTTTTTCTAGATTACTCATTACACATTCACTAAAGGTACAAATTTCATGTTCCATTAATTTAGAAAATGTCTCGGGGTAATATTTTTTTAACTGAAACATTGGTGATGTTTTAGCTTTCTTAAACATATTTTGGAAAACCTTCTTAATTGCAAAATTTTCCTCAATTGCATTCAACTCTAATACAATTATTTCTTTTATGGCTGTATCTATAGTTTTTTGTACAACATCAGTACTTGCATCAACTAGCTCTACTTTATTCTGAAAGTACTTATAAATTGTTTTTTTTGAAATTCCAATTTCATTCGCTATATCATCCATTGTAACACTCTTAAAACCGTAGTTTAAGAACATGTTTCCTGCGGTATCTAATATTTTCTCTCTCATACAATGTATTTATTCAAACGCAAATATAAAACAAGAAACTTTAGGAACATTAAAAGTTTCCAAAGTTTTATTAAATTTTAACATTTACGAATTTTAACTTCTAATTATTATAAAGCCTATTTTTTTTACAGATGTTATTGTTTTAGGATTAGGCTTATTAATGTATTTTTGCTTAAAATTCAGATTTCATGCTATCAATTGATTCTTATAGAGATGTTTTCACTTCTTACTTGCAAGAGAAAATACAAATTAAAGATCCAGCGAGTTTATACGAGCCAATTTCGTATATCCTAAAGTTGGGAGGGAAACGCTTGCGACCAGTTTTAACTTTAATGACTGCTGAGATTTTTGGTGAAGATCATAAAGTGGCATTAAATGCAGCATTGGCTGTTGAGGTTTTTCATAACTTTTCTTTAGTACATGATGATATTATGGATGATGCTCCATTAAGAAGAGGTGAGGAGACAGTACATGAAAAATGGAATTTAAACACGGGGATACTTTCTGGTGATGCAATGTTGATTCAAGCCTATCAGCTTTTTGAAAGTTATGATAACAATACGTTTAGAGGTTTAGCTCAGATATTTAGTAAAACTGCCTTAGAGGTTTGCGAAGGGCAGCAATATGATGTTGATTTTGAAGTGCGAAATGATGTAACAGAAGCTGAATATTTAAAAATGATTGAATATAAAACAGCGGTATTAGTCGGTGCTGCTATGAAAATGGGTGCGTTGGTTGCAAATGCATCAGAAGATGATACGCAAAAAATTTATGACTTTGGTAGATTATTAGGTGTCGCTTTTCAGTTGCAAGATGATTATTTAGATGCTTTTGGTAATCCTGAAACGTTCGGAAAGCAAGTTGGGGGAGATATTATTGAAAACAAAAAAACGTTCTTGTATCTTAAGGCAATTGAAAACGGGAATGCTAGTGATAATGAGAAATTAATAGCGATGTACGCTAATAAAAATGGCGTTAATAATATTGCTAAAATTGTATTTGCAAAAGAAGTTTTTGATAGAAGTGGTGCTTCTGAATTAACAAAAAAAGCAATTAAAAATTATACAGAACAAGCCTTACAGGTTTTAGATTCAATTTCTGTATCAGATGACAAAAAACAAGTACTAAAAGACTTTGGAGAAAGTTTAATGTACAGAACAATTTAAGCTTGAGTATTCAAAA
This sequence comes from Flavobacteriaceae bacterium, assembly GCA_034110725.1. Lineage (GTDB taxonomy): Bacteria > Bacteroidota > Bacteroidia > Flavobacteriales > Flavobacteriaceae. The sequence continues at coordinate 6,239 of JAWUYQ010000040.1, forward strand.
CACACAAATAAGTGAGCTACTAGTTAATGCTATTGATCAAGAGTTATATGTAGCTTTAATTCGTCAATTGAATAAAGATTTCATGTTAGCTAATTTGGAGTATGAAATTGATGTTGATTGTACCCCTGAATTGTTAAAACAGAAATTAACTGTAATTGTAGCAGAATTAGTAAATAATGAATTTGATTCTTTTTTAAACCTGTTATATAGGATTGATTTATCAGAAGATAATGTAGTAGGTTTACCTAAAGAAAACCAAGAAACATATATAGCTTCTATTTCTTTTTTAATTTTAAAAAGAGAATGGAAAAAAGTGTGGTTTAGGAGAAAATACTCTTCTTAAAAAAGAACCTTCAAATAGCTTTAAAACCACTTGAAGATTGTTTTATACAAAAACTTCTTAAAAATCTTTTTTATTTGATTTTCTTACGATAATTAATACAGGAAGTATTACCCAAATTGATAAGACACCTAATGAGGATATTATCCCAATGCTTGTGCCGAAAAATTGTTGAAAAACTGCCCCAGTATATCCTAATAAAGCAGAGATATCTAGTTTTAATAAAATTAAAATTCTTGATAAATCAATAGGATTAAACATGGTGGCAATTAATGAAAAGTTATCTAAAGGATAGTCGTTAAAATACATTAATGATACTAAAAATGCCCCATCGTAGATTACTGCCAAAAACAACCACATAAGTATAGCATAACCAAATCCTTTTATTTTATTCTCTGTTGATAAAGCAATATTATAGGCCAGAGCAACAAAAATGAAATTTAAAAACGCACCTACGATAAGTAAAAGTGTAAAATCAAAAATAGCGGCTGATACCGAAAGGCCGTATAATAAAAAAGGTATTCCTAGCCCTAAAGCTAAACTTAGTGTTAATGAAATTGCAATACCTAAGTATTGCCCCATAAATATGGTGCTTCTCTTTATAGGTTGTGCCAATAATAATTCGGTAAACTCCCTGGAATTATAGTAATACATTACTCCAAAAATAGTTGCAATTAATGGGGTAAGGACAATAATAATGTTCATTAGTGTTATAATGGCTTTATCAATGTCATTGTTTAGGAATAATAATAAAAACCCTAAAATTAAGTAGAACATAAAGTATACATAACTCCACCTACTTCTCATTAAATCAAAAAAACTATATTTTAATATCTTAAGCATATTGTTTAGAAATTAAGTGAGCTATGGCGTGTTCTAGGTTCGTATTATTAGTCTGTATTTTTAATGCTTCTATACTACCTTTAAAATAAATTTTCCCGTCTAATAAAAAGACAATTTCATCTGCCATTTCATCTACAAAGCTCATAATGTGTGTAGTTATAAGAATAGTTTTTCCTTTGGCTTTTTCTTTTTGAATTAACTCCTTTAAATGAATAAGTGCAATAGGATCTAAACCAGTTGTTGGCTCATCCAGAATTATTAAATCACTATCAAACATAAAAGTAAGTACCAAATTTACTTTTTGCTTAGTTCCTCCAGATAAATTTCCTAATTTTTTATTTAGAAAGGAGTTTAAGCCAAATAATTCTATCAGTTCTTGCTCATTTGACTCTTTTGGTCTCAAATTCTTAACCATTTTTATCAGCTCAATTACTGATAAATTAGCTGGGAAGTTAGCTATCTGTGGCAAGTAATTAAGGTTGTTTCTGTATTCCCATTTTTTTAAAACATTTTCATTGTTATATGAAATAGCTCCTTTGTTAGGAATTACCATACCTAACAAACACTTTATCAAAGTGGTTTTACCTGAGCCATTTGGTCCAAGGATGGCAAAAACACCTCCTTTGGTTATTTCCAAATCCAAGCCGTCTAAAACGGTTAGCTTGCCAAATTTTTTATGTAAATCTTTAATTTCTATCATCTATTTTTTTCATTATAGGTTTAATGTCTACCAAATTATCCGGCGTAAAAACAGGGGATACTTTTTCAGAAAAATTAATAACATCAACAAACAAGCTTCTTAATAACACTAATGATTCTGGAGTTTTACTGACTATATAGGAAAATAGTTTTACTGGCCTGTGTGGAACATCTCCTATCCCATCTTTATCAAGATCATATCCAGTATACTCACTCCAATAATTCGCTTTAAATCTATTGTTGTTTAGCTTACTATTATAGGATAAATCAAAGGCATTATGCATGAAATTATTAAACTCAAAAATATTTTTATAACATCCACCATTAAATTTTACCGCCCATCCATTTCTAACAAAATGATTGTTTGTATAGTCAATTCTTGTGCACCCATCAACATTAATTCCTATTGTGTTTTGTTCAAAATAATTATTTTCAATTTGTGCATCGTAAATTTCTTTAAGCAGTAAGCCGTAAGAAGCAGTACCCCAATTATAGCGAAATGTATTGTGATGCATTCTGATATACTTTGAAAACATTACTGCAACTCCAGCGCCATTGTTATTAAAATCGTTATGGTGATATTCATTATGATTAGAGAACATAAAATGTAAGCCATAGCGAACATTTTCTTTACTTATATTATTGGTTACAGTACTGTTTTTTACAAATTCAAAATAAATACCATCTCTCAAACCACTCACTTTGTTGTTGTTTATCTTCATGTGAGAACTATGCCAAAGATGTATTCCATTTCCGGAATTTGCTTCCGTAACTGCATCACTATTAATAATATTGTTTTCAATAATTCCGTAATGTGATTTTTCAATTAATATTCCGAAAAACACATCTTTTAGAGTATTGTTTTTAATAGTAAAATACTTGCTCCTAGAAACTAATATTGCTGCATAATCTTTTGTATAACTCTGACCTACATTAATAATTGTAAACCCTTCAATAGAAAAATTATCTGATTGTATTTTAAAAATAGTCTCTTTATGATCTCCATCAACTATAGGGTTCCCTTCGCCTATTAAATGAAGTTCTTTGTTGATTAAAATAATTGAAGATTCTTTATAAATCCCTTTTTTAACAAGTATGGTATCTCCATTTTTTGCTAAAAAAACGGCTTCCTTAATTGATTTTACTTCACAAGAATTGCATACATCAATTGAAGATGCGTTTGTACAAAAACTTATGAGAATAACTATATATAATAGAAAACGCATATTACTTTGAAAATTTAGTTTTTAACTGCTCCCATGTATAGATATCACCACCATGTTTTTTTAGCATTTCAGAAGCTTTTTCTGTAGAGCTAAATGCAGAAAGATAAGCTCCCATAGGGCTTTTAATTTCTTTACTAATTAAAAAGGTAGCTGTATTTGCATCAATCAGTTCGCCTGGTGTTTGATAATTAGCCACTAAAACAAAAGAGGTAGAGCCTTCGTTTTTCATTTCAATTAATTCATTTACCATACATTCAATCGCATCAAAAACATAGGCCTTCCCTTTTTTAGTAACATACTCTGAAGCATGAGTTTGATCTACTACTGTCATGTTACAAAAATGACAATGATCTTTACCATAGTCAATTTTTTTTGGTTCAACACTACATGCTGTTAGTAAAAGTAAAAGAACAGAAAAGAAATAAATTGATGTTTTCATCATATTGAATTTTAGTAAAAATAAACAAAGTAACTATCTAATATGATTTATTTTTGAACTTCTTTTTTCCCCACGAAGAAAGAAATAAATGTTAAAAACATTCCGGTAAACATAAATACAGCGCCAGCTCTTGGGTATGAGTGAGCTACAAAATTCAATATTTTTTTAGAACCCCATAATGGTGGTTGGAAGCCCATTACAGAACCATCTGGGTTTGTAAATTTCATGATTGCATTAGGGTCTAAATCATGTCCATAATCATGTTCCCATAAATAAAAATCATACATCCCAGCAACCCCTAGTACTGTCATTAAAATAAACCATGCAAAAAACAATTTATACTTCCCTATGAATCCAATTACAATGCCTAATAAAGCCATAAGCCCAATTACTATTGGAAAAATTTTAAATTCAGGAATTTCCTCTGGAATATATTTCATACCAACATAATGATTCATTAAGTTGATATTTTTTATATCAAACTCATCATTTGCTCCTACAAATTTATCAATATGAATATCCATTCCTAAAGGTATTGGGTATTGTGGTGCTTCTAAGGTTATATTCCATAAAGGAAAAACAAATAATCCAAGTAACAGAAATGATCCAATTATCATTAAAATTTTAGATTTTTTCATAGTAATTATAGTATATGTGTTATAATGTAAATTTACGAATTAACAAGGCGTAAGATTGTGACTTTTATCACTTTAAAATGGTCTTTTTAAAAGAAATTAGAAATAAAAAACGGGCAGAATTACTAACTGCCCGTTTCGGTATTTAATTATTAATTATTCTAAAAACCATCTTCACCAGGCACTTCTTCATCTATAGTAAATTTCAAAGGAGTATTTGCTCCCTTAGCAGAAACACGAACATATCCTTGCATTTCTTGATGTAATGCAGAACAGAAATCCGTACAATAAAATGGCCAAACACCAACTTGCTTAGGTTCCCAAATAAATGTTTCAGTTCTACCAGGCATAATTAATAATTCCGAAGTATTTGCTCCAATCATTGCAATACCATGTGGTACATCATAATCTTGTTCTAAGTTTGTAACGTGGAAGTATACTTTGTCACCAACTCTTACACCTTCAATATTATCAGGAGAAAAGTGAGAACGAATCATTGACATGTATATGTGAACTTCATTTCCTTCTCTAACAACCTTAGTCTCTGCTTCGGTTTTAACAGCATATGGGTGTGTATTTTCTTCTAATCTAAATATTTTCTGAGACTTGCTTGCTATTTTTTCAGCTGCAATACCTGCTGCGTAGTGAGGTTCTCCAATTGTTGGAAAATCCAATAACAGCTCCATTTTATCTCCAGATATATCAAATAACTGAGCTGATTGACAAACTTCAGGTCCAGTTGGTAAATAACGGTCTTTTGTAATTTTATTTAATGCAACTAAATACTTGTCATCTGGGGTTTTAGAGTTTCCTCCAGGAATCATTAAGTGACCTACAGAGTAGTACACTGGATGTCTGTCAATAACTTTTAAATCTTTTATATTCCATTTCACCACCTCAGAAGAGATAAAGAAAGTTGTATATCCGTTTCCTCTAGTATCAAATTCTGTATGTAATGGTCCTAAACCTGGTTGCTCTAAAGTTCCGTAATTAATTGCTTCAAAGTTTAATATTGGAATCCCATAACTATCACCATCAAATGCTTTGTCTTCAATAGCTTTCTGCATTTTAGTAAATGAATGTACTGTCAATGAAGCAGCTAACTTACCGTTACCAATAATGTATTCTCCAGTAGGATCGACATCACATCCATGAGGGGATTTTGGAGTAGGTAAGAAATATATAGCACCAGGTACATCTTCCGGATTTACTACCAACACTTCTTTTTTCATTACTGTAGTAGCTGTATGCGTATTATCATTCCATGTGTTATGAGCATAGTTAGCAGGTTCTTTTATTCCTCCACCGTTTGCAACATATTCTTCAATTTTTTTCCAGTTAATTGCTGCAATAAAATCTTTATCATTTTGAGATGAGTTTACCTCCATTAAAGTATTTGCTTCTTCTGTGTTGTAAGTAGAAAAGAAAAACCATCCGTGAGATTTTCCTCTACCAGGATGTGATAAGTCAAAATTAAATCCAGGAAGTCTTACTTGGAAGGCAATATTCATGTTTCCGTGTTCAGGATCAATTTTTAAGAACGATAATGAACTTTTAAAGTTTCCTTTATACTCACTAATTGGCATGTCACGCTGTGGAATTGGTACCGCAAAACGAGTTCCTGCAACAACGTATTCTGAATTTTCTGTAACAAAAGAAGATGAGTGGTTTCCTGCTGAATGAGGAATTTCAATAATTTCTTCAGTCTCAAACGTCTCTAAACTGATACGAGCAATTCTTGGAGTATTGTTTTCATTAATAAATATCCATCTACCATCTACTTCTCCACTTGATTGAGAAATATCTGGGTGATGTGCATCTCCCCATGGTACAAAACCATGAGAAGTCATTAACATAGGTTTTGTTTCCTCATTGTATCCATATCCTTTTTCTGGATCTTGAGAGAATACTGGTATAACTCTAAATAAACGTCCTGAAGGTAAACCGTAAACAGATAACTGTCCGCTAAAACCTCCAGAAAGAAATGCGTAGTGAGAATCATGTTCTCCAGGTGCAACGTATACTTTTTCTGCAGCACTTCCTGCAAGAGCACCTTTACTTGTGCTTCCTTTTTTCTCTGATGGTCCACCACAACTTACTAAGGAAGCTACTGCAATGGTTAATACCGATTTAATAAATAGTTTCATCTTGATGTTAGTTTAAAGTTCTAAAAAATTCTAATATAGCACGAGCTTCGTCCTCGTTTAAATTCTGATTAGCCATTGGCGCACTATATTCTTTAAGCAAAGCCATTGCTGTAGGGTTCTCTTTAATCATCCCTTCTGGATTTAGAATCATATTCATGATCCATTCAGGAGATCTTCTTGATGTTACACCACTTATAGCGGGTCCTATATATCTCTTTTTATTTTTATGACAAGCCGTACATTTAGCTTTAAATACTTCTTTACCCTTTGCGGCTAAAGCAGTGTCTAGATCACTTAAGGTGATACTTTTTATTGGACCAATTCCTTTATCGCTTAAATCTGATTTAATTTCTTCAACTGCTTTTACAGGTTCTTTTTTCTCAATTGTTTTTTTGGCAACTCTTTCTTTTCTTGCTGAAGTGTTTGTTTCAACTTCTTTCTTTTTATCGCCTCCACAGCTTGATAGTACAAATAATGCTAGTGTAAGTAATGTGAAAATTTTTAATTTCATTTCTATTTTGTTTTATAATTAATTATGGGTGTGATAAATTATTCAAGTTGTTGTTTAGTTGTCTGAAGGGACTAATACATCGCCAATTACATGAATCCAACCGTTACTTACTTTTACTGTTTTTAATATTTTAGTTCCTCCTACGTAGAAGTCATCTCCTTTTCTCTCTACCTCTAAATATTTACCAGAAGCCATGTATAGTTTTCTTCCTTTCTTAGCTTCTTTGTTTAGTTGTTTTAGTGGGTAATTAGCAGGTGCAACATGGTTTTTTAGAATAAAACCGAGTTTGTCTTTGTTCTCTGCTTTTAATAGAGTTTCTACAGTTCCTTCGGGAAGTTTGTCAAAAGCTGCATTAACTGGAGCAAAAACTGTTAATGGTCCTGCATTTACAAGTGCGTCCTCTACACTTGCTGCCTTTACAGCAACAACCAGTGTTTTAAAATCTGGTAATGACATTGCTACTTGTAATACATTTGGATCTTCTCCTTCACCAGCTTTTACACTAGCCTGACCTTGGTGACTAGCTGTTGTAACTTCTGCTTTTTTTGAAGGGACATCAGTAGTTTGTTCTGTATCCTTTTTACATGATGAGAATGTAAATGCTATTGATAAGAATAATAAGAAAAGTTTAATTTTCATGAGATGTTGATTTAGTTAAAAAAACAAAATTAAAGATTTTAGTAGGGAGTAAATATGATTTTCGTCATATTTAAGATAAAATAGTATTTTATTCTGAGGTGTAAAATAAAAAGGTTTTAAAACAAACACAGTTATTTTTAAAACAAACAGTAATTTATTGATTATCATAAAGATACTGAATAGTATCTATAAAAACATTAAAGTAATAAAAAAAAAACAGATTAAAAAAACACTCTTATAAAAGGAATAATAGCGGTTCCGTAAACACTTTTCTTATCATTATATAACACATCATATCGCATTCCGATAGCTCCAAAATCACCAACTGCATACCCAGCTCCTAAAAATAGTGAGGGAGTCCAATAATTAGTAGTTGAATTAAATATTTTGTCCTTATAGTTTACATTGTTATGTTCAAATTCTGCAGATAATTGTATTTCTCTAATTGGCTTAAAAAGCCCAATCAAACTTCCACCAAGTACTGTTGCATTAAAGTCGTTTTTTTTACTTGAGTAATTTCCGTTGAGGCCTATTCCGCCAGAAAACTGTTCGTTAAATTGATATACTCCACTAGGAGAAATAGCAATATTTGTATAGCTATTACTGAAATTTAACCCTATTGCCCCACCAAAATGAACTTTACTCCAAAATTCACTTTTTACTTTAGGAATTTTATCAGTTTCTGTTTCCTGCGCATTCGCAATAATGGAAAAAAACACCCCGAATAATATGAAACTGAAATATTTTATAGAATCATTCATATATAATCTATGATATTGATTAAAAATTAAAGATACAATTAAATTAAATTAAAATGAAGCCGTTGTTTTTATGAAAAATTGTATTTTTGGGGCGATTTAGCTTGTAGTAGTTTTATACTGTTATAAAAAACTAAAAATCACTTTTTTGTGTGGTTTAATAGTGTAAAGTCAGGAATTGTTGGAAATAATAAAGTTCCTTCATGCAGGTATGCTAGGGAGAATTAACAATAATATTTTCGTTTGAGGCTAGTCTCAGCGGATTAAACCCATTAGTGGGAAAAGATAGAAGCGAAACATAATGGATAAGTATTCCTTTTTAAACGCAGCACATACAGCATACTTTGCTGAATTGTACGATCAATATTTAGTAAATCCAGATGGTGTAGAGCCAAGTTGGAGAGCATTTTTTCAAGGATATGATTTTGGCGCAGAAGAGTCAGGGTTAAATGGTGAAGCTACTATTGTAGAAGTTCCAGAAAATGTACTAAAAGAATTTCAGGTAGTAAGATTAATAGATGGATACAGGACACGTGGGCATTTGTTTACCAAAACAAATCCTGTTCGTGAGCGTAGGCAATACCAGCCAACCTTAGCATTAGAGAATTTCGGATTGTCAAAAGCTGATTTAAACGAAACTTTTGAGGCCGGTTCTATACTGAACTTAGGGAAGTCTAAATTGTCAGAGATAATTAAGCATCTAGAGGCTATTTATTGTGATTCTATTGGTGTTGAATACATGTATATCAGAAAACCAGAGGAAATCAAGTGGATTCAAGACTGGATAAATATAAATGATAATAATCCTACCTTTTCTGCAAATGAAAAGAAAGATATTTTGAAAAAATTGAATGAAGCAGTTTCTTTTGAAACATTTATGCATTCAAAATATGTAGGTCAGAAACGATTTTCTGTCGAAGGAAATGAGACTTTAATTCCAGGATTAAATTCCTTAATGGAAAAAGCTTCTGAGAATGGAGTTAGTCAGTTTGTAGTTGGAATGGCACACCGTGGTCGTTTAAATGTATTGGCTAATATTTTTGGGAAATCTTCTGAAAATATCTTTTCTGAATTTGATAGTAAGGAATATGACGAGGATGAACTTTTTGATGGTGACGTAAAATACCACATGGGGTGGACGTCTTTCCGTGATACAGATTCTGGAAAAAGAGTTCGTATGGATCTAGCACCAAATCCATCACATCTAGAAACTGTAAATACAGTTGTTGAAGGGATTTGTCGTGCAAAAATAGATAATGAATTAAAGGGTAATGAAAAAGAAATCTTACCAATATTAATACATGGTGACGCAGCAATTGCTGGGCAAGGAGTTGTATATGAAACCATCCAAATGGCACAGCTTGACGGATACAAAGTTGGGGGAACAATACATATTGTTGTAAACAACCAAGTAGGATTCACTACTAATTACCTTGATGCACGTTCAAGTACGTATTGTACTGATGTAGGTAAGGTAACATTGTCGCCGGTATTACACGTAAATGCTGATGATGTAGAGGCTGTATGTCATGCGTTTGCTTTTGCGTTAGAGTTTAGAACTAAGTTTGGTAGAGATGTGTTTATTGATTTATTAGGATTCCGTAAATACGGACATAATGAAGGGGATGAGCCACGTTTTACACAACCAAAATTATATAAAGCAATTGCTAAACATGCTAATCAAAGAGATATTTATGCTGATAGGTTATTAGCAGAAGGTGTTATTGAAAATGGATATGTAAAGCAATTAGAAAAAGAATATAAGGCTGATTTAGAAATAGGTTTAGAGGCTTCAAGAAAGCATGAAAAAACTATTGTTACTAAAATAATGGCCGATGACTGGGAAGGATATGAAATTGGGAAACTGAAAGATATTCTTGCGCCAGTTGATACTAGTTATCCTATTGAAAAGTTGGATAAAATTGCTGAAGGAATTACAAAATTACCTTCTGATAAAAAATTCATCAAGAAGATAGAACGCATTATAGGAGATAGAAATAAGCGTTACTTCGATAAAGATTTTAAGAATTACAACCAGTTAGATTGGGGTATGGGTGAGCTTTTTGCTTATGGTACTTTAATGGAAGAAGGTTTTAATATTCGTATTTCTGGGCAAGATGTTGAAAGAGGAACGTTTTCTCACCGTCATGCAATCGTGAAAACTGAAGATGGTGATGAAGAAGTTAATCTTCATAATACAATTGGTCTAGATGGGAATTTTGACATTTACAATTCATTACTTTCTGAGTATGGAGTTGTAGGTTTTGATTATGGATACGCTATGGCAAGTCCGAAAACATTAACTATTTGGGAGGCACAATTTGGAGATTTCAGTAACGGAGCTCAAATTATGTTAGATCAATATATTTCTGCTGCAGAAGATAAGTGGAAAACACAAAACGGATTGGTGATGTTATTGCCTCATGGATATGAATTCCAAGGGTCTGAGCATTCGTCAGCGCGTATGGAGCGTTATTTACAATTATGTTCTAATCATAATATGATTATTGCAGATTGTACTACCCCTGCAAATTTCTATCACTTGTTGAGAAGACAAATGAAATGGAATTTCAGAAAGCCATTAGTGGTGTTTACTCCAAAACGTTTATTGCGTTTGCCGGAAGCAGTTTCTACTAAAGAAGATTTAGTTAACGGAAGTTTTCAAGAAGTTTTAGATGATGTTTCTGTTGATAAGAAAAAAGTAACTTCATTAGTGTTCTGTACAGGTAAATTCTATTATGATTTAATGGAAAAGCGTACGGAGTTAGGAAGGGAAGATGTGGCTTTAGTTCGTATAGAGCAATTGTTCCCATTACCACAGGATAAATTAGAGGCCATTATAGCAAGTTATCCGAATGTGACTGATTATGTTTGGGCGCAAGAAGAGCCTAAAAACATGGGAGCTTGGGGATACATGTTAATGAATTTTGAGCAAGTTAAATTGCGTTTAGCTTCTAGAAAAGCATATAGTGCTCCTGCTGCAGGTAGTTCTACACGTTCTAAAGCAAGACACAAGAAAGTAATAGATAGTGTTTTTGAAGCACCAAAGAAATAATTAAGTACAATACAGACTATAAATTATATATTATGATTTTAGAAATGAGAGTTCCTTCACCGGGGGAATCAATTACAGAAGTAGAAATTGCAGAATGGTTAGTTGCTGATGGAGATTATGTTGAGAAAGATCAAGCCATAGCAGAAGTAGATTCAGACAAAGCAACTTTAGAATTGCCAGCAGAGGTTAGTGGGGTTATTACTCTAAAAGCTGAAGAAGGCGATGCTGTTGCCGTAGGTGAGGTAGTTTGTTTAATTGATACTTCAGCTGAAGCACCTGTTGGTGGAGAGGCTAAAACTGATGCTCCAAAAGCTGAAGAAAAGAAAGTTGAAGCTCCAAAGGCAGCTCCAGCTGAAAATAAAACCTATGCAACAGGAACTGCGGCTCCTGCAGCTAAAAAAATACTAGACGAAAAAGGGATTGCAACTAGCGATGTTTCTGGAACTGGTCGTGATGGAAGAATAACTAAAGAAGATGCTGTTAAAGCTATTCCTTCTATGGGAACTCCAACAGGTGGATCTAGAAGTACAGGTCGTAAAAAAATGTCAATGTTACGTCGTAAAGTAGCAGAGCGTTTAGTAGAAGCTAAAAATACTACAGCAATGTTAACTACGTTTAACGAAGCTGATATGAAGCCTATTTTCGACTTAAGAAAACAATATAAAGAAGAGTTTAAAACTAAACATGGTGTTGGACTTGGATTTATGTCATTCTTTACAAAAGCGGTTACTAGAGCATTAGAGATGTATCCTGATGTTAACTCTATGATTGATGGTAAAGAAATGATTACCTATGATTTCTGTGATATCTCAATTGCAGTTTCTGGGCCAAAAGGATTAATGGTTCCTGTAATGCGTAATGCTGAAACATTAACATTTAGAGGTGTTGAGGCTGAGATAAAAAGATTAGCATTAAGAGCCCGTGATGGTAAAATTACGGTTGATGAAATGACAGGTGGTACGTTTACAATTTCTAACGGAGGAGTATTCGGATCTATGTTATCTACACCAATTATTAACCCACCACAATCTGGTATTTTAGGAATGCACAATATTATTGAGCGTCCTGTTGCTATTGATGGTCAGGTTGTAGTTAGACCAATGATGTATTTAGCATTGTCTTATGATCACAGAATTATTGATGGTAAAGAATCTGTTGGATTCTTAGTGGCAATAAAAGAAGCGTTAGAAAACCCAGTAGAATTATTAATGGGTGGAGATATTAAAAAAGCATTAGAATTGTAACCAGCAATTCTAAATAATATAAAAAAAACCGAAGCTAATAGCTTCGGTTTTTTTGTGCATAATAGTATTACGAATTGTAGTTAGAAATGTTTTTGGGTCCTTCTAAAATTGTTTTAATTATTTGAAGTGTACCGTCTTTTTTGGTATCAATGTGCCATTTGATTAAACATAAGGAGCTATTTTCAATTTCTATCCCAGTAATGCTTCTAGGGTGGACACAGCTTCCATCATTAAATAAAGGAATCTCTCCTGGTTCGGGGAATCGAGGTCTGTGTGTGTGACCAACTATGGTGAGTAAATTATTGTTGTTACTGATCCATTTTTTTATTCTACGTTCAATTTTGATTAATTCTTTATAGTTTTTTGCAGGACTGGTAGGATCGGATATCCCCATTATTTGCAATGGTTTCCATAATACACGAACAAAAAACCTACTCCATTTCCAGAAGGTATAATTCCACCAATCAGCTTGGTGTCCGTGAGCTAAGAATAGTTCTTTACAGCTATCGATATCTCTTAGGATAATTCCTTCATGGTATTTCAAATTCGGAAATAAATCTTCTTCATTACCAGTTTTGGGGTTGAAAAAAGTAGATAAATGCTTCTTTACATATTTTGGATTTTTATACACCATATCATGGTTTCCCCAAATTAGATGCATCCTGTTTTCTGAATGAAACTTTTTTAATAATTCATAGATGTTTCTATGTGCATTAAATATCGTTTTAAAAGATCTGTTCTCCCATAATTCATCACCATCACCTAGTTCGCAATATTGAAACCCATTTTCGTAATAATGATTGATTGCGTGTGAATATATGTTTCTGTTGTTTGCAAAGTCATCAGCAAAACTATTGTCACCTCTATGACAATCACTAAACAAGATGAATTTATCTTCCTTAGTGAATTCAATTACTTTGGCTTGTTGGTATGCTCTTGTAAGTCTGAAGTTTGATGACATTTAATATAAATTGATGAGTTAAAGGTATTAAAAAAGCCCTTCAAATTGAAGAGCTTTTTTAAATATTTATTCATAAGATTGGATTGCAGAATATCGCTTATTTCACATCAATTCCGTTTGAGTGAGATAATTAAATGAGCTTTAAGTTCTATTTAAAAGCGTTTAATCCAGTAACATCCATACCTGTAATTAGTAAGTGGATATCGTGAGTTCCCTCGTATGTGATAACTGACTCTAAGTTCATAGAGTGACGCATGATAGAGTATTCACCACTAATTCCCATCCCTCCAAGCATCTGACGTGCTTCACGAGCAATGTTTATTGCCATATCAACATTATTACGTTTAGCCATTGAAATTTGAGCAGAAGTAGCTTTTCCTTCGTTACGTAATACTCCTAAACGCCATGTTATTAATTGTGCTTTGGTGATTTCAGTAATCATCTCAGCTAATTTCTTTTGTTGTAATTGGAACTGCCCGATTGGTTTCCCAAATTGGATGCGTTCTTTTGAATATCTTAAAGCAGTGTCGTAACAGTCCATTGCTGCTCCAATAACTCCCCATGCAATACCATAACGTGCAGAGTCTAAACAGCCTAATGGTGCTCCTAATCCTGATTTGTTTGGTAATAAGTTTTCTTTAGGAAATTTTACATTGTCAAAAATTAATTCTCCAGTAGCTGAAGCCCTTAATGACCATTTGTTGTGTGTTTCTGGAGTAGTGAATCCTTCCATACCACGCTCAACAATTAAACCATGGATACGTCCTGTTTCATCTTTAGCCCATACTACTGCAACTTGTGCAAATGGTGCGTTAGAAATCCACATTTTAGCTCCGTTTAAAAGATAATGGTCACCCATATCTTTAAAGTTGGTAACCATTCCTCCAGGGTTTGATCCGTGATCAGGTTCTGTTAAACCGAAACATCCTAACCACTCACCAGAGGCTAATTTTGGTAAATATTTGTTACGTTGCTCTTCGTTACCATATTTCCAAATTGGATACATTACTAAAGAAGATTGAACAGATGCTGTTGAACGAACTCCAGAATCTCCTCTTTCAATTTCTTGCATGATTAAACCATATGAAATCTGATCTAATCCAGCACCACCGTATTCTTCAGGGATATATGGTCCAAAAGCACCAATACCAGCTAAACCTTTTACGATTTGTTTAGGGAATTCAGCCTTTTGAGCGTAATCTTCTATGATTGGTGATACATCACGCTTTACCCATTCACGGGCAGCATCTCTAACTAACTTGTGCTCTTCTGTTAATAAGTCATCTACTTGATAATAATCAGGAGCTTGAAATAAATCTGGTTTCATGTGCTGGTTTTTATATTGTTAATGATTAGAAGCTGAGTTAATCAGTGCAATCATTTGTGAGTTTAAGTTTTAATAGAAACAAATGTAACTAATGAAGTGTAACAAAACAACTTGAAATGTGATTTTTTAAACTGCTAAAAGTTACATCTTTAAATAAAAATCTTTTGTTAAGTTAATATATTCTTCTGTATATTGATGTCTACCTGTTTCAATGATTAATTCAGATAAATCAATAGTTGTTTTAGTGAAAGAAAACTCTAATAAGCTTCTTTTTATTTCTGCGGTATTTGTTCCTCTAACTCTTGTTATTCTATTTGGGTATAAACTCATTTTTTCAGCTATAGAAATAAAGTTTATTTCTTCAGAAAAAGGTATGATAAAGGATGCTCTTCCGTTATCGTCTAATAATTTTGCAGTACCATGTAATAAGTGTTCAAAAGGAAGTGCGTCAGTGAATCGTGCCAAATCTCTTTGTGGATTGTCGGTTTTATAATTCTCGGAATAAAATGGTGGGTTTGAAACAATCAAATCATATTTATCATCAATCTCTTCTACAAACTCATTAAAACCGGCGTGGTAGCAAAATAGTCTATCTCCCCATGGTGAGTCTTCAAAATTCCCTGCAGCTTGTTCAAAAGCAGCGTCATCAATTTCTATAGCTTCTATGGTTTCTGCATGACTTCTCTGTGCAAGCATTAAGGATAAAATTCCTGTTCCGGCACCAATATCTAAGACGGAAAATGGATTATGATCGATAGTTGCCCAAGCACCCAGTAATACACCATCGGTACCAATTTTCATAGCGCATCTATCCTGATTAACAGAAAATTCTTTAAAAGCAAAAGGCTTGATCATTTTTAGTTATTTTTTCTCAATTAAATTCTTCTCTAATAATAATTTTTTCTGATATCTTCCTTGAACTAAATCTATGATGATTAACACGATAATGATAAAGTAAAAAGTAGTTTTACTCATTGGTGTAATAGCATTTCCGAATAAGTGTAAATGCGCTAAGTGGCCGCCCTCAGAGAGTAGCATGATTCCAACAACAAGTAATATAAATAGTCCTAAAACTTCGTACATTCTATTTTTTTGTAAAAAATTTGATACTTTATCGGCCATAATGATCATTAAAACACCTCCAATAACAATAGCGATGGTCATTAGTATTAATTGATTTATGTATTCCATGTCACTAGTTAAGGCCATGGCACTTAATATAGAATCAAAAGAGAATACCAAGTTCATGATTATGATCCAGACAATAATTGTGTTGACTGACATTTTCTTTTTATCTGCTTCTTCGTGCTCTTTTAAAAGCATCATGTGCCATATCTCTTTTATTGCGGTGTAAATGATAAAGACTCCACCCCCAAGTACAATTAAACTATGAATATTAAACTCGAACTCTAAAATGCTATTATCGTGTAGGCTTGCAAAAGGGCTTTGGAAATATTGAATTAATGACATTAGCGCGAATAACAAAATAACTCTTAAAATAATAGCTAAGCCAACCCCCATTTTACGTACAAAACTCTGTTTGTCAGTTGGAGCTTTTTTTGATTCTAAGGAAATGTATAGTAGGTTGTCAAATCCTAAAACGGCCTGTAATAAAACAAGCATTAATAAGGTAAATAGACTATCGAGTGTTAAGAGTTCTGTCATGGTTTAATTTTTTAATGAGCGTGAAGATAAAATAATTATTTGTACTAAGACAAATATAAAAACAGGTGTTCTGTTGTGCTTGAACTCAATATGCTGCTCTTTAAAAGACTACCTTTGTTGGAAAAATCACCTTTTATATATGAATATCGAGGAACAGCAGTATAAAAAGCCAGCTTTTAAAATTAAAGCGCCATTAAAAGAGCACTTAAAGCATTATTCTAGGTATACTGAATTGCCTCTTTCTTATGATGATTTAACTTCCTATCAAGATTTAATTCCAACTTCTGATGACGGTGGAGCTTCTACATTATGGTATTTGGTTTTGTATAATAGTTATGAGATGGATAGAATAAAAGAGGAACTCATTAAGATTTATGAATTATTAGTTGCTGATGGAGATAAGATCCCTTTTTTGAAAATTGAAATGATAGAGTTTTGTTCATTTGGAAATTCAAAACCATTCAGAATTAAAGTTAGAAATGAAATTAATGACAATCATGATTACTTCTACGTAAAGAAAGCTGATGCTTCTAGGGTTTATGGATTAGAATTGGAAGAAATATTTTCACCAGATAAAGTATCTTTTCTAGTAAGTAATAGTACAATTGTTATTGAACATATTGTAGGCATACCTTGTGATGAGTATATAGAAATGCATAAGGATGTCAAAATTGAAAATAGATTAAGGTTTGCTAAGGAATTTGTTAAATTTAATGAGCGCTGTTTTGTAAGATTATTGGGCGATATTAGGGCTTATAATTTCATTATTGAAATTATTCAAGATTTTGATAATGTGCAATATAGGATGCGTTCTATTGATTTTGATCAACAGAGTTATGAGGGTAAGAAAAATTTGTATTTGCCTCAGTACTTTAAAGATAATATTGAGTTAGTGAGTCATGCGCAAGAAATGCTTTCTACGGAAATGGCAAATCAATATGCTAGGGAAGAACGTGCTGCAATGAAAAAAAGATTTTTAGCTTCTAAACAGCGAACTAGAAGTTTGTTAAGAAGAATGAGAAAAGATATGATTTCAACACCATTGCATACGGCGAGGTTAAAAAAAGAGCTAGCAGAATTTCATCAAAACCCTGATTTTGAACGATGTAAAAACATGGGTGAGGTGTTGATATTACACTTAGAGCAAAAATTAGGTGTAGTTATATTTTAAATAAAAACTAAAGCCTTACAAGTACTTGTAAGGCTTTAGTTTTATGTTGTAGAGAGGAAGGGATTTCATTCTTTCCTCTTATTCTTATTTTATCTCTGATAATCAGTGTGTTAATTTTAATAAATCATTTGTTTTACGCACCTTTTGACACGATTTTGACACGTTCCAAAACGGTAATTTTAGCGTATTCATTGGCTTTGTAGATATTTAGCAATCTTATGATTTAATAAAAATGCAGTTAACACTATTTTAAGCCCTTTTTATTGCAAAGATACACAAATACAATATTTAGAAAGGATAAGGTGTAAAATCAGTAAATTTTAGACCTTATCTTTTCTTTTTATCTGTTACATATTGGATATTAATCTTATCAGAGGATTAGCCTTTATACAATAGTTGCCCCCAATCCCCTAAGAGAAGTAAAAGCGAAAGATCAACGTGTAACATGATAGAAAAAAGTGTAGTTTACCAACAGTAACCAACAGTAACCAACTGAAGGCAACAGAAGGCAACAGAAGGCAACAGAAGGCAACAACACAAAAAGGCGTAAGCTCTATATTATATATAATATTTTATTTATTTATTTTACTATAAATAGGAAAAAAGTGTAAAAGTGTAAAGATGAGGGGTAAATAAAGAATAACCAGTGTGTTATGGAGTTACACTTTTTTGTTACACTTTTGTTACACTTTTAAAGTGTTACACTTCTGGATATAAAAAAAAACACAGAAGTAACTACGTATGAAGTAATTTTATTTATCAATAGTTATCTGATTGCACCATAACGGTTAGTATATGGCGCGTTTTAATGCGATATATACATTGTTGTGTGCAGTTTTAAAATATAGATAATTCAGATCTTGTTGTAAATTCTTCCAAAAACTTCATCCCTTTATGCGAATTCCCTTTCTTATTCAACTTTGGACTCCAAACAGCAATCACATATTGATCTGGATGTATTGCTATAATACCTCCTCCAACACCGCTTTTTCCTGGAAGCCCGACCTTAAAGGCAAATTCTCCTGATTCGTCATAAAAACCACATGTCTGCATTAAAGCATTTATTCGTTTAGATTGACTTTCACTCAATATTGACTCGTTGTTCTGTAATCCAAGACCATTATTGGCTAAAAATAAAAATAACTCCGAAAGTTCTTTACAACTCATTTCCAACGAGCATAAGTCATAATAGAAATCAAGAACATCAGAGGGCTCATTTTCAATTTGTCCAAATGATTTAATGAAATTACATAGGGCTACATTTCTATACCCTACATCTTTTTCTGATTGAGCGATTCTATTAGAATATTCCAATGTTGTATTGTTAGATATGCTTCGAATAAAGTCGATAAAATCTTCTTTCGGATTTTTTAAATTACTTAAAAGTATATCTGCTACTACGATTGCT
>JAWUYQ010000041.1:0-20153 GCA_034110725.1 Flavobacteriaceae bacterium
ACTCTTCAGTTTCTACCTCAACAGAATAAGGGATTTCTTTTTTATAATGTATTAATATTTTTTCACGAATACATTCATTTACAAAAAATCGCTCAGGCTTATCTGTTAATTGATCTTTAGGATAATATGCAGGAGATACAGGTAATAATTCTACTATTCTTTCAAAAACTTCAGTTACATTAAAGTTCTCTAAAGCTGATATTGGATACAATTCCGCAGTTGGAACTTTGGCAGCCCAGTATTGCACTTGTTCTTCTAAAATTTCTTGATTAGAAGTGTCAATTTTATTTAACAATAATAAAACTGGAATTTTTGAATTAGATATTTTTTTAAAAAAGTCTTCATCTTTCAATGCTCTTTCTCCAATTTCAACCATATAAATTAATACATCGGCATCTTCAAAAGCTGACTTTACAAAACCCATCATAGACTCTTGCAACTCATAAGCGGGTTTGATAATTCCTGGTGTATCAGAAAGTACTACCTGGAAATCATCACCATTTACAATCCCTAAAATACGATGACGTGTAGTTTGTGCCTTTGATGTTATTATTGATAGTTTTTCACCAATAAATGCATTCATCAAGGTAGATTTTCCAACATTAGGATTACCTATAATATTTACAAAACCTGCTTTATGCTCCATATATTCAAAAATATTTAAGGCAAAGATACTACAAACCTTTTTAAGGCATTATGGCAATTTCCCTATTCAATAACCTGAGTTATTGTTATTAGTTATATAAAATCCTTTAAAAGATCCTTAAGTACTCTACAGTCGCTTGCTTTATCACGAACTAATCTGTCATTTTCACCACACTCAAATAATGCGTAATTAACATCAATCAATTGTATTTCTTTTTTCTCAAGAGCGGTTTTCTTACGTTGATCGTAAAACTTTCTTTGAGCTTCTCTATCGGTAGTTTCTTCAGTCTCTTTTTTCTCAAAAAACTCAATTACTAACTTTAAATCTTCGTAATAAGCATCTAACGGAAGTTTCGTTCTGGTTTTACCTTTTTTGTGTAACCTACCAACCAAGGTATCAAACGTATGTTTTCTTGACGCTTTTTGTTTTAGCAACTCATCACATAAGTCTACCAAGTAAAACTCATCACTGCTTTCTGCGTTTAGAATTCCTTTTTCTTTTTTGGTAAGCGGACTTATTACTTCAGCAGGCGTATATTCCTTCCCTTCTCTAACTAAATACCAATACACATTTTCCGATCTTCGTTCGGCATGTACTAAAGGCATTTTTTGTAATGCTTCTTCCTTATCTAATTTTCTAAAAACTTTTCGAATAGGCAATCCTTTCTTTTCATCCTTATTAAATATCCCTGCTTTAATTAACTCAGGCATAATATTTTTTGCAGGGATCCAATCTACAGTAGTATTCTCTTCAAAATATTGAGCTATCACCTCATTAATTTTTACAATATTTTCATCATTCATAACCCTAAAGTTTTAGTAATAGATATAAAAAACCCTCTCATTTCTGAAAGGGTTACTCATTAATTAACTCAATCGTTTATAGGTTGCAAATATATCCAAGATATTTTACATATAGTTGATTTATACAATTATAATTTAAGTGTTATGGCGCTTGAAAGTTTTAGCAAACTATATTAAAAGATTTAAGTTTTGGGTTTAGCACCAAAAACCACATTGTTTAGAACAATTGCTAACAGCAGTTTTTTATCGTTGTAGATATTCAGTTTCACTTCTGGGCTTTAGACTTCTTTTTAAAATGAAATATTTATTATTAGAAATGTTAAATAACCAATAACAATTTTTTCAACTCCAACATGTGAAATAGTAATAACAACCCCAGTAATTCCAGGATTTCCTCTTTCGGTAATTTCATATTCAACTTTGCTTTCAATTTGAAAGCCCTAAATACAATGACCAAATGCCCCCCTGTAAATGAAAGAAAGCTAAGAGATAAGTTTACCCGAATCCATCACCAAACAAATGACACAATAAATTACTGCAATAGAAACTGTTCTTGAAGGAACTCCTTCCTTTAGTAAAACTGTTACGAATATTTTAAGAACACATATAAATCATAACCTTTTTTGTAGACAAAATTGACCGCGATATTCTTTATGAATTGTCTACTGGAACAAAAATGATTGATCTACCCAAAGTAATTCCTTTATCAGAGGGAGACATAGAGAGTTGAAAACGAAAGCTCAAGGAAAACTTTAGTATTGAAAATGGAAGCGATAAGCTACTAGTAAAGCTAGCAAAAGAAAAGGGGTTTATATAAGTATTACTTACTTATTTAGCACAATTTAAACTACTAATTATCATACATAAAAAAAGCATCATCTATTAAGATGATGCTTTTTGCTTATTAGCGGGAACTGGACTCGAACCAGTGACCTTCGGGTTATGAGCTCTGAGTTTAGAGTTTTTAAAACCATTTTACTGGGCTCAAAGGTTACTATTTATTTAAATCGTATGCAAAAACGTATGCAGTATTAGTTTTCTAATTTCATCGCAATTTATAAAATTAAAATGATTGTTTGAAAAACAAATTAGAAATTATCTCCAAAAATTTATTGTAGAGGGTAAATCACATTCTTATACTTATCATAACTATGTTAGCTAATCAAAAACTTATGAGCTCTCCATATATTCCTGCCAATCAATAATTAAGTATTTCTTTTTAGTTGATTCATTAATTGATAAAAACCCGTATTCATAACAAAACAAATACACATCGTTCTTACTATTTTTCCAATAATTAGTAAAATAATTAGGATCAAAACCCTTATCTATTAGTTCCGATTTTAAAAGTGTAGTTTTTCCCGATTTATGAAAATGTTGTAAAACACTTCTATTCCTTTTTAACTGCTCATCAATTACATGAAATCGTGTACGGCTTTTAGCTTTATTTTTTAAGTAATGAAATGAAGTTTTGCAATAAGCCGAACAAAATAATTTATCTATCCTTCCTTTTACTTTTTTATTACAAGATAAACACAATCGATCCATAGTCGTATAATTATTATTAAACGTATTACTTTACGTATAAATATACGTATAATATTAATTATACTTTTTCATTTACTTATATTAACACTAATTATGAAGCAATTAGAATTACATATTAGTTTAAAACATCTTTTAATTAATCAAACAAAGATGATAGGATTGGTTTTTCCACCAAATAAGCTGCTTCAAAAACTTATGAAAACTTTACCTTCAATTAAATGGAGCAAAGAACATAATATGGTTTATATCATAAATAATCAAGAAAATTTAACCCAGATATTTGACACGTTTAGAGGTATAGCTTGGGTGGACACAAGGTTGTTTTTCACAGACAAACCTCAAAAGGGAAATCAAGAATTAAATATTGATTATTATAGAAATAGGAAATTAGATGAAAATTATAGAGCATGCCCAGAATCCTATTTATTAAAGTTAGAACTTAAACGATATGCTTACAACACAGCCAAAACATATATTTCATTATTCGAGAAATTCATTAATAGGTTTTATAATATTCCACTAAATGAATTGACAGAAAATGAAATAAGGCAGTATTTAAAGGAGCTTAACGATCAAAATAAATCAAACTCTTATATACATCAGGCAGTAAATAGTATTAAATTTTACTTTGAAATTGTATTAGGAATGCCTAATCGATTTTACGAAATAGAACGCCCAAGACCACAAAGTAGACTGCCAAAAGTATTAAGTGTAGAAGAAATTACTGTTTTAATTAATAATACAAATAATATTAAACACAAATGTATTGTCTCACTCCTCTACTCTGCAGGTTTACGCCGGTCGGAATTATTAAACTTAAAACTGACTGATATAGATTCTGATAGAATGTTGATACACGTAATAAATGCGAAAGGGAATAAAGATAGATACACCATTTTATCTGGAACCACACTAACAGATTTAAGAGTTTATTTTAAGGAATGGAAACCTAAAACATATTTATTTGAAGGACCTAAAGGTTCTCAATACTCACCAAGTAGTGTTTTGAAAATTGTAAATAGAGCAGGAGAAAAAGCAAATATAAAAAAGAGAGTAACTCCACACATGTTACGACATAGTTTTGCTACACACTTATTAGAAAACAATACTGACTTAAGGTATATACAATCTCTACTTGGACACAGTAGTAGTACAACCACAGAAATATACACCCAAGTTGCCACTAAATATTTACAAATCGTAAAAAGTCCACTAGATTTAATAACTTAGCGATATAATAGATATAAACGTAATTACGTTTATATAATTGTTGTAATGCATTAAAAAAAACTGTTAATATTAGTGAAAGAAGTTAATTTAACGAATAGAGAGACAAAAACACTTGAAGATGAATTATTTAAATATAAATCTCATCGCAAAAAGAAACTCAAAAGCTTTCTTACAACAACTTTTATTGGGGTTTTAATTGGTGGACTAATTGCCTACAAAAATAACGGAGGTATCATTTTTAAATATTTTGTAGGTCTACTTATCGTAATCACTCTATACCTAATTCCGAGCATTATCGCATTTCTGTTAGCTAAACGAGGAATAACTAATCTTACGACTGACATAAAAAAAGGAAAAAAGATTGAAGGAAAAGCAAATATTAAGTCAATAAACTTCTTCAATAGAACTATTATTTTATCTAATGGAATAAAAGTTGTTGAGCCAATTGAATATTATAAAACATTTAATGTTGGTGATTTAATTAAATTTAAAGTAAGCCCAAGCAACGAATATATATTTAAATGCTCTAAAGTATAAAAAACGCATAACAACAACACCTATAAATAATACGGATTTTGGTGTGTGAAATCTAAAGTTTGGGTATATTTACAATCAACGCCAAATCTTTTAATTTGGCTTTTTAAAACGACAAACTAAAAACAAAACAAAAAGCTTATGGCTTGTACCGACACGAAAATCCGCGGATTTTCTGCACCGTACTATTCATAGCTAAACGTTATGAGCAATATCGCAAGTAAATGATATATTATGGAATCATATTTTTTGGATTAATAGCTTTCTTTTTCATAGGAAGAAGGATTTGGTTTAAAAGGAAGTCTAGCGGAATAAGCTCCTTTGTTTCCTCTGTTATTTTATTCTTAACGATTTTTGGGTTATTTATTTGGAGTGTTTATCCTAAATCTTACACTAAAGAAAACATAGCTCTAATTGAAAAAACATTAAATGTCAAATTACCTTCTGACTGTGAAATTTCAGATTATAAGTACAAACAAAGTGAACCTTTTTTACCTGACTACACAATTTATTTAACTGTTAAATTTAGCGAGACAGGAATGGACAGCCTTAAACAGCAAATCAGAATAACTCCTTATTATAATAAATTGAAAAGATACGGAAAGGATCGAAGTAAAGGATTATATGGTGATGAAATAGCACAGCATCAATCAATTGAAGACTCAATACTGAAAACACCTTTTCGAGGTGGTTGGATTGAAACAAAGTCAGGTTTAGAATTTATTGATTTCAGCGACTTGAAGACACAAACAAATGTTGATGCATTAATTAATAATGAAAAAAGAATTTTAACTTATAAATATTTGGATTGGTAAGCTAATCTAATAAATATTAAAAATAGCTCATAACAACACCTATAAATAATACGGGTTTAAGTGTGTAAAATCTAAAGTTTGGGTATATTTACAATCAACGCCAAACCTTTCAATTTGGCCTTTATAAAACAACAAACTAAAAACAAAACCGAGAAGCTTATGGCTCGTGACGATACGAAAATCCGCGGATTTTCTGCCCCGTACTATTCATAGCTAAACGTTGTAGGTAATTACTCAAAAAATAAATAAATGACCAATTCTTGCGCTCCAGCTCCAACTAATAAAAAAGAATATATAACTGATATTGGAAAAATATTAGTGGATGAACACGGAAAGAAAAAATATTACAAACCTGAAGAAATTGAAAAAGCACATAAAGAAAGTAAATGGTATCATGGACTAGACTTTTCTTGCTGGGCAATGTGTACTTTCTCATCACATTCAGACTTTGATCATCATCACCAAAATACTGGAGAAATTTGTGACTATGCAGAAATGAAGACCGAAATGTTGAGCGGATTATCATTACCAACTTCTACAGATTGGTTTGATATTCCAAATATTGACATAGATGCCTCTTGGTTGGATTTTGGAGACATATTTGAAGGAGTTTTAGAAGGCATTGGAGAGTTTGTAGCTGGAATTTTCGACGGTATTTAAAAACTACCTACAACAACACCTATAAATAATACGGGTTTTAGTGTGTGAAATCTAAAGTTTGGGTATATTTACAATCAACGCCAAATCTTTTAATTTGGCTTTTTTAAAACGACAAAATAAAAACAAAATCTAAAAACTCATGGCTTGTTTCGACACGAAAATCCGCGGATTTTCTGCCCCGAACTATTCATAGCTAAACGTTAACTACAATTAAAAATTGAGAAAAAGTATATTTAAGATTATTGGAATAGTAGCAATTCTTTTTGTTTTGTTAATGGTTTATCTGGCTAAGGATGAACTAAGAATTTTATGGATTCAGAATAAAGCAATATCAAATTTCAACTCAAATTCAAAACAATTTAATCTTCTAAAGCAGAATAACTCTTCTAATTACTATTATCACTTAGGGATTGATGAAACCGACTCAATATACATCTCTATTACAAATTTAGATACACGTAATGCCGAGGGATCACGTGAAACTGATATATGGGAACGTTATGAAAAAGCGAAGAGAATAAATATAGACACATTTAATGTAAGTCACTTATTAAAACAACCTAATGGTGACTTAAAATATTTAGACCAAAATAAGTTTTTAATAGACTGGGAATTAGTCTTTAATGGTGAAGCATCAGACATTAATTTAATTCCAGTTTTAAAAAAATTAAATATAAACCCCGAAGTGTTTAATGCACAAATCAAAACGCTTAAAAGAATTAATTGTAGATCACTATTAACTCATAAATATGGGGTTGAACTTACTTACAATGATGGCTTTGTATTTCAAGCTGGTTGTATAGTCAACATGTATTACCCTATTAAATATAATATTGGAGAAAACCGAAATTCTTCTAGACTGTATAAAGGACTTAAATCTTTACAAAACAATACACAGTGCTATATCTATTATTAAAAAAAGTAGTTAACAACACCTATAAATAATACGGGTTTTGGTGTGAAATCTCAAGCGTAAGTGTATCTTTACTTTTTCGCCAAACCTTTCAATTTGGCCTTTATAAAAACAACAAACTAAAAACAAAACCGAGAAGCTTATGGCTCGTGACGACACGAAAATCCGCGGATTTTCTGCCCCGTACTATTCATAGCTAAACGTTAGCAACAAGCAGAATAAAAAACATGAACAAAAACTCCCCTTTTAAATTACTAATTTTATTTTTATTATTTAGTAGTCTATATTCCAATTCTCAAACTACATTAACACATAATATCTGTAATGATGTTATCAAAACAATAAATCATGCGTGTTCGGGAGGAGGTGCTTATTTTGGAAGAGCATTTGAATTGAATGATTTCGGTATTAATAACACTGAAGAATTTACTATTACACATGGAGAAGTAGCTCTAACCTACGCTGAAGGTAGTCCAAGGTTAAGATTCTATATTTATAAGATTGATACTAATTTCCCAAATTCATTTGATGAAAACGACCTTATCGGGCAAAGCCAAATCGTTAATCTACCTTCTATTTGGAGTCAAGGTTTGCAAGATGCTCATATTATAACAATTGCTTTTGAAAACCCAATCGTTGTACCCGCAGATGTTGAAAGAATATTAGTAAGCGTTAAGCAAGAGTCTCCTAATTGGGGCTCTGGTCTTATACATCTTGCAGGAACTTTAGAGGATAATGATTTTTCATACTATAAAAATTGTGTTGCTGGACCTGATTACATTAATACAGACGATTTAAATTATAATAATTCAACATACCCAGGAAGTGATTATAACTTTTATATAAAAGCAATAGAGGACTTCACTAATATTAATGCTCCCTTTAGAATATATCAAGAAAATGACTGTTATGGGCTAACCAAAAATTTTAACTTAACCAGTACAATTACAAGTGCAATAATAAATATAAATTGGGATTTTGGAGACCCAACATCTGGTGCTAATAATAGTTCAACTCAAGTGAATCCTTCTCACATATACTCAAGTGAAGGAACATATACTGTTACAGCTACAATTACTACCTACGCAAATGAAACCTACATAATTACAAAAACTATAACAGTAACTGAAGAAGGTGGTCAACCAATTATTGTTGATGATATTTTTGCATGTGAAGATACTTTTGGCTCAGGGATATCATCTAGTTTTGACACCTCAAATATTGAAACACAAATTCTTAATGGGCAAACAGGAATGATCGTTAGTTATTTTGACCAAAATGGAAATGAACTACCAAGCCCTTTGCCAAATCCTCTTACCAATACTCAAGCAAACTCACAAGAAATAATAGTAAGAATAAAAGATAGTAATAGACTATGTTGTTTTAATGAAACAACTTTTAATGTTATCACAAACCCATTACCAGATACAAGTCAAACTAATGATATTATATCTTGTGATAATGATGGAGATGGTTTTGCAGCTTTTGATATAAGTAATATACCTATTGATTTAGTAAACGGACAATCAAATTTAACTGTCGAATTGCTTGATAGTAATAACAATTCAATTCCAACTACAAGTTATAATAATTTTGTAAATATTACTGATAATCAAGATTTTATAAAAGCTATAATAACTAACCCATCTACCAATTGTTCATCTGAAACTAATATCAACCTAATAGTCAATGATAACCCCGTTGTAAATCAATTACAAACTATACTTGGTTGTGATGATAATAACGATGGTGTTTCTGAATATTTTGATACTTCTAATATAGAAAATCAAGTCTTGAATGGGCAAACAGGAATGACAATTAGTTATTTTGACCAAAACGGAAATGAACTGAATAGTCCGTTGCTAAATCCTTATACAAACTCAAATCCTTTTAGTGAAGTAATAACTGTAAGAGTAACTGACAATAATTCTAGCTGTTATACAGAAACTACTCTTCAATTACAAACTGCAACGCAACCAAATATAAACCAACCCGATAATATATATGCATGCGACCAAGGAAATGGGTATGCCGAGTTTGACACATCAAATATAGAACAACAACTCATTGGAAATCAAACAGGTTTAAGCATACAATATTATGATGCTAATAACAATACACTTCCAAGTCCATTGCCTTTACTATTTCAAAACACAGAACCTTTTTCACAAAGCATCATTATTAGAATTGAAGATACTGCTAATCCTATTTGTTATTCAGAAACATCTTTTGATCTAATTGTAAATGATTTACCAGAAATTAATTTAGACATAGATGATATTTTACTATGTGATAATGATGAAGATGGTTTTACAGCTTTTGATATAAGTAATATACCTATTGATTTAGTAAACGGACAATCAAACTTTACTGTAGAACTGTTTGATAGTAATAATAACTTAATTCCAACGGCAAATTATAATAGTTTTGTAAATCTTACTGCTAATCAAGATTATATAAAGGCTATAATAACTAACCCATCAACCAATTGTTCATCTGAAACTAATATCAACCTAATAGTCAATGATAACCCCGTTGTAAATCAATTACAAACTATACTTGGTTGTGATGATAATAACGATGGTATTTCTGAATATTTTGATACTTCTAATATAGAAAATCAAGCCTTGAATGGGCAAACAGGAATGACAATTAGTTATTTTGACCAAAACGGAAATGAACTGAATAGTCCGTTGCTAAATCCTTATACAAACTCAAATCCTTTTAGTGAAGTAATAACTGTAAGAGTAACAAATAATAGTTCTAGCTGTTATACAGAAACCACTCTCCAATTACAAACGGTATCGCAACCAAGTATAAACCAACCCGATAATTTATATGCATGCGACCTAGGAAATGGATATGCCGAGTTTGACACATCAAATATAGAACAACAACTCATTGGAAATCAAACAGGTTTAAGCATACAATATTATGATCCTAATAATACCCCACTTCCTAGTCCTTTACCTTTACTATTTCAAAACACAGAACCTTTTTCACAAACCATAAGTGTAAAAGTCGAAGATGCTACTAATCATATTTGTTATTCAGAAACATTTTTTGATTTAGTAGTAATTGAATTACCTGAAATAAATTTAGAGGAAGCATACCACATTTGTAATTTAGAACCTTCTATCACATTAAATATAGATGTTGGGTTTAATTCATATAATTGGTCTTTTGAAGATGGAACTATCATTTCAAACACATACAACGCAGAAATAGCAGAAGAAGGAAGTTATATTTTAACGGTTACACAAAATCAAAATGGCATAGCTTGCGAAAATTCATTTGAGTTTAATCTTATCCGTTCAGAATTACCAGAAATACAACAAGTAAATTATGGCGAGTTAGGAAATAATTTTATTGAAATAGTAGCTTCTGGAGATGGTAACTTTGAATACTCTATTGATGGCATCAATTATCAAGACAATAATTATTTCCCTAACATTCATGGCGGTTGCTATACTGTACTTGTAAGAGATAAAGATGGCTGTGGAGAAGATCCCGAAACAGTAACTATAATTGACTATCCAAAATTTTTTACTCCAAACAATGATGGTTACAATGATTATTGGCAGATTAAAGGAATAGAAAAATATCCTAATTCAAAAATATTTATATTTGATAGATACGATAAACTACTAAAAAAATTGTCCGCTAGCAGCTTGGGGTGGGATGGAACTTATAATGGAAAAAACATGTTTTCTAATGACTATTGGTTTAAATTTAATCTTAGTAATGGAACAGTTTTTAAAGGACATTTCTCATTAAAAAGATAAAACCCAGTTGCTAACAAAACCTATAAATAATACGAGTTTTTGTGTATAATCCCAGACGTAAGTGTATCTTTACTTTTTCGCCAAACCTTTCAATTTGGCATTTATAAAACAACAAACTAAAAACAAAACCGAGAAGCTTATGGCTCGTGTCGATACGAAAATCCGCGGATTTTCTGTCCAGAAAATTTATAGCTAAACGGGTAGAAATTTAAGCAAATTTTTTGAAATAATAATAATAATAATAATAACATCACTGATAGATAAAAAAATTGACTCACAGAGCTACTAAGTCTATTGATTTTTGCTTATTCCACTGCTATTGGTCTTAAGATGTAGATCCATTTGAGGAAAAGCGATTACTATATTGTTTTTAATAAAATTTTTATTGATCATTCTTCGAATATCACTTTTCATTTTTCCGATTCTAAAAATATTTGCGCTATAGAATAAAAGCTGAAAATCTAATGACGAACCACCAAATCTTAACAACCGAACCTCAATTAATTCTTTGTTGTGTATTTTGGAATGCTCAAACGCACTTTCTTCTAAAATTTTAATCACAAGATCAACATCACTTCCATAAGCTACACCAACATGGATTTTAAAACGGGTTTGGTGCGATTGATGACTCCAGTTAATCACCTTACTTGTAGTTATCAAAGAATTTGGAATAATAACAGAAATGTCATCCCTGTTCATTGCTTTAGAAGTCCTTAAACCTATGCTTTCAATTATTACAACATCGGAATCAATTTCCAAAACATCTCCTACTTCTATAGATCGTTCTGAAAGTAAGATAATCCCCGAAATTACGTCGTTAAATGTTTGCTGTAATCCTAGACCAATACCTACCAATAATGCAGCCGAACCTGCTAATAACAACGTGACTTTAACCCCCATTGATTCCAACACTGATACAATGGCTATTACCCAAACTACATATTTAATAAATTTTAATAAAGCATAGGTACTTCCCGCATCTATTTTACTGAATTCATTTTTACGAAAAAAAGCTTTCTTAATAACCCACAGTATTGCTTTAGTTACTATTATGATGATTAAAATACTGGCTAATTGAGAAACTTTTAGTGTATAAGTGCCAAAAGTAAAGATTTCAGATTCTAAAATTTGATTTATTTTTTCCATTTTTAATTTAAACTTTTGTAAAGTAAATACCGAATGCTTTATTGCTATAGCCTTATGATTTGAAAAATTCACCATTATAAAAATCTACTAAACGAATAATAAAGACTCATTACAGTCTTTTACTTCTCCATAATAAGTTTCCCTATATTTATGGAGAGTTTTAAGTGGTAAACCCAATAAATATTTTTTAATATATGTCACTTTTGTAGTCAATTGACCCATGGAGGCATTATATCTTTTTTCATTGATTGTTTTCCTTTTTATATATATAATTTTCATTTTTTTTGTTTTTAGTGATAATTAATTTTTATAACGGGAGTTTCTTATTCTAAGCTACTAATAATTATTGATGAACTAGAATTTTATTGCCATAAAGAAAGCTATGAAGCTAAATTAGAGAAGGTTAATACTATAGTTTTAAAAATACAGAATTCTCTATTTTTAATAAAGCTCCTCGTATTAAAGCTTAATAATGTAAAAAATGAGTAGCTGTTAGACTTAACTTTAAACTAATTAGCTAGAAGAATAAATTGGCCAGACTAATTTCTAAAAAACCAGATTGTTGAAGATTAATAATGTGTAAATCTGTAATTCATTTTTTATTTGTACCATCATGCAAATTTACATAAACTGATTAGCAAGAGCAAATATGCACTGTTAAGATTGTCACAACACTAAGTATTCTCAGAATATTCCACTCACCATAAAAGTAAAGATTCATCTATTTACCTGAAATACCTTTTTTAAAATAAAAAACACCACATAACAACCTATAAATTGCATGCTTAAACTCATGTGCGGATTTCCTGCTAAAAATCTAATCGGTTCATATTTTATATATACATTAGTATCTATTAGAAAGTGAATATTCCTAAATCAGAATAAATTTAATACAATTGATCAAAATGAGAGTTAAAGCTTGATTCGTATTTACACAAGAGAAATTTTATTATGAAGCAAAGAATAGGGGAATAATTTCTAGTTGACAGATAAATATTAAGTAACAACACATGACTTTCACTTTTTTAAAAATCATATTCGTATCATTGTACCTAAGTCAGTACAAATGAACAAATTCGACACAAAATACCTGCCTTATTTTCCGATATTCGGCTTGGGACTATATATCATAGTGTTTACATTTGCTGCCTCGGCATATCCGGGTGGATCCATTAATCAACCGAATGCGAATGGTTATAGCTTTTATCACAACTTATTATGTGATGCTATGGACCCTATCACTCAAAGCGGAATCATAAATAACGCTCGATTCATGGCAATCATTTCACATTTGATTCTGAGTTTCACCATGATTTCTTTCTTCTACATACTTCCAAAGATATTCCCTGTAAAAAATCGTAACACAAAATTGATTGCTTATTTCGGAATAGCAGCAATGACTGTATTCATTTTTATGTGTACAGAGTATCATGATTTAACAGTAACAATTACCGGAATTCTAGGTACAATTGCAATGGTTCCATTCTTTATAGAACTCCAAAATTTCAAAAATAAAGGCTTAAAACAAATAGCATATCTCTGTTTCTCATTGAGTATAATCGTTTTTATAATTTTTGAAACTAAAATAGGATTCTATTACCTACCATTCATACAGAAAATTACTTTTGCAGTAGATGCTTGTTGGGTTATATGGTCGTGCCTTATTGTTATTAATAAAAACAAAACATCTTTGAAACTAATTCCTCAAAATATAACCGACTAATTATAGCTAAACGTTGTGTGTAGTTAAAAAGAACTAAAGAAACAAAAATGAGTTTTAGAAAACTGAAAAAGGAATTTAAGGAACTGTTTGGAAAAATTTAAGTTTTTCTCTTTTAGAGGATGAAAAAAAAAACATCCATTTGGAATGAAAAAACTTAACTAAAAAACTACACATAATACCGCATATAATTTCTTGCTAGCTATAAACCTACTTATGAAAACAGGGACTTAAAACACTCAATAAAACCGTCAGTAATTTAAAAATGTTTTTACTCGAGTTCAAAAAATCGTTATTATTGATTCTTTCAAGCTATTGTTTAAATCTTTCAACTTTAAGAGAAAATAAAATTATTTTTAAAAGGAACAATCGGTATAAATAACACTCGTAATATTACAAACCAATACTAGAGCCCAGCTTTCCTAAGTCATTCTCAGCTTGTGTAACGTCATGAAATGTCGGTGAATTTTCGATAATACTACCTGCCCCTTTTTTATTTATTTTAAAAGTAACATCCTTTGTTGTGGTAAACATCAAAACAGATGAAAAAGGATTTCTGAGATGTGATTTCAAGACAACAAAAGCCTCTTCTAACGTAAGTTCATCTTCTTTATCCTCGGTCTCTCTGGATCTGTAGCGCAATTTTAATAAAACCTTAAAGCCATCTTCAGCATAGACAGGTCTAACAAATATATTCCTCAAGTTAGGTTTACCAATGGTCTTTGCCATGGTTAACTTGGCAAATCGACCTTCTTGGACACTTTCTTTTACCTGTTCCCAGAAAAGAACAAATACATCTTGGTATGGCATAAACTAAAGTATAATGATGAAGTATTTCAATGCATCAAAAGTAACACTAATAATTCAATTCATAAAGTTCGAATCTATCTTCATTATTAAATTATCAGAAAAAGATATAATAAACAATACGATTTTCGGTATGTAATTGAGGACGTAAGTGTATATTTACTTTTTCGCCAAATCGTTTAATTTGGCTTTTTTAAAACGACAAAATTAAAATCAAAACAAAAAGCTTATGGCTTGTGTCGACACGAAAATCCGCAGATTTTCTGCCCCGTAAAATTCATAATTAAACGTTAGAAACCATTATAAATATGACACAAGTTATAATTAAATTAATCGAAGCCGAGAAAAAAGCAGAATTCTTATTTAAAGAAATTGAAAATCGAAATCTTATTATCCCAGGAAAAACTGAACGTCAATTAAACACTGAAGTTTTTAATTTGGCATTTGAATTATTTGGAATTAAAAAGTTTTGGCATAAACGAATTGTTCGTTCAGGTGAAAACACATTACTCCCCTACAAAGAAAACCCACCTGATTTAACAATTCAAAAAGATGATATCGTATTTTTTGATTTTGGCCCTGTATTTGAAGACTGGGAAGCAGATGTAGGAAAGACTTATGTGCTTGGAAACAATCCAATAAAATTAAAACTTAAACGGGATGTAGAGCTTGCTTGGAAAGAAGGAAAAAAATATTACGACCAGAATAAACACCAATTAACCGGAGCTGATTTTTATAACTATACTAAGGAGTTAGCTAAAAAATATGGTTGGGAATACGGAAATAACCATTGTGGCCATTTAATTGGAAATTTTCCACATGAGAAAATTTTGGGTGAAGAAGAAATTAATTATATTCATCCCAATAATGATCTGTTAATGAGCGAAAAAGATATAAATGGAGAGGAACGGTTTTGGATTTATGAAATTCACTTTATTGACAAAGAACTTAAAATTGGTGGTTTTTTTGAGCAATTACTATCTTAAGAAATAGTGTGTCAAAATAACTAAAAAACCCATGAAACCAATATAATCGTTAACGAAATGAAAGATTGCATAATTAAATTGACCGAAGCAAAATCCAGCAGCGATTATGAAATTGCTATAAAATTATTCAAGGAATATGCTTCTCAGATTGGGATCGATTTGGGATTTCAAAATTTTAATGAAGAAATTGAGAACCTTGAAAGTAAATATTCAAGACCAAAAGGTGTTATTTATATCGCATATAATGATGAAAATTCTCCAGTAGGCTGTTTTGGAATTAGAGCATTTGATAGCACGATTTGTGAACTAAAAAGAATGTATTTAAAGGAAGAAGCTAGAGGACTTGGCATAGGAAAACTGATGATGAAAAAATCTATCACAGTTGCAAAGGAATTGGGATATGATAAAATGCGACTGGATACTTTATCTTCAATGCTCCCTGCCGTAGGTCTTTACGAAAAAAGTGGTTTTTATGAAATAGAACCTTACTATTTCAACCCCATTGAAGAAGCAAAATATTTTGAAATTAGTCTCAATGAATAATCCTGTACCTAGAATGTTTTATAATTCCACTTTATTTATTAAATCAATATAGTACTCTTTTTTATCTTCTTTTAAATCAGCATAAATTAATGAAGTGCAATCACTAATTGACGATAATTGTCCTTTAAGAATTTCTTTCTGTTGTTTTGATAATTTTTTAAGAAAAACCTCATTACAAAAAATTTCCTCTTTATCTAAAAACACACATGTTTTTTTACCTTTCTTTGTAAGGAATAAGTTAAAATTACGCTTGTCTGATTGATCAATTTTTTTATCAATATATCCTTTCTCTACTAATTTATTTACAGCTTTTGCTGTAGTTGTTTTATCTACAAAAAGCAATGCAGATAATTTTTTTTGATTGATGCCTGGGTTTTCTTTAATACGAGTTAAAAACTGATATTGGCCTTTCTCTAAATTAATAGATTTCATTACATAATCACAAAATGAATTTACAGCTCTGTAAATTTGTCCAATTTCTCTTAAAATTTCTTTATCCATTTTTGTTCTTCTAATGAAAATTTATACAACTACTAAAGTATACAAAAAGATTGTATGTTAAATAATGTGTTTTATTTGGTTAAATATAATTGAATAAACAAAATTCTCTCTTTTTTTCTGAAATAAATAAAAGCCCCATGTAAATACATGAGGCTTTACTGTTATAAAATAATACCCATATTAATATTATAACACCCGAGTTTTAATACCCTATTTGCTTTCTAATAATTGTATTAATAATTTATTCTGTTCTTTTAATTCTTCAACAGCAGTTTTCAAAACTTCTATTTGTCCTTGCTGTTCTTGAATTGCTTTAACTGTAACTGGTATAATTTGGTTATACATAATTCCGTTAGGGTTTTCAATTTGCTGTTTAACCAAATCATCTCCTTCTTTTATGGTATACCAATCTGAAGTTTTAACTGCTTCGGGAATTACGGCTAATAATTCAGTTGCATTAAAACCAATAGCTAAATCGTTCTCTTCCGTAGTTGACATTCTACTTCCTATTTTTTTTGATTTTTCTCTATATACAAATGGGTTTAATCTCATAATTTCTGATAACCCTTTCATTTTGTTTTTAGGCCTATTACTTGTTTTGCTATATATATTACTTCCACCAACTGCAACAAAGTTATTTGCATACACATTGTTCCAATATCTATCATTAGTATTAATAGCAGCGTCAGCACCTAAATTTAATATATTAGTAGTAAATGGGCTAACACTATTGCTAAAAAAGAATTCTGAATGACCATCAACAATATATTCTATAGAACCCATTTCAATTGCAGATCCTCCACTATTACCTGCATAAAAACCTGCAACAAAATCCATCGTAAATGAATTATTTCCCGTGTCTCTAAATGTTGTTCCATCTTGCCCTAAGATAATGGTTGATCCACCTCCAAAACTAATATAATCATCAGGAGCATTAGTTCTCATTATTCGTCTGTTATTACCTTGTATTTCCATATATCCTGTAGAACTTCCATCAAAAGTTAAGTCATAACTACTCATATCAATAGTTGTGTCTTCTATTAATGTACCGCCCAATTTTACAGTACTGCTCAATTCTGTTAGACCATTTGTAAAAGAATATACACCACTTACACTAGACGGTAAGGTTACTGTATTTCCTCCTGATATTGTTAAATCATTACCTAAAATACTTAAAGTTTGAGCACTTCCTGTACCTCCTGATTGCCAAGTTGCATTACCATCAGCATCACTTGTTAACACATAACCAACTTGTTCTTGCCCATCTTCTAACCTAAACACATATGATCCTGCTACGGCTACTTGAGTTTCAGTTACTAATACATCGTCAAAAGCGGCACCAAGATCATCATCACCTATATATCTAAATTTTAATGAATATGTATTCCCTGCAACAACTGTATGTGTTCCAGTATAAGCTACATCATTTGCATCAACTAGTATATCTACTAGGGCAGGTATTGCAGGTAATGGAGTTGTTTCATTGTAAAGTGTTACTATAAACCTATCTGATGAACCATGATGATTGAATTCGTAATTAAATGAAATGTCAATTGAAGTAGATGTTGGAGTAAACGTTCCTTCCGTTGCAGTTTGATCCTGAACACATGATCCACTATAAACGATATATGCTCTTTCGTCAGTACATATAGTACATTGTACGAACGCAGTATCTGCATTATAAACATGCCATATGTTTGGTGAGTTTGTACATCCGTTCCCTGCATTTAATGTATTATTTACACCCCCTGAAGAGAAGTCGTTTGAATATAATGTAGTTATTCCTCCACCACTCCCTGATACAGTTGTACCGGTTATATGAAATTGTGTGGAAGGAGCAGTGTTCCCAACGCCAATATTCCCACCATTGGCATTGTACATATCAGTACCATTAATAGTCCAGTCATTATCTGCGCCACCAAATGTTGTCCAAATAGTACCATCATAATACCAAAAACCAGCTGTACCATTTGTTTGATAAATTAAAAGTCCGGTAGCCGGAGTTGCTATTGCTGTTTTTTGTGCAAGAGTCATTCTAGGTATTAATAAACCAGAATTAGTTGACTCTATATCAAGCATTGATGAAGTATTAGGTGTAGTTGTACCAATTCCTACTTGAGCATAGCTGATTGTCACACTAAGTAATAGTATAGAAAAAAAATAGTTTAAGTTCTTCATCTTGGATGTAAATTTAATATTATAATTTTTTTAGTGAATCGTAAATTCGAATGCGAATATATAAACATTAGTTGAAAGTTCTACTATATTTTTAAATTAGTTGAATATTCTACTATAATGCGTTGTGTATTTAATTTCAGTCATGAAAAGAATCAGCAAAATATTTGATAATAAAAAATAGTGCACAACTAAAGCTATAAATAATTCGGGTTTAGTGCATGATTTAGCACATATGCGTATCTTTACAGTATCCCCAAATCTTTTAATTTACTCTCCCAAATTTTATTTAATTTAGAGGTGTTCATTATTTGAAAATTGACTTTTATAAAAAATCAAAAAGTATTGACTGAGTTTCTCCTCATAGGGAAGAGTCAAGATCAACTTAAATAAAAAAGAACTGAAAAAGGTGAAAAATAAAGATGCTTGCTGGACTACTTGTCAAGAATGTCATGGACACGGCAAAAAAAGTCGGAGGCTCCGCAAAAAAGTACGGCTCCGCTACCAAATCGCATTAGATCAATTTAAAAAAACGAAAGGTGAAGGGGCGGCTCCAGTTCGTCCTAAGGGACACCTATATTCATGTTTGAACTGTTCCGGATCAGGATTGACTCATTCTGCTAGTCATCCTATAGCGGATAAAGAAAACTACCCACACGTTGCTATTATTGGCGGAGGGATAGGAGGAGTCGCTTTGGCTGTAGCTTGTTTGCACCGAGGAATTCCTTTTACCATTTATGAGCGTGATAGCGGATTTGACGTTAGATCTCAAGGCTATGGGCTCACCTTGCAACAAGCAAGTAGAGCGATTGAGGGATTGGGTATTTTCTCATTAGAAGAAGGAGTGATCTCAACAAGACATGTGGTTCATACCACAGAAGGAGAAATAATTGGTGAATGGGGAATGAGAAAATGGATACAAACGGGTGCTAAAACATCTCCGAGGCGAACAAATATACATATCGCACGGCAGTCTTTACGCTTTGCGCTGCTTGAACAACTCGGTGGACATGACAAAGTGCAATGGGGACACCAGTTAGTAGATTTTAAGGAACTTGAGAGTGACGGTGTTGACCTGAGTTTTAAAGTTAATGGAAAAATGAAAAGCGCCAAGGCAGATCTTGTGGTTGGAGCCGATGGTATTCATAGTTCAGTACGGAGGTTATTGATTGGTGAGGATATTACACCTTTGCGCTACCTAGGCTGTATTGTGATATTAGGTATTTGTCCTTTGGAGAATCTCGAAGGTCTTGATAGTTCTTTACTGGACTCGGCCACGGTATTTCAAACCGCCAATGGTAATGAGCGAATCTACATGATGCCTTATTCCTCAGACTCGGT
>JAWUYQ010000042.1:0-9829 GCA_034110725.1 Flavobacteriaceae bacterium
GTATCTTTACTTTTTCGCCAAACCTTTCAATTTGGCATTTAATAAAATAACAAACTAAAAACAAAACCGAGAAGCTTATGGCTCGTGTCGATACGAAAATCCGTGGATTTTCTGCCCCGTACTATTCATAGCTAAACGTTGGCAGTAATTACTCCTAATTTTCCCAAAAAAAATCCTTCCTAAAAATGCTACTCTCTATTTAGTTCAGTCGAAAGGAGTATTACACCGCTATTAAAAAAATCGCTGAACAATAAGTAACAGTTTTTTAGGCAAATTGCATTTTAAAAAACGTGGTGTAAAAGTAATATATACTCTAAAATTATTAATCTTAATATTAGTTTCTTTTAATACCTTTGTAGGGAACTAATTAATATATAATATGGGAAAAAAACACACTTTTAAGATTAACAGATTAGCTCTTCTTTTAATCTTTATATCCTCTTCTCTTTATGCTCAAGTAAATGATGAGAATTTCGATGCATTAGCTCCAGCTTTAAGGGGTTTAGATTACACTACGAATGGAA
The DNA here is from genome assembly GCA_034110725.1 of Flavobacteriaceae bacterium. Classification (GTDB taxonomy): domain Bacteria; phylum Bacteroidota; class Bacteroidia; order Flavobacteriales; family Flavobacteriaceae. Next base: position 525 of record JAWUYQ010000042.1, read on the forward strand.
TTAGATTTCAACAAATATCTCCTAATTCTATAAGTCAAATGGCTTCAGTTTCAGATAGTGGGGATTTTATTATTACACCAACAGCTGGCGACTTAGGGATGTTGTATAACATTGATAATGCTGGTACAATAAGCGGACCTAATATTGGAACATTTGATTATCGATTAGGTAGTTCTGATGGTTCAGAATTCAAAATTGTATCTATCGAAGCTGATATGTCTGCTAAACCTTCGGCAAATGGTTATGTATTTACTGCTACAGTTACTGGATATAGAGATGGGGGAAGTATTATTACTGATAACATTGATTTTACAACAAGTGACGCAAGCGGCTCTGTAACGTATGTTAAAGATTCTAATCCAGCAGCTAATGGAGGGGTTTTAACTTTTTCTTCTGCTTGGGAGAATATTGATGAAATTCGTTTTACTGGAGGTACTCCTACTGGCTCAATATCGCTTTTAATGATTGATGACTTAGATTTTTCAATGCCAGTATTAAGTATTTCAGAAAATGTCTTTAAAGAAAATATTTCTATTTACCCAAACCCAAGTAAGGGAGTGATTTCTATAGGTTTTAAAGGTTTAAAAAATATAGATTTAAAGGTATTTAATGTTATTGGAGAAGTTGTTTATAAAAGAAACAATATTACTGAGATCTCGCATCAATTTGAATTAAATCAATCTAGTGGAATTTACTTTGTACAAATTTCTAATGACTTGGGTAATAACACAACATTTAAAGTGATTAAGCAATAATACACTTTAAAAACTAAATAAATTTAGCCGTATCATATTGATGCGGCTTTTTTATTGCACCTTATAAAAATTAGTAATTATGTCATTAAGAAAAAAAACTACTTACAACAACACCTATAAATAATTCGGGTTTTAGCGCTTAAAATTGAAAGCTTATGTATATTTACATAATCGCCAAATCTTTTAATTTGGCTTTTTAAAATCGACAAAATAAAAACAAAATAAAAAGCTCATGGCTTGTGTCAACACGAAAATCCGCGGATTTTCTGCCCCGCACTATTCATAGCTAAACGTTGTAGTTTATTAAAACTCAAAGTATTGAAAAACAAATCAATTTATTGGGTAAAAAACCCATTTCTGATTTAGGCTTTTATTCTAGATAGATATGATAAAAATAAATAAAGTAGCAAGTATTAGTTTCGTAGTAAGCTTACTTTTTATTGTAACGATATACTTAATCCCTTTTAGTTGGAAAGTAGAGAATTGGATGGGGTACTATCTCGATTGGTCATCAGTTTTATTATTTTTACCAATATCAATAGTATCAGCCATTTGGTTATTATTTCAGTTTAATAAAAAATATGCAACCTATAAAAAAATAAATATAATATTTTACATATTTTTATTAGTAAATAATCTTATTTTGTTTGCACCTATTAAGTATATGATGGCGGTGTATACTCCCTCTATTTTAGGTTATATTTATTTAGCAACTTTTCTTATAGTCATACCTTTGTTTCTCAGACTTTTTTATCTTGACTATAAAAGTGGCGCTAAAAAAAATCTAATTACAAGAAATGTTGCCTTTTTAACAGCTATAATTATATACATAGTACTATATTGCTATAGGTAAATTGACCCTAATAAGAAAAGACAGTCAACAATGGATGCCTTTTTACGTATCAAACACTAATTGTAGAACTAACAAGTCCAAATTAAAAACAAACCACAACAACACCTATAAATAATACGGTTTTGGTATGTAATCCGAGGCGTAAGTGTATATTTACATAGTCGCCAAATCTTTTAATTTGGCTTTTATAAAACGACAAACTAAAAACAAACTAAAAAGCTCATGGCTTGTGCCGACACGAAAATCCGCGGATTTTCTGCCACGTACTATTCATAGCTAAACGTTGTGGTTAATTAACAAAAACTAATCGTGAAATGTTATATTGACTCGATTATTTAACTAAAAACAATAAATTATGTTTGGATTATTTAAAAAGAAATCAGAAATCGAGAAGCTTAACGACAAATATAAAGTATTATTAAAAGAAGCTCATAAATTGTCCACCTCCAACAGAAAATTAAGTGATGCCAAAACAGCTGAAGCAGATAAAGTGCTTAAACAAATTGAACAGCTGGAAAAGAATAATTAAAAACACGTAATGGAGTAAACTTAATTATAAATAATCCCCTAACAGAGATTCTAAAATTGTATATAATAGGTTATTAAAGACTTAAATCTCTATTACATTCTTAGAACATATAGAAATTAATAATTTCAATAAAGAATATACCTTTTCCATTTATTACCAAATTAAAAGTGACACATATTAAAAAACTAACCACAACAACACCTATAAATAATAAGGTTTTCGGTGTTTAATCCGAGAAGTAATTTTATCTTTACTTAGTCGCCAAACCTTTTAGTTTGGCCTTTATAAAACAACAAACTAAAAACAAAACCGATAAGCTTATGGCTTGTGCCGATACGAAAATCCGCGGATTTTCTACCCCGCACTATTCATAGCTAAACGTTGGCAACCATTGAAAAAAACACTTTTACAAACCATTGCTTAGGAGTTTATTAGCAAGACTTTAGACAGGTTGATTTTATTTTCATTTCTAATTTCACCTGTCAAAACAGCATACAAAAAGTTTAGCTTTTATTCTTCCCTAATTCATCAATAAGAGATAACAAGCGTTCTCTATAATTACTGCTTAAAGGAATTTCCCGCTCGCCTATAACCACACAATTTTTTTTCACGATTACAATGAATTTTAATGCCACAATATAAGAGCGATGTATTCTTACAAAATACTCTTGTGAAAGAACTTCTAGAACTTCAGAAATTTTATACCGTGCTACAATTGATCGTGTAGTTGTAACAAACGTTACGTAATTACCATCACTCTCTATGTATTTAATTTTTTGAATTGCAACTTGATGATACTCTTGTCCGCTCTTAATAAAAACTGTTTGTTCATTCATATTTTGAATGAGCGGTAAATTGGTAGTATTTGGAGTTGTCTTTTTATATAATACTTCTTTTGCTCTCATTACTGATTGCAACAATCTGTCAAATCCAATGGGCTTTAACAAATAATCTACGGCATTAAGCTGATAACTCTCAATAGCATATTCAGTATACGCAGTTGTGAAAATAATGAGTGGCGGATTTTTTAAATACTTTGGTAAGTTTATTCCTGATAACTGCGGCATATTAATATCTAAAAATAGCACATCTACTTCGTGTTCTTGCAAATACTCAATTCCTTTTAAAGGATCTCTAAAAGTAGCTTTAAAAGCTAGAAAAGGAATGTTCTTTAAATGAAATTGTAACACTTCAATAGCAGCTGGTTCATCATCAATAATTACATAATTCATAAAACACTTAATTGAGTTGTAAGTTTAATTGCGCTATAAAAACATCTTTTTCTGTTGTTGTTTTTATAGTATGTGTATTCGGATACAGAATTGCCAATCTTGTTTTTAAATTACCTAATCCAAAACCAGATGAGGTATCTACAATACCATTAGTAACTTTTACTATTGGATTGGTCACTTTAAAATACAACTTATTTTGCTTTATTTCTATTAGAATATTTATTTCAGATTTTTCTTGAGGATTAATACCATGCTTTATCGCGTTTTCTACAAAAGGAATCAATAGCATCGGACATATTTTAACCGTCTGAATATCTCCAATTACGTCAAAACTTATGTTTACATCATCTTCTTCTGCAATCCTTAATTGGTATACTTCAATAAAATTTTTAAGATGACGTATTTCTCTTTCAAGTAACACTTTGTCTTCATTTGTTTCATACACCATATAGCGCGTTAATTCTGCTAACTTCAATAATCCATCAGACAATTCTGGGACATTATGTTTTAAGGTTTTAGCATAAAAACTATTTAAAACATTAAATAAAAAATGAGGGTTGATTTTAGATTTCAAGAATGCCATCTCTGTAGATAGTTTCTCTTCGAGTAATACGCGTTTTAATTTTTCATTCTCTACCCAGTTATTAAACAAAGCATAAGATAACGACGCTAATAACACAATAAACCCAACCAAAAAGTTTTGAAAAAAATGTACTATAAAAGTTGCTTCGTTTTCAATGAAAAAGCTTGATACAAAACTATAATCAATATAGCTCTCTAATAAACAAACACCTATAAATCCAAGAATTAATAAGATGATGAATGTCTTTCTTTTTTTTAAGCGCAGCATCCCTGGAACAAGAAAGAATGCAGTAGTGTAAAAAACCCCCATATTCATTAGAGTCCCAAATAATACCGCAGCCCAATAAGGCCCTTCTCCTTGCCTAAAACTTCCGGCAGATCCAGAAAGAGTTGACATAATAAAGTATCCTGTTCCCCATATGAGTAAATGAATGATTATTTCTAAATATTTTCTCATGACTTACTAATTAAAAGCTCTTCAAAGTAAAGAAATTGAAACGACATAAAAACAGACTTGTGACCAATGTAATCAAATTAGTGTTTAAAGTAGCTGATTTTGTGAAATGCCTCTGGTTTCACAAAAATAATGACCTCCGACACATTTAAACATGCATCAATCACATTCATTTTGTAGTGCTTAAAATTCATCCTAATCTTGCCATGAACATTACAAATCTATTCATATGAAAAAATTAATTTTACTTATCATTATACTTACAACAACATCTAGTATAGCTCAAAACAACAACAATTTCGAATGGCCAGAACATGCAGTAACACCTGTTTTCAAAGCCTTTTTAGATGCATACAATGCTAATGATTTTATAGCAATCTCTACATTTACCGAAAAATACTATCCAGAAAAGAACGCCAAAAGTAGAGCTATTTATTGGACAAAAATATTTACAGAATATGGGACATTGGATCCTTATAAAGTTGCTGATGAAAAATTTCGAGGGCAACCTGCAATATGGTTTCAAGGTAGAGATACCAAAAACTGGGCTAAAATAGTTTTGATGCTAAATGAAGACAGCACTAAAATTGCTAATGGAGGTGTCTTTAAGGCTATGCGTCCAGTTGGAACATTGCCTCCTTACAAAGCAATGCCAATAAAAGAAATGACTAAGTATCTCAATGAATATCTTGACAACTTAAGTGCGTTAGATTTTTTTTCTGGAACTGTTTTAGTTGCCAAAGGCAATGAAATTCTATTTGAGAAATCGTCTGGATATTGCAATAAGGCAGAAAATAAAAAAAACAACATTAATACGACATTTGGAATTGGATCTACTACAAAAACATTTACGGCAGTAGCAATAGCTCAATTGGTTGAAGAGGGAAAACTTAAATTTACTGACCACTTAAGTAAATTCATTCCAGAATATCCAAAAGATATAGCAGATCAAGTAACCATTCATGATTTATTGACACATACTTCAGGATTAGAGTTTGATGATTATGATCCGTTTTATTATGAGACACTAAAAGCAAAAAGTATTAGCGAGTTATTAGCTATTCAGTTAAAATATATCGATCATATGAATGAAGACAGACGGACCAACTTTTCAGTTTTAGGTAAGTTTGACTATTCAAATGACAACTATATTTTGCTAGGAGCTATTATTGAACGTATCACTGGCACATCGTACGCTGAATATATTAATGATAACATATTTAAACCTGCTGGGATGCCTCATTCTATTGTTGATAACAGCAAGTTATCTAATCATAAAAACAGTGCAAAAGGCTATAGCCATAACAATGCCGATATGGAATTTCAATTAGGAGAAAGACGAGAAGCAATTGGTAGTGCGGTTTGTAATATTATTATGCCTGCTGGAGGAATACATGCGAGTGTAAAAGATTTATATAGCTACTTTAAAGCGATCAATCAGCATAAAATAATCAATAAAGAAACTAAAGAAATCATTTTCAAAAAGCACACGACCAAGATGTCATCAGAATCAACACAAACGCATATTCATTATGGTTATGGTTTTATGACAAATCAAAATGGTAAAGCAATTTCTGTAGGACATAACGGTGTTGATTATGGTGTTGGGAGTCGATTTGAATACTATCCTGAGCAAGACATCTATGTAATTGTATTAAGTAACTATGGCGGAATGGCAGGAAGTAATGTTGCTGACCACTTAAGAGATCTTATTGAACCGAATGATTAATAATCCTTTTAAAAGAACAAAAACTAAAATTTGAATGTTAGAAACTGAACGATTAATTTTAAAACCACTGACTTATAGCCAGTTAGTTAAATATATAAAGTGTGACAATTCTTTAGAGAAAGAATTAAACCTAAATGAAAGCTCAAGAACAATAGCTCCAGAATTAAAAGAAGCACTTGAGCACACAATTCTTCCAAATGTGGCTGACAAAAGTAAAAACTATTTGTATTCGACACTTTGGACAGCGATTTCAAAAACCGAGAATAAAATGGTGGGAGATTTATGTATTGTTGGAGAACCAAATGCAAATGGAGAAATTGAAATTGGGTACGGAACTTATGAGGAATTTCAGAATAAAGGGTTTATGACAGAAGTAGTTCATGTAATAATAGAATGGGCTAAAACTCAGGTAAAAGTAAAATCGATAATTGCTTCAACGGACAAAACCAATACTGCTTCTTTTAAAGTTCTAGAAAAAAATGGCTTCATAAAAACTGGAGAGACCGCAACGCTATTTAAATGGAAATCAGAAATAAAATAGATTATATAGATAAAAAAGAATACAAAAATGTAGTTGAACTCTGGGAATCTTCAGTTCGAGCAACACATCACTTCCTAAAAGAAGAAGATATTGAATATTTTAAACCTCTAATTTTAAACACTTATTTAGATGCAGTGGAATTGAGATGTATAAGGAATAATGATAAAAAAATAGTTGGTTTTCTTGGAATAGCTAACCAAAACTTGGAAATGCTATTTATTCATCCTGAATATAGAGGGAAAGGAATTGGGAAAACATTATTAGATTATTCAATTAACCAATTAGATATAACCAAAGTTGATGTCAATGAGCAGAATGAACAAGCAGTAGGATTTTACAAATATTACGGATTTGAAACCATTAGACGTTCAAAATTGGATTCTTCTGGAAAACATTACCCAACTTTACATATGGAATTAAAAAAATAACAATTCAACTCCAAAAAAAGAAGAATTACTATTTTCTGTCATATTTTATTAAAACCTGTCACTAACTATAATAGAGACACTAAATAACAATAATTTAAATTTTAAGAAGATGAATAACACAAAGAAATTAATTCAAATTTTAACAAGAATTCAAATAATCAGCAGTATTGTTTGGGCTATTTTACTATTAATTTGCTACCAAGTATTGGGTGAATCTTATAAAGAAATTAGTCTTATACTTCTCTGTGGATTTTTTATAGAATTTTTGCTTATCAGCTCTTCAAAAAACAATTTAAAAAAACAGAATGCTCAAACAGAAAGAGAATAAACATTTTGAAGATATTCTTAAAAGGAACAAGTATAAAATATACAGAATTTGTAATATTTATGCTGTTCCTCCAATAGAACCTCAAGACCTCTTTCAAGAAGTTATTTTTCAAATTTGGAAATCTCTTGATTCTTTTAAAAGGAATTCTTTAGTAGATACTTGGGTTTATAAAATAGCAATTAATATTTGCTTGCGTTCAAAAATGAAACTTGATAAAAATTATAGCAAGACAGATAGGTTTGAATCTATTCATTTTATACCAATAGAAAAAGAAATTGACACTTTTGAGCAAGAAAAATTCAAATATTTAAAAGCATGTATTTCGAGTTTAAATGAAACTGACACTTCTCTTATTGTACTTTATTTAGATGATTTGTCGTATAAAGAAATTGCAGCTATCACAGGATTGTCAGAAAACCATATCGCAGTGAAAATGAAACGAATTAGAAAAAAATTATTTGAATGTATAACTCCAAAAATCAACTAAAATGTTAGAAGGAGAATTAAAAGATATTTGGAATAATTCTTCTCAACCAGAGCAAATATCAATTGAAACAAAACAGCTGACTGAAGAATTGAATACTAAAATAAATAGTATTCAGAAAAAGATAAGAAGTAGAGATATTAGAGAGATTTCTGCCTCAGTAATTGGAATACTCCTTTTTGGATATTTTTTATTCGCAATCCCATTTCCTATTACTAAAGTAGCTTGTGGTTTGGCAATTGCTTGGTTTGGATTTGTTATTTTAAAATTTAGAAAATCAAAAATACAGAATACTAAAATTGAATTTTCATTGTCAGTAGCTGAACAACTTAATAGCCAGAAAGTAATTATGTTACAACAATCTAGTTTATTAGATTCAGCTTTGTATTGGTATGCTATTCCACCTTTTATTATGAATTTTATATTTATTTTAGGATTAGAAAATCCAATCGATTACAATTGGACTAATAGTTTTGCTGAAAGCATATTACCACTTACTTCTAATTTAAAAATATTAACATTAACAGGTCTTGCTATATTTTACGCTTTTACCTTTTGGATAAATAAAAGAGCTTTAAATAAAGATGTAAAACCAACTATAGAAAGTATAGAAAAAATGCAACAACAAATAAAATATGAATAAAAACTACTACCAACAACGTGTATAATTAATGGCTAGTTCTCGTATACTTACGTATATTCTCAGGGATTTTCTATTCGGTTTTTATTTGTTAAATTGTGTACTTAAACACGCCACTAATCATACACAAACATGTTGTAGGTAATGACAAATAATGACTGAAGAATTTAAATATCGACCACCAATCAAAAACTTGTTAATTGGATTCTGTGGACTCGTAATGGCTGCCTTTTTTGGACTTGCAATAATTAAAGGAAATGAAATTTGGTTTTCAATAGTTGTTGGAATATTCTGTTTAAAAACTGTTATATGAGAAAGCAAAAAATAGGTGCTTTAAATAACATATTTCAATTAATTACCATGATAACGAGGTACAATATAGGTGCAAAAACTACTAAAATAAGCATTAAAACTACAAAATAAAAAATAGCTGAAAATGAAAAAACCCTCTAAAATAGAGGGTTTACAGTGTTTTACTATGTTTTGTTTTGTATAACTATTTGCCGATACAGAAATTACCAAATATATGTCCTAAAATATCTTTATCTATATCGTATTCCCCAGTGATATCTCCTAGATAACGAAGACACTCCCGAATATCTATAGAAAACAAATCGGTAGTAATACCAAGGTCAATACCATTTTGTACTTCCGTTATACTTTCTAAGGCTTTAAATAATGCTTCAAAATGTCGGGAGTTCGTTACAATAGTCTCATTGTTACTTAAAGACCCCGTATTTACTAATGAAG
>JAWUYQ010000043.1:0-12497 GCA_034110725.1 Flavobacteriaceae bacterium
TGGATTTAGTCAAGATCAAATTGCAACACTTTTTAAAAGTAAAGACATTAACCCATTTAGTTTAAGTACCCTAGAAAAAAGAATAAATAAATTAAAAGTTTATTTTAAAGCAAATAATACCATTCATTTAATTGCTTTAACTAAAGATATAGGGTTAATATAGTATACTTACGGATTCCCGTAATACTCCTATAATAAAGGGGTGTAATTTTGTTTTATTGTAAAGAGATATGAAGCAAGCATCTACAGAAAAACACTCCTTAAAAGTACACGTATTAGTTCAGAAACATTTAGAGTTTGACGAGGAAATTATACACCTAGTAAAGCAAAACCAGAGCCTATTTACAATTTGGCCAGAGTACATAGTAGCTACTACAAACAGATTGTTTTTTTGTGTTCCAACGGGCTTTGGTCCAAAATTAAATGTTACAAATTATCCATTAGAATATATTGAAAATATAAAGTTTAAAGCTAAGTTTTTAGGTAGTGTATTACAAGTGAATTTTCCTAAAAATGTTTTAATAAAAACAGAATATTTACCAGTTAAAAGCACTAAAGAACTCTATGATTTTATAGTTGAAAAGACGGCTAAAAAAGCATAATAAAAAAGTATTATTCCTAAAACAACAACCCCTTACGGAAACCCGTAAGGGGTTGTTGTTTTAGGGGCTTAGATTAGAGAAGTAATTAAAACAATATTCAATATGAAATTAGAAAAAATATTAGACAAGCTTGGGTCATTAGAAAAAAACTCATTTATAAAAATAATTGACAATATTATTTCTAAGAATCCAAAGAATATAAAACAAATTGATGAAATATTAAGCACTTCTGATAAAGGGCTCAAATCAATAGATAGTCAAAACATCTCTAAAATATTTGCTTTAACTAAAACTGAATTTTTAGAATATATAAAAATCGAATTTCAAGACACCTCTTCTCAACTAGATATTTTGATTGATATTATTATTAGAGACGGAAACTGTATTCTTAAACAGGACTGGTTTTCTAGATTGTATGAAAATGAATTAAAACATTTAAAAGAAAAAATTAAAACACTTCACGCTGATTTAGAAAATGAAAAATCTGAGTTAACACTAGAAAGAAAAAGAGATTATAAAATTTATAAATCATGTCTTTTTACAGCTTATAATAATGATTTAACAAATAATAGAGAAGCTAAAATAACAAATGATGAATTGTCAATATTATTAAGTCTTTCAAAAGAATTAGAGTTATCTCAGGAAGAAATTAAATTGATTAATTATTTAATATTACCAATTAAAAAATCTGAGATACAAGATGTTATTAATGATTTGAAAACGTTAGGAGTACTTTTTTATTCTAAAAAAGAAAACACTATTTTAATACCTGATGAAATGGTACGAATTTTAAGAGAACTAAGAGAAAAAGAAGTAGCTGATAAATTTTTTCGAAGAACTTTGAAATTATTAAGAGAGCCCATAATTAATCAAATAGCAAAAAGACATGGTATAAATAGAAAACTTAATCAAGTAGAAAAGGTAGAAGAAATTATAAAAGAAGGAGTTTCTTTTACAAGTATGCTTAACACAGATATTTATAAAGAAGGAAGTACTTTAACAGATAAGAAAAAAGATCTTAATGAGTTGTGTGAAAAAGGACTTGGTATTTCTAATTTAAGGGGTAGTACTTTAGAAGATAAAATAGTTAGTTTAATTAAGTATTTTGAAAACATTGAAAAGGAAGATAAAATTGGTATTTCTTTAGATGGTTTTGAGAAAATGTTAACGGAATTAAATATTTCATTACCTACACTAAATAAACAAATTAAAGCTCAATTTGAGCTTCAAGATGAATTTGTGCTTTCAGCTATCTTCTTATTAGATTATAATATTAAACCAAGAGATGTTTTAGATTTAATTGATAAAAAAAGTTTAGGGTTATTCATTAAAGTTAATGGTGTTAAACAAAGGGGAGATGATATTTTAAATATATTAGATCATTATAAAGATGCTGATAATTTATACTTAGAGAATTATGAAAATGTTGGATATCGAAATTTAAATTTATTAAAAGAAAATGGAATTCAAATTAAGGAAAGTGAGCTCGGACTGAAATTTGAAGATTTAACTAAAGTGATTTTTTCAAAGTTAGGTTTCAATGTAGATGAAAAACTAAAGAGTCTTCTGAACACTAAAAAAGATAGAATGGATATTCTTCTGAATCTTGAAAATGATGATACTATAATTGTTGAATGTAAAACGAGTAAAGAAAGCGGTTATAATAAATTTAGTTCGGTATCAAGACAATTACAATCGTATCAAAAATTAGCTTTAAATAATGATTTAAGAGTCTCTAAAGTTTTATTAATAGCACCTGAGTTTAGTGATGATTTTATAACTGATTGTGAAATGGATACAGAATTAAACCTTTCTTTGCTAACTGCATCAACTTTGTCTAATATTGCAGATGCTTTTAAAGTTTCAAAATATAAAAAATTCCCTCATGTTTTATTTCGTGATGTAGTTATTAATGAAGAAAGGATTTTAAAGGCATTAAAAAAGTAAATAAAAATGAAAAAAACATTTCTTCTTGTAATCGTAGTGTCAATATTTTGTTCATTCATTCCTCCAATAGCAAGTAATGTTTTTATCTGTAAAAGTAAATCGAGTAAGCGCTACCATTTAACGAAAACTTGTAGGGGTTTGTCAGCTTGTAAAGCTGGAGTTTCAGAAATAACTTTAGAGAAAGCTAAAGGTCTGAAAAGGACTTTATGTAAATGGGAAGATTAATAATATATAAAAGTATTTATTCCAAGTAAGTAAATTTTAAAACATCAAAAGCTCAATGATTAAATATGTATTAGTGTTATTTCTATTTTTAACATCATGTAAAGTAAGTAATACAATTCCTGATGTATTTAAAGCTAAAGTTGTAAAAGTAAGAGATGGTGACACTGTTGAAGTGTTGTATAGAAGGCAAACAGTTGTAATTAGATTAGAACATGTTGACTGCCCTGAAAGGAAACAACCATATAACAAAAGAGCTAAAAAGTTTACTTCTGAATTTTGTTTTGATAAAAGGGTTAAAATTGTTTCTAAAGGAAAATTTGATAGGTATAGAAGGTTAATAGCTGAGGTAGTTGTTAATAAGGAAATATTAAATCAAGAACTCGTTAAAAATGGGTATGCACTACATTATAAAAGGTATTCTAAAGATAAACAATATGCGTTTTTAGAAGATGATGCTCGAAAAGGAAAAATAGGAATGTGGTCGCAAGAAAAATTAATTGAACCTTGGTTGTTTAGAAAAAACAGAAAACAGAAAAAATAGGTTTCTTAATATTATAAGGAAGTAAAACATCGATTTATATATTGGTTGGTAATAGGATTGAATCCTTCCATCCCGATGAAATTAATTAAAAGCCTTCATTATCAATTTACAATGAAGACTTTTTTATTTTGTAATGTGACTACTTATAAAACGACTTTATAGTCTGATAAAAAATATTGATTTACAATTATAAATAAGTTATCATTTAAAGGTTTATTTTTGTTTTCGATTTAACCCCACTATAATTAAAGAATTTAGATATGTCTGATACAATAGAAAAAGTAAAATGCCTAATTATAGGTTCTGGTCCTGCGGGATATACTGCAGCAATTTATGCAGCTAGAGCAAATATGAAACCCGTAATGTATGAAGGGTCTCAACCAGGAGGACAATTAACTACGACTAATGAAGTAGAAAATTTCCCAGGTTATCCAGAAGGAATTACAGGACCTGCTATGATGATTGAATTACGTAATCAAGCAGAACGTTTTGAAACTGATGTAAGATCTGGTTGGATTACTAAAGTTGATTTTTCTGGAGATGTACATAAAGTATGGATAAATGATGATAAGGAAATTCACTGTGAAACTGTAATTATATCTACAGGTGCAGCAGCCAAGTATTTAGGATTACCATCTGAGCAAAAGTATTTAAAAATGGGTGGTGGTGTATCTGCATGTGCTGTTTGTGATGGATTCTTTTATAAAAATCAAGAAGTGATTATTGTTGGAGCTGGAGATTCTGCTTGTGAAGAAGCGCATTACCTGTCTAAAATATGTAAAAAAGTTACAATGCTTGTTCGTAATGATTTTAGAGCTTCTAAAATTATGGCAGAGAGAGTTGGTAAAACTGAAAATATTGATATCTTATTAAGAACTGAAACTGTAGAAGTTTTAGGTGACGACTATGGTGTTACTGGAGCAAAAGTTAGAAATAGAGACACAGGAGTAGAACACGATATTAAAGCCACAGGATTCTTTGTAGCTATTGGACATAAACCAAACACTGATATTTTTAAAGATTATCTTACTTTAGATGAAACTGGGTATATAATAAATGAAAAAGGAAGTACAAGAACAAATGTTCCTGGAGTATTTGTTTCTGGTGACGCTGCTGATCATGTTTATAGACAAGCAATTACTGCTGCAGGTACTGGATGTATGGCCGCATTAGATGCTGAGCGTTATTTAGCAGCTAAAAACGGGTAGTAAAAAAATATAATAAAAAAGCCAAACGATATCGTTTGGCTTTTTTTCTTGGTATAAGGTTTATTATTTTTTAAAGACGGAAGCAGAGTCTTCAAATTTTTTCAAATCTATTTTTGGAGTATTGTAAATGTTTATTTTAGAGGAACCAGAAGCTTCAAGCACTAAAGTATCTTTAACTTCAATATCACAATCGGCACTACCTTCAGCAATAACCGTAGCGTTGTTTATTGAAAGCTTCTGTCCTTTATAATTAGCAGCATTATCAACTCTTAAGTTTAAGTTAGTTACTTCGCCTTCTATTTTCGCATTCGCTTTTTGATACAAATCAATTTTAAGTTCCTCGGCATTAATTAACGCTTCTAAATCTGTAGACTCACTTAATTGGATTTCCCCTTTTTTAGTAGTTAGATTTAATTCAGTTTTTACATGTTTTTCTGCAGTAAACTTAAAATCATTTGTTTTTAAGGTTAAGTATATTTTAGAATTGTCTTTAGCAGTGATGTTCATTTTGTCGATATCTAAATCGATTAATGAATTAACAATTGCCTTATCATAAATTATAATTGAGTTAAAACTATTAGTAACTGTAATACGGATGTTTAATTTTTTTTTAGACGTAATTTGATGCGAAGTTTTTAAGCTAAGGACTCCATTTTCAGTAACTAAAAATTGAATTACTTCATGTAAATTTTCGTCAGCTTCAATTTCTATCTGCGGAGTTTCTCCTTTTAAAAGAAACACCTCAAAATTTTCATTTAAGTTTAATTCATTAAAATCAGCAATTTGATGTTGCTTTACTTTAACAAATTTATTTCCTTTTATTTTTTCTTTTTTTTGAGCAAAACTAAATGCTCCTATTAATAGTGTTAAAACTAAAATTTTAAACTTCATCGGTAGTGTTTATTAATTGTTCTTCATTATAGATAAAGCAAAAAGGTTGCCAACTTTATAATATCAATATTGCTTTGTGCTGACAATATAAAAATAAAAATGTCTTTATGTGGCAATGAAAATTAAAAACACAAAAAAAGCCGCTAATAAAGCGACTTAATTTTATTATTTTTTTGTTTAATTTTTTGAAATACTTGCTGCAGAACTCTTTGATTTTGAAACTGACGTTGGATTTCCAGCATAAGAAGTATGTGAACCACTTGAAGCTTTTGCTTCGATTACTGACTTACAGTTTACATTAATGTTTGCACCGCTAGATGATTTAGTTGTGCAGTTTTCGGCAATTAAACTATGTGCGTTTATAACACTTCCGCTAGAGGCATTTGCAGAAATACTTTTTGATCTGCCATTTAACTCAATATTTGCTCCACTTGAAGTTTTACAATTTATGGTAGAGGCTTTAATAGATAACTTTTGATGACTTCCGCTACTTGCTTTTACAATAATATTATCCGAAAGAATAAAGTTCGTTGTGTGAATTTCTGCCCCACTAGAGCTACTTATTTCATTTATACTAATAAAGTTTACCAAAACTTTTTTTGCACTTGCTTTTCCAACAGATTTTTTGGTATGAATATGCAATACACCATCTTTAATTTCTGTTTCAATTAATTCTTGTAAATTTTCATCAGCTTGAACTTTTACAGCAGTTGAGGTACTTTTAGTTAAATAGACATCTAAACCTTCAGAAGCATCAATTTTAGTAAAGCTTACATCAGATAACCTGCTTTCAGTTACTACATTTTCATTACCTTTTACTCCAGAAGCGTTAAGGCCAAAATTACAGCTTAAACATAATATGCTAATAAGCAGTACGACTAAATACTTTGCGATTGTTGCCATTTTGATTAATTTGCTTAGTTAAGCAACGAATTATTCGTTGCTTTTAATTTTTATTCCGTTTTCATCTATTTTCATTTCAAAACTGTCCCCATCAGTTTCTTTTACGTCAATGTCAATTCCGTTTTCACCAATAATCACTTTTCCTTTTTCTCCGTTCTCATTAATAGTGATGTTAATACCATTTTCATTGATGATAACATTACCATGTTTATCTTCATTATTACTTTCTGGACAGTCTAAACATTCTGTTGAATTTTCTAAAACTCTCAAATAATGTTCTTCATTTTCGTTTTCAAGAATATCGCCATATCTGTCGTTATTTCTGTGGTAGTAATACGTGTTGTCATCAGCATAAATAACTGTTCCTTCAGGTATATATAATGTAACTTCTACTTCCTGACTGTTGTATTTTTGATCAGCACTTGCTAAAAAATAATTATTTAATGATAGCCTATTGTTTTCTAAAGTATATTGATAATCAATGTCTTTAGCTCTAGTTCTTGCAGCATCATGTGAATGGCCGTTAGCTTCTTTTCTGATTCTGATAGATCCAATAGAGTCTTTAGTAGATTTAACTATTAAACGTACATCTTGAGAAAAAATATGTTGTGTATTATTTTCGTCATACACAAACTTTTCATTATCACTTCTTCTTAGGCTTGATGAATATAATTCATTTGTATTCATGGTTATTCTAAGAGTATCCTGAGCTGTTACTGCAAGTTCTTCTTTGATAAATACATGATCGTTTTCCTTTTGTTTTACTGCGGTTTTTAAACCAAATACAGCTAAAGTAATTACAGATAATAACCAAACTCCTAATAAGCTAAATTTAGCGATACTACCAATAGATTTTAGGTTTGATACTAATATCTTCAATCCTAAATAAGCAACGAAAAAGAATGGAATTGCTACTGCAAAAAAACCAAGAACTGAAACTATCCATACTGGCCATACTGGAGCGTAATCATATAAGTCTAATTGATCAATAAAAGATACGTTAAAAAATTCAAAAGAACTCATCGTAAACATTCCTATTAAGGAACCTATTACTGTAGCTGTTCCGACAAGTATTAAAATTACTCCAATGAACTTTCCAAACACTTTAAATAACGTCATAAAAACTGTTCCTATAGCGTCAAAAAAAGAAGATATTCCACTTTGTGCTTTACTACCATACTTTTGATAATCTACATTTTTCACAGTATCTGAAGCTGAATCAAATCCTTCTTTAATTTTTTTTTCAATGTTTGAAATATTAACAGGATCCCCAGTCATAGCTATTTTTTCAGCAGTGGTGTGAGCTTCAGGTAATAATATCCATAAAATGATATACACTAATAAACTACCAAATGATAATGTTAAAATAAAAATTAACCTAACCCAAATTGGATTTATACCTAAGTAGTGTCCTAAGCCTGCAGAAACACCTCCAATGTATTTACTGTCAACATCTCTATATAATTTCTTTATAGTAGAAGAGCTGCTTTTATGTGATCTAGGTTCTTCCTCAAATATATCTTCGTCAACCATATAATCTTCTGGTTGTCCCATAACTTCAATTACTTCGTCTATTTCCTTGTTGCTTACAACTTGTTTATCGTGTTGTAATTTTTCAGAAAATAATTCTGCAATTCTACTTTCTATATCAGAAACTATTTCATCTTCTCCAGAAGCACCTGCAAAAGAACGTCTAACTGCATTTAAATAATTTTGCAGCTTTAGATATGCATTTTCATCAATATGAAAAATCATACCTCCTAAATTTATATTTACTGTTTTATTCATCGTTAGTGTTTTTTTTGCTAGTTACAACTGTTACTGCTTGGTGTAAGTTTTCCCAAGTTTTAGTTAATTCAGTTAAAAATGTTTTTCCGTTTTCCGTTAAAGCATAGTACTTTCTTGGCGGACCAGATGTAGATTCCTCCCATCTGTAATTTAATAGCCCCGCATTCTTCAACCTTGTTAGTAAAGGATAAATTGTACCTTCTACTACAAGCATTTTAGCGTCTTTTAATGTGCCTAAGATTTCTGCAACATACGCATCTCTACCGTCTAGTACAGATAAGATGCAATATTCCAACACACCTTTTCTCATCTGAGCTTTTGTGTTTTCTAATTTCATAGATTTAATCTTTTAATGTTGTGTAAATTGTTCATTTTTTGATTGATGATGATTATTTAATAAATTGAATTGCTAACGGATACTTATACAACTCTCCTTCACTCGCTTTTATAGCTCCCATTATGGTTGCGTATAAGTCAATAACGAGTAGTACAATACTTAGCAAACCAAGTAAGATAAAAGCGATGATACTTCCTGAGAAATTTGTTAAATCATAAGGAGTAATATTACCTTTTACCTCTTCCAACTGTTCAATACTGAAACCGAAATTAATTGCTATCGGAACACAGATAAGTACCATAGTGATGAAGTATAGCAATACACTGATTTGAAAATTAAGCACTTGTTTTCCGTTTTTGTCAATAAAGTCTGATCGATCTTTGTTGACTGTCCAAATAAGCAATGGTGCAATAAAATTTCCAAAAGGGAAAAAATATTTTGCAAATGTGCCTATATGGATAAAGCTTGCAATGTTTTTGTTATTTTTAGTTAGCATAATGATTGATGATATAGTATTGTTCTATGCAAATATATGGATAAAAGAAGGTACTATGCAAAACAAAGTACTAAAATTTAACATAACATTAACATATTGAAATGAAATAAATCTGTGTATCTTTGAATAATCAGATAAGGACTAATGAAAGGTAAACACATTGTATATCAGTGTTTTGTTAGTTTTTTGACTGTCGAATTAATCATAATATTTAAAATATCAATAATTTATAAATATGAAGTTAACGCCAAAAAAAATTAACTTATTCCTACTTACAAAGCTACCTTCAGCATATTTCTGTGGTGTTCGCTTGAAAAAGTTAAATACTATAGAAAGTACAACAAGTGTGAAATTTAAGTGGATTAATCAAAATCCGTTTGGGTCAATGTTTTGGGCTGTACAAGGTATGGCTGCCGAATTAGCTACAGGAGCATTAGTAATGCAAAAAATTCAGGAATCGGGTAAAAATATATCCATGTTAGTTGCTAGTAATAATGCTCAGTTTACTAAAAAAGCAAAAGGGCGTATTACATTTATTTGTAAAGACGGAGCTAAGCTAGATGCGGTAATGGCAAAAGTAATAGAATCTGGAGAGGGGCAAATAATTGTGATGAATGTTATTGGTACTAATGAAGAAGGAGTTCAAGTTTCTTCATTTAATTTTGAATGGACATTGAAGTTAAAGAAAAAGAAATAATTAAAATAGTGCTGTAACAAAATAGGAATTATCACTACCTATATATTGAATCAATTAAAAAAAAATCAATGAAAGCACACGAAATAGATTACGAAATACATGGTGAAGAAATGCAATACGTAGAAATTGAGTTAGATCCTCAAGAAGGCGTTGTTGCAGAATCAGGATCCTTTATGATGATGGAAAATGGTTTAGAAATGAGCACCATCTTTGGCGATGGCTCTAATCAAAGTGAAGGTGTATTGGGAAAATTATTTTCTGCAGGTAAACGTTTATTAACTGGAGAAAGTTTATTTATGACGGTGTTCTCAAATGTTTCACAACAAAAACGTAAAGTAAGTTTTGCTTCTCCTTATCCGGGATCAATCATTCCAATTGACTTAGCAGAAAAAGAAGGAAAGTTTATCTGTCAAAAAGATGCTTTTTTATGTGCTGCAAAAGGGGTTTCAATAGGGATTGAATTTTCTAAAAAACTAGGAAGAGGTTTTTTCGGAGGGGAAGGATTTATTATGCAAAAACTAGAAGGAGATGGTATGGCATTTGTACATGCTGGAGGATCTGTATGTAAAAAAGTATTGGCTGCTGGTGAAACTTTAAAAGTAGATACTGGCTGTTTGGTAGGTTTTTCTCAAACGGTTAATTATGATATTGAATTTGTTGGAGGAATTAAAAACACAGTATTCGGAGGAGAAGGCTTATTCTTTGCGACTCTACAAGGACCGGGAACTGTTTATATACAATCTTTACCATTTAGTAGATTAGCCTCTAGGGTTATTGCTGCGATACCTAGATCGGGTAAAAGTAAAGGAGAAGGAAGTGTTTTAGGCGGAATTGGAGATTTATTAGATGGTGATAATCGTTTTTAATCTATTAATTTGGGGCAACTTATACTTAGTTTGTCTTTAAATTATTGATTGAAAATAAAAATAGTTTTTAAAACGTGACTAGAACTTAATCTAGTATAATTAACTGGTTTTTAATTAATTAGTGCAACTTGATTAAATTGTGAATTATTTATAAACATAAACTATAACTTATTAATATTTAAGAAACTTTAACAGTTATATTGTAATTTTCATAATATTTATTCGTTTATTTATATAGTTAAAAACCCTAATACAACTTAAATACATGGCAAGAGCAATGTTTGATTACACAAAAACGATACTTGAAAGAGTAAGTTTTGATGCTAATCTTTTTTGTAGAGAACTTCAAAAAGCAGTTGAAAGGTTATTGCCTTACGAAATTGAAGAATTGAAGATTTGGATTGGAAGCCTGACTCTGCAAAAACCAGAATTAAATCAATGTTTAATTTATTTAGATAAGTAACAAAAAAAGGCAACCATTTGGTTGCCTTTTTTATTTTCCTGTAATTGTTCAACGATACTATTACTAGTAATCTAAACGAACAAAACCTATGTTTGTAGCACTACCAGTATTTCTTTTAAAACCTTCTAAAAATGGTGTTACAGTTGATGAGTAGGTTAAGTCTAATACCAATTCATAAGTGTCATAAGTTGCTGTCAAATTATAAGTATTAATATCATTAGTGGGGGCTACTGTCCATGTCCCATTTGTAGTAGTTCCATCATCGGTAATATTCATTGTACCATCTATATTAAAAGTAATAGCCATACTTACTGTAGTTGTAGTAGAAGGATTAGCATCATTGTTATACGCACCGTTAAAAACACCGCTAAATTGATGTAGTAAATTAGGTGTAGTAGTAGCAAAACCTGCTGAATTTGTTGCCGTAACCATAACTACATTATTTCCTAAAGGTAAATCTTCATTCCATGATAAAGCCCCGGTTGTTTCATCTAAACTCACTCCAGTATAACTAACATCTAATGTGTAGGTTCCTGTTTCATTACCCCAATCAATATTAGGTAAAACACTACCTTGAGTATAAAAAGGAATGGGGGTTTCTCCTGGATAGTAAAAGTCTGATGGTGCACTTACCGATGTATCATCTTTATCAGAAGAACAAGATGCAAATGTGACACACATAAGTAATACCCAAAATGTTTGTTTTAATAATGTCATAGTAGATTTATTTATGTTTACAAGATATGATTTTTTTTAGGACTGATAATATTAACATTATGAAACGCAATGGCACCTCTAATAACGGAATCAATTGTTTCTTTTAAAGCATTAGTGATTTGAATTTTTAATTCACTTTTGTGGTATAATAAGCTTACTTCTCTAGCAGGTTTTGGGTCATTGAAATGTTTTAGGTTTATAACATCACATTTTAATAACTGTTTAGAATGTAAATAAGGCAATAATGTCATCCCTAATCCTTCATCAGCTAATTTAGTAAGTGTTTCAAAGCTTCCGCTTTCTAATTGAAACCTTTTAAGTGTATTATTTTTTGAAGCACTACATAAGTTAATAATACCATCTCTAAAGCAATGGCCATCTTCTAATAGTAAAATATCATCTAATGATAAATCAGTAACGTCAATTTTTTCATGATTACTTAACCTATGGTTCTTAGGAATATATCCCACAAACGGTTCATAATATAAAGGGCGTTCAATTAAGTTTTCATCATCCAATGGTGTAGCTGCTAAAGCGGCATCTAATTGCCCATCATTCAATTGTTTTATGATTTCCTGTGTTGTAAGTTCTTTTATTTTTAGTTGAACTTTCGGGTATTTTTGAATGAATGTTTTTAAAAACATAGGTAATAAGGTAGGCATTATCGTAGGGATGATACCAACTCTATATTCTCCGCCAATAAAACCTTTTTCTTGATCAATGATATCAGTAATCCTATCCGATTCATTTACAATGTTTTTAGCTTGAGCAACAATCTTTTTTCCAACCTCAGTTAATTCAATTGGTTTTTTACTT
>JAWUYQ010000044.1:0-14758 GCA_034110725.1 Flavobacteriaceae bacterium
ATCATATCGCCCTTGTAACACCTTTTCAATATCATCAACAAACAATCGTGATATTATTTGTAATGATTTTGTTTCTTTAGCATACTCAATATCAGTAACACTCACATAATATTTATGAATACTCATAAAACTAGCTAACGAAACCAAAGCTATTAGTACAACAACACTTAATTTAAATACTCGCATATTATTTATTTTTTTTATAGCATAATACAAATACCACGCCATCACTTATTTTTTTTCTGCAACGCAAGATATGTTTTTGATTTAGCTTTTATAAAGTCATATATTATAATATTACTTTTTGTCTTTACAATTTGAGCAAATAACTCATCATCAGAAGCGTAATATAAGAAATCAAATAACTTGTCCTCTGGTATTTTAAAATCCTCTAGCATTATTTGATTAAAACCTTCAATAACTGAATTTTCAACAATAGATTTCCTTTCAAACTTAACAAGGTTTTTTAATCTTTTAGTTTTTCCTGAAATTGCGTTAATTATAGTTTCTACGGGAATTATGCCTCCGCCAGTGTGTGTAGCAGTATATAATTTTCGCTCTGCCTGTGTAGGTGGAATCACGTGGGAGTTTGGTAACCCAAGGGTTTTAGCCGTAATTACTTTTTTTGTTTTTATTCGCTTTGAATCTTTTAATAAATCACCTGATAAATTTGGTTTTATATAAACCGCATCAAGTTCATTTACTTGTTCCTTAAGCAATACTGACAAAAGCATGCCGTTTATAACTGCTTCGGAAATCACAACTTCCTTTAACTGAAACTGTACTGCACTAAACACTAATGTATCATTAACGCGAGCAGATATTTTAAACTCCCCATCTTGATCCGTTATAGTGTATTTATTATATGTTTTATTAAATACATGAATCCATTCTTTCTCTCCAGAATTTATCACTTTACCAGAAAGTGTTTTTTGTCCAAAAAAAAGTATAGGAACGAAGAACAGTATATATACTAATTGTTTCATATTTATTTTCCGTGAAGATGAGGATCGGTTTCAAATTGTTCTCTGAGCTGTAATATTCTATGCAATAACTCAAATTTATTTCTTCTTTTCAAAGATACTACTATAATACTATCCAGTTCTGTGAAATGTATAAAGCGCTCCTCATCAGTTTTTGGCATTTTTAAATGTTCAGTAAAAAAATCTCCTCCATAATAAATTACTAATGCATCTCTAGAATAATCTAAAGGAATAATTTCTGGAATTTTAACCTTGTTACTCTTCGGTATCAACATACCTACTAAACCTAAAATATTACCTCCGCCAGGGGCTGAATTGCTACCAATTGCAGATTGTCCATCGGACGGAAGAGTTCCCTTATATTTCCCTAACCCTCTAAAACTATTGGTTAATGCAATTTCCATAGGAACTTCCGTTTCTATATATTTTATATCAATACTCAAATCTCCTGTTAATCTATAACCTAAATACACCTCATCTAGCTCATTCACTTTTGTGTTTAAGGCGAAACTTAACATGTTATTATCAATTAACTCTTCAGTTATTACAACTGTTTTTAAATCATATTTTATTCCACTAAAAGCAATTGTATCATTAACTCTAACTGGGATTTCAAACTTACCATTGGCATCTGTAATTGTATATTTATGAAATTTTTTATTAAACACATGAATTCCTTCTACTTCATCAGCATTAGTAATTTCACCACTAAGTGTTGATTGACCAAAAGAAATTATCGGCATTAGAAACAATAAAAAATATAGCTTATTTATCATCTTGTAAAAGAACATTATAATGTGTTAAATAAAAGTTTAATTGATTTTAAAGTTTTGTTAAAGAATTAGAATCCCTATTTTTACAAAGGAGCACTTACTTATAAACTCAGCTTAACAAAAAATGAAAAAACTAATCATCGCAAGTACCTCAACAATTCACGGTAGTGGTTACTTGGAATACTTATTACCAACACTAACTGAACACTTTAAAAACTGTTCAGAAATCCTATTCATTCCTTTTGCAAGACCAGGTGGAATAACTCATGATGAGTATACAGCTATTGCAAAAAAGGCTTTTGCTAAAATCAATATTAATGTAAAAGGTTTGCATGAATTTGATGATTTCACAGAAGCTTTAAAAAACGCTCAAGGAATATTTACTGGCGGCGGAAATACTTTCCTATTAGTAAGTCAACTATACAAGTGCAAAGTTATGATTCCGCTAAAAGAAACTGTACTTAACGGAACTCCATATTTAGGCACAAGTGCTGGAAGTAATATTTGTGGATTAACCATGAATACTACTAATGATATGCCAATAGTATATCCTCCTAGTTTTTCAACTTTGGGTTATATACCTTTCAATATAAATCCACATTATTTAGACCCTGACCCGACCTCAACTCATAAAGGAGAAACAAGAGAAACACGCATTAAAGAATTTCATAAATTCAATACGGTTCCAGTTGTTGGTTTAAGAGAAGGTAGTTGGTTACATGTTCATGGAGACACTATTACTTTAGAAGGTAAACTAGATGCCAGAATATTTGAATACAATAAACAGCCTTATGAAGTAAAACCAAAACATGATTTTTCAAATTTTAATTAATCATATAAAAACCGATTCCCATTTTCACGGGAAATAAATATGAATCAATCAGAAATTATCAGCAATTTTTATCGTGCTTTTCAGCAATTGGATGTTGAAAAAATGGTTTCCTATTACCATGATGATATTGAATTTACTGACCCAGGTTTTGGAACATTAAAAGGTAATGACGCTAAAAACATGTGGCGCATGATATGCTCAAGAGCTAAAGATTTTTCTTTAGATTTTAGTAATGTAACCGAAAACAGTGCACATTGGGACACAACCTATACTTTTTCAACTACTGGAAATAAAGTAAACAATAGTATTGATGCTACATTTGAATTTAAAGATGGTAAAATAAGTAAACATGTAGATGTTTTCAATTTACATAAATGGGCATCACAAGCACTAGGATTTAAAGGAAGACTTTTAGGAGGTACTAAATTCTTTAAAAAGAAACTTAATAAACAAACGCAAACTCTTTTAGCTAAATACACAAAAAAACATTCGTAAGATACTGACGTTTTACTCAAGAAGAAAGAAGAGTTTTATCCCCAAAATAAGGTTTCCCTAATGAGCATAAAAAAAGGATCTTCTTTTCAGAAAATCCTTTTACCCTATTTGAGCGAGAGACCAGGTTCGAACTGGCGACATTCAGCTTGGAAGGCTGACGCTCTACCAGCTGAGCTACTCTCGCAAGCGTTCGGCAAATATAGGTAGTTTTATTAACTACCACCAAACTTTTTTTAATAAAAATTCAATCAATTTACAACCCCTTAAATATCAAAGCTATAAAACTCACTTTAAATTTACTATAAGGTTTTATAAAAGTGATATCCATAAATTTCATAACCTTCATTGTAATAAAACTTATGCGACGGGTAGTTTTGAACATAAGTATTTAACTCACTAGAGTTGCATCCCTTCTCTTTTGCATAGGCATGCATCCAATCAAAAAAACGTTTACCTAAACCTTTTCTTCTATACTCATTGGATATATACACATGATCAGGCTCCATACTTTTCCCAGAATAATGTCGTGTCATAAACCACATACCTGCAACACCAATTATCTTTTCCCCATCATACATCGCAGCACATTCATAATTTTGAGTTGCCATTTCTACAAAACGTGCTTCCAAAACTGTAGTTTCTGTATTCCCTTTTGTATACTCTATCATTAATGGAATGATATCTAACATTTGGTCTTTTGATAAAACTTTTATGGATATATTCATGTGCTTATTTGCTATTGTTTATTTTTGATTCTCAAATTTAGTCGAAAAAAATAGTGTTTGTTACATATGGAACGAATTATTGAAACAGAACGGTTATACCTAAGGAAATTCATGTTAAAAGATGCTTCTGCATTATTTAAAATGAATAACAATCCAAATGTACTACAGTATACTGGTGATGCTCCGTTTAAGAACATTAAAACTGCTGAAGATTTTATAAAAAACTACAACCATTATGACACCTATAATATGGGGCGATGGGCAGTTTGCGGTAAAAGACAAGGGGAGTTTTTAGGCTGGTGTGGTTTAAAATATCACCCCGAGCAAGATTATGTTGATGTTGGTTATCGCTTTTTTGAAAAACACTGGAATAAAGGTTTTGCTACCGAAGCTACAAAAGGCGTACTTTCCTATGCGTTTAATGCATTACGTATTCAAGATGTTTATGCTTATGTAGATATACGAAATTCTGGATCGATGAAAGTAGTCGAGAAATCAGGTTTGTCTTTTTTAAAAGAAGTAATTCATGAAGATAACCCTACCAACATCTATCATATTAAAAACGAATTGGTAAATGTAAAAGAAATTACCACCGACGAAACAATAGCTATAAGGCATCAAGTACTACGACAAGGCAAATCAATTGAATCTTGCTACTTTGAAGGAGACAATAAACCTTCAACTTTTCACTTAGGCTTATATTATTATGGAGAATTAATTGGGGTAGCTACTTTTATAAAAAATACCCATCAAGAGTTTAATGAGAAGTATCAATTTCAATTACGTGGAATGGCCATTTTACATCAATTTCAAGGGAAAAGGTTAGGGAATGTATTATTAGAAAAAAGTATTCAACAATTAAAACAGCTGAATACAGACTTATTATGGTGTAATGCTAGAGAAAATGCTACTAATTTTTATTCTAAGTTTGGATTTAACACCTATGGCAAACCTTTTGATATACCAAATATAGGTGAACACTTTACAATGTTTAAAAACATTAAATAGATCTTCAACGGATTTTTAATACGTTTTAAAGTGTTTCTATTAGAAACCCCCTAAATACAATTGATTAGCAACTAAGAATTTCGTAAGTTTAATACAGGCGTAAACCAAATCATGAGAGGAAGAAAGTTAAAAATAAGATTATTAATAGGTGTAGCAATTATAGCTTTTGCATATATACAAAGATGTAATAGGCAAGAAATAAACCCGTATACTGGAAAAAAACAAGCTATTTCAATGACTACGGATCAGGAAATTGCTATTGGTTTGCAGAATGCTCCACAAATGACAGAACAGCATGGAGGTTTATATCCCGATGAACGCCTACAAGCCTATGTGGATATGGTAGGGAATAAATTAGTAACCTCAAGTTTAGCAAGAGAAACTCCTTATAAATATGAATTCCATTTATTAGCAGATGATCAAACAATTAACGCCTTTGCCCTACCAGGAGGACAATGTTTTATTACGTATGCTTTGTTGAGTAAACTTGAAAGTGAAGACCAACTAGCTGGTGTTTTAGGGCATGAAATTGGACATGTATTAGGGAAGCATTCAGCAGAACGAATTACAGAATCCGAATATTGGAGCACAGTAACCACTGGAGCAACAGTATTTGACATGGGAAGTGTTGCTGGCGGTTATGGACAGAACACATTACTTAAAAACGGTAGAGGTGATGAATTAGAGAGTGATGAATTAGGTGTTAAATTTATGATTGATGCTGGTTACAACCCAGAAGCAATGATTGGAGTTATGCAAATATTAAAAAATGCAGCTGGACCAAACAGAGTTCCTGAATTTCAAAGCTCACACCCTGACCCAGAAAATAGGATTGAAAAAATTAAAGAAGCAATTAAAAAATATAAATACTAGCCTTTGAAAAAACTATTACTTTATACCATCTTTTTTTGTGTATTACTAAGTGCTTTATCATGTAAAAAACAACATGATTTAACCTTGATAAAACCCACAGACAGTGCAACTATAAAACAGCTATATGTTACTGTTTCTAGTAATGCACTAAATGAAGTATTGTTAAAACTAAAACAAGATTCATTATCATTCAATCTTAAAAATAAAGATTCAGTTCTTGCTTTTTATGAGCTATGTAACGGAAAAGCTGCTTGGGAAACTATTGAAAACAGGAATACACTGTACACAGCAATTAAAATGGCTGAAAAACAAGGTTTAAATCCTTCAGATTACAACCTAACAAAAATTGAAGACATAATAAGTTCTGATCCTTTTAGCACAAATAACAATGCTGCAATTGATTTATTATTAACTGATACCTATTTAACATATTCCTACCATTTAGCAAACGGAAAAATTAACCCAAAAAAACTATATGACGATTGGAAATTAGATTCTAATGTATTTGAATTCAATTCAATATTATGCAACTCAATAAATAACAACACACTTTCTAAATCATTTAATAAATATACACCACAGCATAAAATTTATAACCAATTATCGAAACAATTACTTATATCTAAAGCATTAGTAAATAGTGATTCTTTAAGGACAATAATTGAACATGGATCAAAAATAAGGCCTAATAAAAGTAATAAGCGGATAATCAATATTAGAAAACGATTAAATGAGTTAGGGTACTTAAAAGACTCTTTAGTTACACAATCTGAAGTGCTAGATACGCTATTACAAGAGAGCGTTAGAGAATTTCAAACTGCGAAGAAATTGAAAACCGACGCTATTATTGGTCTTGGTACAATTGATGCATTGAACGAAAGTTATCAAGATCAATACAATAGTGTCCTAGCAAACCTAGAGCGATGGAGATGGTTTCCTAGGAATTTAGGTGAAGATTATATTTTAGTTAATGTAGCAGACTTCAAGCTTAAACACATAACTAAAAAAGATACAACTCAATACACTATAATTGTAGGGAAAACCGCGCGTAAAACACCCGTTTTTAGCTCTCAAATAAGTCATTTAGATTTTAATCCAAAATGGTTTATTCCTCCCACCATAAAAAAAGAAGATATTATTCCTGCTGCAACAAAGGATATTGAATATTTACGACGTAAAAATATATCTGTATTTCATAAAGGCAAAAAAATGATACTTGATTCTATCAATTGGAATTCAAGCGCACCTTCATCATATAGCTATGTTCAAAGTTCAGGAAATAGCAATGCTTTAGGTAGAGTTAAAATTATTTTTCCGAATAAATTTTCCGTTTACCTACATGATACACCAAGTAAATCATTATTTAAGAAAAACTATAGAGCAAGAAGTTCAGGATGTATTAGGGTGCAAAATGTGTTTTCTTTAGCTGGTGAAATCCTAAACATGTCAGATGACAAAATAACAAGCTTAGTGGACAGCAAGAAAACCAAAAGGATTCACGTTAAAGATACCATTAAGGTTCACTCTTTTTATTGGTCCGTTGTCTTCAACAATAATGAGGAACCATTGTTTTTAAATGATGTCTATAAATTAGATAAGGAGTTAGCTCAAAAATTAGCTAATTAACTTCGAGTGAGTCTTATAATTTTTATTTGGGTGATAAATAAACAAACAAGATTTATTTTTTATTTTTTTGATGATTGCATTATTAACTGCAGTAGGAACAGCTGGACAACCTAAGCTTCTTCCAAGCCTTCCGTTACGTTTTGCAAAATCAGGATTTGAATATTTAGCTCCATGAAAAACAACATAACGCTTTCTTGCATTATCATTAAAACCTTTTTCTTGTCCATCTAAAAATAATGATAATCCGTTTTTACCGTAATACGTATTATCTGTTACATAAAACCCTAAAGAACTTTGATTAGAATTATTCTTATTCGAAAATTTAGTAGCGAATTCTCCTCCTGTATTTCTGCCATGAGCAACAACTGTATTGAATAGCACTTTGTTTGTTATCATATCTAAAACCCATAATCTTTTTGCAGTAGATGAAATACTAAAATCTATAATTGTTAAGGTTTCATTTTTGATTTTCCCTTGATTCTTTAATTTTGAATACCCTCTAACAGCACTAGAAAAACTTTCTAACTGTGGCATTGATGTATTCTGATTCGTGAAAATTTTATACAAAGTTAAAATCTCAACTTCTTCTTCAACTGAAACAATTATTTCATTAGGAGTAATCTTTGTAGCGTAAGGATTAGTAAACGAGGATAAAAGAACAATACTAAATAGTAGGGTAAAAAAACGTAATTGCATAGGTTGAGTAGGTTTGGTTGGCTCTTTTTTCAAAGAGATCAAATATATCATTTTATTAACAATTTCCAAGTATTATTATACAAAACACATAAATTATGTTGTAAAACAACTATTTAATGAAGAATATAGTGTTTTACATGCCACATAGACAATAATCCTTATTTACAAGGCATATTATCTAGGTACACCTAATAAACAATGCTTTTATGATTATACATACACTTCTAATCAATTAAGCTTTTGTTCGTATCTTTGCCTACAATTAACAATTCTCATGAATAAGAAAACGATTCTTTTAATACTAGATGGATGGGGAATACCTGAAGATAAAAACGCTTCAGCAATTCACCATGCAAATACTCCTTTTATAGATAGTCTTTACAATGATTATCCAAATACAACATTGTTGACCCACGGTATGAATGTTGGTTTACCAAACGGACAAATGGGCAATAGTGAGGTTGGACATATGAATTTAGGCGCAGGAAGAATTGTTTATCAAGATTTAGCAAAGATAAATTTAGCTGTTCAAAACAATACTCTAAAAGAAGAGCAAATCCTTATAGATGCCTTTTCCTACGCAAAAGAACATAATAAAAATATTCATTTTCTTGGTTTAGTATCAGACGGAGGTGTACATGCACACATCAATCATATTAAAGGTTTAGTAAATGCTGCTGAAGACTTTGGAATTACCAACTCATTTATCCACGCTTTTACTGACGGAAGAGATGTTGATCCCAAATCAGGAATTGACCACATAACTGATTTACAAAATCATATAAAAAATAAAAATACAACTCTTGCTTCTGTCATTGGTAGATACTATGCAATGGACAGAGATAATAGATGGGAACGTGTTGCTGAAGCTTATAACTTATTAGTTAATGGTAAAGGACAGCATACTGAAAATATCACTGAAGCTATTCAACAAAGTTATGACAATTCTATAACCGATGAATTTATCAAACCTATTGTTATTAGCAAAAACGGAACACCTGTAACTACAATTAAAGATGATGATGTTGTTATTTTCTTTAATTTCAGAACAGATCGTGGTCGTGAATTAACTAATGCGTTAACGCAAAATGATTTTCCGGATTACGGAATGAGAAAATTAAACTTACATTTTACTACTTTAACAAATTACGACGATTCCTTTAAGGGTATTAATGTAGTTTTCAATAAAGAGAACATAAAAGATACTTTAGGAGAAATTATTTCAAAATCTGGAAAAAAACAAATACGGATTGCCGAAACAGAAAAATATCCTCATGTAACTTTTTTCTTTAATGGTGGTAGAGAAGAACCTTTTGATAATGAAAAAAGAATTCTTTGCCCTTCCCCAAAAGTAGCAACCTATGACATGCAACCAGAAATGAGTTCGCATGATATAACCAAAGCTATTGTTCCGGAAATAAACACTCAGTGGGCCGATTTTATATGCCTGAATTTTGCAAATCCTGATATGGTTGGTCATACTGGAAGTATGGAAGCGGCAGTTAAATCGTGTGAAGCAACAGACATTTGTACAAAACAAGTTATTGAAGCCGCTTTGCAAAATGGATATACAACCTTAGTAATTGCAGATCATGGGAATTGCGAGAAAATGTTTAACGAAGATGGTAGCCCACATACAGCTCATACAACAAACCCGGTTCCATTAATTGTAGTTGACAAAGACATTAAAACCGTAAAAGAAGGTGTTTTAGGAGATATCGCTCCTACTATATTAAATTTATTAGGTATTGAAAAACCAAAATTAATGACGCAAAATTCATTGGTTTAAACAAGTATTACACAAACTAACCCACTAATAGTAATAAATAATATTTTACGTACTTTTACCCAACTATATAAATTATTTCATGACTTCAAGAGACAATCTTCTTATTGCTGTAGACTTTGACGGGACAATCGTTGAAGACACTTATCCAAATATAGGAAAGCCACAGTTATTCGCATTTGAAACAATGAAAAGGTTGCAGAATGACGGGCATCGATTAATATTATGGACATATAGATGTGGTCGTAAATTGGATGATGCAGTTGAGTTTTGCAAACAAAATGGAATTGAATTTTACGCTATAAACAATACTTTTCCAAACGAAGAATATGATGGAAAAGAAAGTAGAAAAATTGGTGCAGATTTATTTATTGACGATAGAAATATTGGTGGCTTTATTGGTTGGGGAGAAATTTACCAATCACTTACTAAAGAAACAGTCCCTAGTTTAAAAGCAAAACGAAAAAGTATCTTTTCTTTTTTTAAAATCACAGATGATTAAACTAAAATAGAAAAACCGTAATGAATTGAATTCGCTACGGTTTTTCTATTTTAAGAACTATTTCAACACTTATTTGATACCATCAAAATAAGATTTAGCAATACTTTCTCTATGATTAGGGTGTGCTATTTTTACTAATTCAGCAACACGTTGCTTTATTGTTTTCCCGTATAAATTAGCTACCCCATATTCCGTAACTACATAATGAACATGTGCTCTAGTGGTAACCACTCCTGCTCCATTCTTTAAAAACGGCACTATTCTACTTATCCCTTTACTTGTTTGTGATGGCAGTGCTAGTATCGCTTTTCCTCCATCACTAAGTGATGCTCCCCTAATATAATCCATCTGACCTCCAACACCAGAATACATCTTAGTCCCGATAGAATCTGCACAAACTTGCCCAGTAACATCAATCTCAATTGCTGAATTTATTGCTACCATTTTTGGATTTTTCTTGATTATAGATACATCGTTTACATAATCAGCTGAACGCATTTCTATAAACGGGTTATCATCTACATAATCGTATAATTTCTGAGTACCCATTAAAAATGTAGCCATTGATCGTCCTGGATTTACACCTTTAAAATCACCATTAATAACATCCTTCAATATTAAATCTATTACTCCATCAGAAAACATTTCAGTATGTAATCCTAGGTTTTTATGATTCCCTAATCTTGACAAAACAGCATTAGGAATACTTCCAATTCCCATTTGTAAAGTACTTTCGTCCTCAATTAACTCTGCAATATAATCTCCTATTTTATTTTCAATTTCACTAGCCTCAGGTAATATATGCTCATGTATTGGAGATTCATGTTCTACAAAAACATCTAATTCAGATATATGAATAATTCCATCACCATGAGTTCTTGGCATTTTAGGATTTATTTGAGCAATTACCTTTTTTGCATTACCAATAGCAGCTAAAGTTGCTTCTACAGAAACTCCTAAAGAACAATACCCATGTTTATCTGGTGGAGAAACCTGAATAAAAGCCACATCAATAGGTACTATGTTTCTTTTAAATAAAATAGGCAACTCGCTTAAAAAAACAGGAGTATACGAGCCATTTCCTGCCTTTAAAGTGTGGCGTACATTTTTACCAATAAAAAATGAATTTACATGAAAACTATCTTTATAAATAGGATCAGCGTATGGTGTCCTTCCTTCTATATGAAGGTGAGAAACCTCTACATTCCTTAGTTCTTCATGTCTGGCGGACATTGCATCAATTAATATTTGTGGTGCTGCAGCGGCGGCCTGAATATATATTCTATTGTTTGACTTGATAACTTTCACTGCTTCTTCTGCAGATACTGATTTGTACATAATCTTTATTATTTTGAGATGCAAAAATACACTCTAAAAGTAGTTCAAAAACTGTCATAAATCATTTTTTAAATCATTTTTTACATCTTAAATTCTAACTTTTTAAATTAGTATATTTGCAGTCAAACTTAGCTTACAATGATTAAATTAAAATCAAAAGAAGAAATAGAAATCATGCGCGAAAGCGCCTTAGTGGTTTCAAAAACATTAGGGGTTATTGCTGGAGAAATAAAACCAGGGGTAACTTCATTATATTTAGATAAATTAGCTGAAGAACACATTAGAGATTTAGGGGCTATCCCAGGATTTCTTGGCCTTTATGACTTCCCTAACACCTTATGTATTTCACCAAATGCACAGGTTGTACACGGTATACCTAATAATAAACCATTAATAGAAGGTGATATTTTATCTGTCGACTGTGGAGCAATATTAAACGGTTATTATGGTGATCATGCCTATACATTTGAAGTTGGAGAAGTTGCTCCAGAAACAAGAAAATTACTTCAAGTAACTAAAGAAAGTTTGTACGTAGGTATTAGAGAACTTAAAGAAAACAACCGTGTTGGTGATGTTGGTTTTGCGATACAAAAATACTGCGAAGACCGTGGATACGGAGTCGTACGTGAACTCGTTGGACATGGATTAGGTAAAACTATGCATGAAGATCCGCAAATGCCAAATTATGGAAAACGCGGTAGAGGAAAAAAGTTTAAAAACGGATTAGTAGTTGCTATTGAACCAATGATTAACATGGGTACTCATAAAATTGAGCAATTACGTGACGGATGGACTATTTTAACAGATGATAGAAAACCTTCTGCTCATTTTGAACATGATGTTGCTATTGTTGACGGAAAACCTCAACTACTTTCTACTTTCGATTATATCTACGAAGCTTTAGGTATTACAAGTACTGAGGAAGACGAATTCAGAAAGAAATAGAGATAATTATTGATGAAGAAAATCTTCAAAATAATATTAAATACGATACCTAGACCCTTATTAATTAGGGCTAGCTATCTGGTTCGTCCAGTTTTAGCATTCTTCTTAAAAGGAAACACTTTCACTGACCCTATTGATGGGAAAAGCTTTAGTACTTTTCTTCCATACGGATATGGAAATCAGAGAAACAACGTATTATCTCCCTCTACACTTTCATTAGAACGCCATAGACTATTATGGCTCTATCTAAAAAATGAAACTGACTTTTTCTCTAATACAGAAAGTAAAAAAGTATTACACTTTGCCCCAGAACAATGTTTTTACAAACGTTTTAGAAATCAAAGCAATATTGAATACACAACTACTGATTTACTTTCTCCATTAGCAGATGTAAAAGCAGACATTTGTAATCTCCCATTTAAGGATAATAGTTACGATATTATTTTTTGCAACCATGTTTTAGAGCATATTTCTGATGACACTAAAGCGATGCAAGAACTATATAGGGTGTTAAAACCTAAGGGGATGGCAATACTTCAAATTCCGCAAGAATTAGACCGCGAAACTACTTTTGAAGACAATACAATTACTGATAAAACAGAGCGAGCAAAAATATTTGGTCAATATGATCATGTTCGTATATATGGCCGTGACTATTTCAAAAAACTAAGAAGTATTGGGTTTATCGTTGAAGAGATTGATTACACTAATACTCTTTCTGGTAATGATACCGATAAATACTGTTTAGCAAAAGGAGAACTGCTTCCTGTATGCTTTAAAGGTTAAACCATAGCACTTTTATCTCACAAAAAATATAACTTTAAACTACTCTTAGAACCGCTCTGCAGTTTGTCGATATTTTACACTTCTTACAACGCTTTTTTTAATTCTTAGAAACACGCACAACATCTTAGAACTGCTAGACAACATTTATCATTACCTCATTAATCTTTTCCATTATATTTATAACATCAAGATAAGTAAAACTTATTCCCAAAATTGATTACACGTTTTTATACCAGAAGGGAACCCCAACTCTTCTAATATAAAAAGACAAAGAAAAAAGCTTAGTATATAAATACTAAGCTTTTTGTTGTTTTAATATTCACATTTGTTATTTCTATGGGAAACTATTTAAACTAAGTGTTTTCAATTGTTTATCCTTATCCTCATAAATAAAATACACCTGTAGCTCAGGATGCTTTTTTAATAACTCTGTTACTTTTTCTATTCCCATAGCCTTAAAGGCAGTTGCATACCCATCAGCCTCCGCGCAAGTAGGAGCAATTACTGATACACTTAATATATTTGTTTTACTCGGATAACCTGTTTTCGCATTGATAATATGTGAATATTTGGCTCCATTTTCATCTACCTTAAATTTACGGTACACCCCAGATGTAGCCATAGCAACATTTTCCAAGCTAATTACTTTTTTATGACTTTGAGTTTTATCAAAATTAGGTTCTTCTATACCAACTCTCCATAAATTTGAAGATTCAACATTAATCCCTTTAGCAACAATTTCACCACCAATGTCTATCAAATAGTTTTGATGTCCTTTATTATTTAGAAACTCTGCAATTACATCCAAGCCATAACCTTTGCCTATTGCGTTGAAATCAATAAAGGCTTTTTTAGTGTTTTTAATTTTCCCCTCAGAAATTGTTACGTTATCAAAACCTACCGACTGCATTAAACTATCAATTTTCATGCTATCTAACGCCACTACTTTACCTCCTGGACCAAAATCCCATGCATTAACTAAAACGCCAATTGTTGGGTCGAAAAAACCATTAGTTTCCTCATGAATTTCTTTTGAAACCTCAAATACTTTTTTAAAGTGACGATCGATTAAAACTGTAGCATCTCCCTTATTAATTTTTGAAATATCTGAAGTAGATATATAAGTTGACATTGACTTATTAACTTCTGAGAAAAGGCTATCGTATTGTTTATAAT
This sequence comes from Flavobacteriaceae bacterium, assembly GCA_034110725.1. GTDB lineage: Bacteria > Bacteroidota > Bacteroidia > Flavobacteriales > Flavobacteriaceae. The sequence goes on from JAWUYQ010000044.1 coordinate 14,545, forward strand.
AATCTAACTCTTTATCATCAGAAAACTGAATATTGTAATATGTTCCGAAAACTTCTCCTGAAACCAAATTATTAATTGGATTGGTTTCATGTTTACAGGAAATAATTATTAATAAGAATATAATTGTTATTTTTTTCATTATTAATTATTTTAATTCATATCAATATCAAGTGATTGTACGCCAATATAATTCAATAAGTAAGGCTGATTTAAG
>JAWUYQ010000045.1:0-15307 GCA_034110725.1 Flavobacteriaceae bacterium
ATTTGGTGAAACAATTTTTTGTCTGTCAAATATAAATTTCTAAGCTTAAAAGCAAACTCTTGGCTTTTAAGTAACTGTTCTTTTTCTGTGTGTAGTATCACTATGTTATTAATTTTTATGAAACACTTCTTTAACTATTTCACTAAGGGTGGTATTGAATTCTTGAGGTTTTTCTATACTAGGGTAATGTCCGCAGTTATCAAATTCTATGATACTACAATTTCCATTGCAATTATTTTTAACTTCATGTAAATAGTTAAGGTTAACTGATGGATCTTGCTTACCTGCAATAATATATTTAGGAATATTTAAATTTGAAAATATATCAAATTGATTTGCTAATTTATTTTCCATTAGATCAATTCCTATGGCTTTCCTAACTAAAGGGTTTGCCTTTTTAAAATCGGAAACTAATTTATGGGAGACGTCTTTGTTGTGTACGGCTGTACATGTAGCCATTTCTATTTCTTTATCAGTTGGGTGTTCTGTTAAAAATGTTTGCAATGCAGGAACAGGTAAAAAAGCTTCTTCAAAGTTAATTGGTTTTTTCACAGGGGGAGTTCCGAATATAACTAACCCTTTTAATAGCTTTATCTTAGGAGCAATTTCGATAGCTATATGCCCTCCTAATGAGTTTCCGATAAGTAAAATTTCATCATTAATATTTGCTAATTGATTCAAGACATCTTTTGAATAGGCTTCTATGGAAAAATCTTCTACAGTAGTCGAATTGTTATTATGATTTCCATGACCAAGTAAATTTATAGCTACTTTGTTATATGGGATTGAGTTTGATTCTAAGGAGCTTTTAAATACTTCTGAGGAAGAAGAATTCCCATGGATAAAAACGATAGTCCCTTTGTTTGATTTCATTTTAGTTAGTTTAATGAATTAAAGATAATGTTATTTACCAATAAAAAAAATAAGATTAACAATCGTATATTTACAACAATGGAAAAATACGCTGAAGCATTTATACAATCGTTTACTGGAAGTTTAAACTGGACCTTTAAGTCTATTTTATTTGAAGTACCTTGGTATACTAACTTTTTCTGGGGATTAACATTAGTATCACTCCTTGTTTGGGGATTCGAAATATTATTTCCCTGGCGAAAAAAGCAAAATATTTTCAGGAAAGATTTTTGGTTGGACGCATTTTATATGTATTTCAATTTTTTTGTATTTTCAATTGTAGTCGGTGGGTTTTATAAAATATTGGGCTTGTTTTTTAATGAATTTGGAATCACTGTAAAAAGTATAACCTTACTTGATATTACTCAGTTACCTAATTGGGCGCAATTGATATTATTCTTTGTGTTGTTGGATTTTGTACAGTGGTTTACCCATGTGTTATTACACAAATATGAATTTCTATGGCATTTCCATCAAGTACACCATTCTGTAAAAGAAATGGGTTTTGCAGCTCACCTTCGTTACCATTGGATGGAAAACATATTTTATAAGCCGTTAAAAACAATAGCAGTAATGTTGCTAGGAGGTTTTGAGCCTGAACAAGCTTTTATTGTGCACTTTATTGCAATTACAATAGGGCATTTAAATCATGCAAATATTAAAATTACTTGGGGTATTTTAAAGTATGTATTTAATAATTCAGTAATGCATTTATATCATCATGCACAAGTGTTGCCACAAAGTAGGCGTCATGGAGTAAATTTCGGAATAAGCTTAAGTGTTTGGGATTATATTTTTAAAACTAATTATATTCCAGAAAATAGCGGAACAATTGCTTTAGGTTGGTTAGGAGATGAGAAATTCCCGAAAAGTTTTATTGGGCAATTACTAGTTGGTTTTAAGAAAAACAAAAAAGGCTAGAAAACCAAATAGTTGTCTAGCCTTTTAGATTTTAATAATTATCTAATTAGGAAGTACTGTTTTACCAGTCCATTCTAAAATTCCTCCATTAAGATTATTAGCTTCATTAATTCCTATTGAATTCATTACTTGACAAGCTTGTCCGCTTCTAGCGCCACTTCTGCAATAAACATAATAGTTTTTATCTTTATCTAATTTTTCAATTTCTTTCATGAATGATTGAGGCTCTAAAATGTTTATTAGAATTGCATTTTCAATTATTCCTTCTGCCCATTCGTTTGGAGTTCTTACGTCTAAAATAACAGTATCATCTTTTGTGACAGAAGTACTCCATTCGGCTTGTGTTAAGTTTTTCATTGTGTTTGATTGTGTGTTATAAAGTAGATGGGCAAACGTAATCCGATATAGAAACGTTTGTTTTTTTTATGGCTCCAAAGCCACCTTTTACATCTGTGATGTTATGTACTCCTCGACTTTTTAAAATTGAGGCTGCAATTACTGAACGATAACCACCAGCACAATGTATGTAACTTGTTTCTTCAGCTTTGTAATCGTCTAAATAATCATTTATTTTACTTAATGGAGTATGTGTTGCATTGGTTACGTGTGTTGATTGAAACTCACCAACTTTACGCACATCAAATACTTTAGTGTTTCCCATTTCGGAAGCAAATTCTTCAGCTGTAATAGATCGCAATGTGTCGGTTTCTTTACCTTCTTTTGCCCAAGCATTATAACCTCCTTTTAGGAAACCTATAGTGTTGTCAAAACCAACTCTTGATAATCGGGTAATTACTTCTGATTCTCGTCCTTCTGGGGCTACCAATAAAATAGGTTGTTTTACATCACCAATTAATGCGCCAACCCATGGGGCGAACCCGCCATCAATACCAATAAATATTGAGCGTGGAATATGTCCTAAAACAAAATCGTTTTGATGACGCACGTCTAAAACGATAGCGCCGGTTTCATTCACTTTTGCTTCAAATTCGTTTGGAGAAAATTCTTTTGTCCCTTTTGTTATAATTGTATCAAGATCATCATAACCTTCCTTGTTCATTTTTACATTTTGAGGGAAATATGCGGGAGGAGGTAATAGTCCATCAGTAACTTCTGTAATAAATTCTGCTTTAGTCATATCAGCACGTAAAGCGTAATTGGTTTTTTTCTGATCACCAATTGTACCTGTAGTTTCTTTACTCATGTTTTTTCCACACGCAGATCCTGCTCCATGTGCAGGATAAACAATTACATTATCTTCTAAAGTCATTATTTTATTACGCAAACTATCGTATAAATATCCAGCCAAATCATCTTGAGTAATACTTCCAGCTTTTTGTGCTAAATCAGGTCGGCCAACATCTCCAATAAATAATGTATCGCCACTAAATATAGCATGGTTTTTCCCTTTAGCATCAATCAATAAATAAGTAGTACTTTCCATGGTGTGACCTGGAGTGTGTAATGCTTTAATTGTAATATTACCTAGTTTAAATTCCTGATTGTCTTTAGCTATTGTGGCTTTGTATGAAGTGCTTGCATTTGGGCCGAAAATTATTTTTGCACCAGTCTCTTTTGCTAGGGTAACATGTCCGCTAACAAAATCGGCATGAAAATGTGTTTCAAATATATACTTGATTTTTGCGTCATCTAGTTTTGCTCTGTTTATGTAAGGCTGAGTCTCACGTAATGGGTCAATTATAGCAACTTCTCCATTAGATTCAATATAATAAGCTCCTTGAGCTAAACACCCAGTATATATTTGTTCAATATTCATATTGTCTAAAATTTATTTTTCAAAGATAAAAATAGTTGTTTGTTTTTACAGTAACTTAGGTTACAATACTATGAAATTTATCGTTTTACGAAAAATTCCATGTAAAAGATGAAGAAAGCCATTGCGAATACAAAGTAGCCAAATCCTTTTTTTAATTTTTTCCCGTTAATGAAGTTGTTGAGATAACTCCCTATAAAAATACCAACAAAAGAAATTAATGTAAATACGGATAAGAATTTCCAGTCAATTTCTAAAGTAAAAGCATCACCTAAGAAAAAACCAGATAAGGATTTTAGGGCAATAATAATAAGTGATGTTCCTATGGCAGTTTTCATATCTAAGTTGGCTAAAATCACCAACGCTGGGATAATTATAAATCCCCCTCCAGCACCAATAAGTCCTGTTATTATACCAACAACTATCCCTTCAAGCACTATAAGTTGATAGTTGTAAGTGGTGTTTTTGTTTGCTTGATCTACTATTTCTTTACGGTCCTTTAACATTGAAACAGCTGCGGGAATCATAAGTATTGCAAATAAGCCAAACATTGCCATTCTTCTTGTGAAATCAAAGCCATCAATAGTAACTAAAACATCTGGTAAAACTGGGACAACAAATTTCCGAACTATAGTAACCCCAATGATTGCTGGTATACCAAATACAAAGGCTATTTTCCAATTTACAAAACCGTTATAATGCTGTTTTATTCCTCCCACAAGTGCGCTGCATCCTACTATAAATAGAGAGTACGCAGTAGCGATTTTTTCATCGACAGAAAATAAATACGCTAAAACAGGGACTGCTAATATAGAGCCTCCCCCTCCGATTAAACCCAAGGAAATTCCAATAGCTAAAGCACTCAGAAATCCAAAAAGCTCAATTAATTCCATATAGGTATTTGTTTTTAAATGGGGTTATTTCGGTAAATGTAATATCCGTAAATGTAATATACAAAAATCTTTTATGAAAAAATTAACATTTGTTATATTGTCAAATAATTACTAGCCTAAAAGCTCACTTACAACATCCTCAATTTTTGAAACTAAAATTAATTCTATTTTGTGGTCTTTAACGGATATTTTATTGTGCTTAGAAATTAATATTTTGGTAAAACCTAGCTTTTCCGCTTCTAGTATGCGTTGATCTATTTTGTTTATAGGTCTAATTTCACCAGAAAGTCCTACTTCACCAGCTAAACAAATACCTTTGTCTATAGCAATATCTTCATTGCTAGATAATATTGCCGCAACAACCGCTAAATCTATTGCAGGATCGTCTACTGAAATGCCTCCTGTAATATTCAAAAACACATCTTTTGCCCCTAGTCTAAACCCGGCTCGCTTCTCTAAAACGGCTAATAACATATTTAATCTTTTCGCATTGTAACCCGTGGCACTTCGTTGAGGTGTTCCGTAAACTGCAGTGCTAACTAAAGCTTGTATTTCAACTAGCAATGTGCGCATTCCTTCTAAACTTACTGCAATTGCATTTCCGCTTAGTTGGTTGGAGTTTTTTGAAATTAGAATTTCAGATGGGTTTGAAACCTCTCTCAATCCATTGCCAAGCATTTCAAATATTCCAATTTCTTGAGTTGAACCAAACCTATTTTTAATAGAACGTAGTATTCTATATACGTGATTCCTGTCTCCTTCAAATTGCAAAACAGTATCCACCATGTGTTCTAATATTTTTGGTCCAGCAATATGTCCATCCTTAGTAATATGTCCAATTAATAAAACGGGAGTTGAAGTTTCTTTAGCAAATTGAATTAATTCAGAAGTACATTCTCTAACTTGTGAAATACTACCAGCTGAAGACTCTACATAATCAGTGTGTAATGTCTGAATTGAATCAATTACTACAAAATCAGGAGTTGTAGCTTCAATTTGCTTAAAGATATTTTGTGTTTTTGTTTCAGTTAGAATAAGGCAATTATCGGTATTTTTTGTTAAGCGATCAGCTCTCATTTTTATTTGTTGAGCACTTTCTTCCCCAGAAACATATAAGGTTTTAAACGGAAGTTTTATTGCTAATTGCAATAATAAGGTAGATTTCCCTATTCCAGGTTCTCCCCCAAGTAATGTAAGTGATCCAGGAACAATTCCTCCTCCAAGTACTCTATTAAATTCTTTACTAGTAGTTTTTAATCGAACTTCTTGTGATGTTTGTATGTCGGCTATTTTAATTGGTTCAGCAGCTCTCCTTTTGGTAGAAGAAGAGCCAGTATCCCAACTTTTCTTAACTTCTTTTTGAGTAATTTCTTCAGCAATGGTATTCCAGTTGTTACAAGAAGTACATTGCCCTTGCCATTTCGCAAATGATGTTCCGCAATTTTGACAATAAAAAGTAGTTGTAGTTTTTGCCATTACTTTAGCCCAAAATCTGCTTTAATGAGTTCAGCATAATGTAGCATGTCGTCTTTCGTCAATCGTCCTACTTCATTCATAATGAATCCTGACTGATAAGCTTTTATGGCTTTTTTAGGTTCTCCAATATTTTCATAGTGAATTCCCATGTAATACATTCCTAACATAGATTCCGGGTACTCTTCTTTTGCAAGCTTACCTAGTAATTTAAAGGCTTCCCATTCTTCAGTTTTCTTTAATGCTGCTTCTGCAGCGTTAAAGTCGTTAATTCTAATTTGCTTATCTAAGCCGTAAAGACTTTTAATAGTATCGTATTTTTTAACTAAATAGTCATACGCAGTACCTTCATCAATAGTAAGCATTTTTTCCTTGTATTCTTTTCTATCAATAGGTTTGTATATTTTGTATATTTTTTCGAATGCAGTAGGAATAGCATGATTTACCAATTCGTAATGTGATTTTCCTTTGTAATAATTGTAGTTATAATCAAAGTTGTCATTTGAAATAGCTTCAAGTGATTTATTTAATGCGCCAATACTGGTTTTACTTCTTTTTCTATCATCTTCAGCAGTAGTTAGTGAGTAATAAATAGGTGTTTGAAGATCAGTAAATTGTTCTTTCAGTCTTAATTCCATTTTTGGTGTAAAACTTGGGCTTAAGGATATGTATGAGTTGAAGAATGGTTTTTCTTGAAATAAATAAAAATTCAAGAAATTAGCAGAGTCTCCATGTCCAACAATAGTCCTAAATGGAACTGTTCTGTAGTTGTTGTCTATGAAATTAAATAAGTCATATGAAATGAATTCAAAAAAGGCAGCGCCAGTTTCAGACGGTAATCCGTTAATTTCATCACATGCAAAATCTTCTGCTTTAGTCTTACTTTGGTTTATACCGACAACAATTGCATCTGGCATTTCATCCCAATAAGAGTAATAATCGGCAATACCAGCTACGGGTTCAAATAAATAATCGCCATCAAAAACCACAATTACAGGATACATGGTGTCTACGTTCTTTTCGTAATTTCTAGGAACTTGAATTTTTAATTGTCTTTTCTCTCCGTCCGGGCCATCAATCTCTCTATAAACAGTCTGTGCAAACATGCTAACACTAGTAAATGTGATTGCAATAAGTAAAATTAATTTTCTCATTTTGTATATTTAATTTCAGTAAATGGATGTACAATATACAGATTATTTTGTTCTATTGTATATAGGAAGGTAAAAGAATGAAACAGCGCCTAAAACAATGGTTAATAAGGTTTGTGCGCTCCACATAATCCAACCAATAGCTAAGCCGCTTTGGTTGCTTATATTAAATAAATTTAGAGTTTCTTGAATAACTAGCGGGAAACTACCTAAGCCTCCGTTTGTAGCTGCCATTGTGAAAGAACCTGTAACAAAAGGAACTATTGCTGTGCTTATAGGGGTGTTTATGGTTTCTTCTACGGAGAAAAATATTACGTAGAACATTAAAAAGTACATGCTCCAGATAAAAAAAGTATGAAATATAAATGGCCACTTTTTTTGCATTGTGATAATACTGAAAACCCCATCTTTTAATCCGGTAATAATGTTTTTAATTTTATTTAAAAGTGGATTATTTGGTTTTTTCAAAACGAAATATCCGCTAATTGTAATAGCTATCAGTAAAATTAAGGTAAGAATTAATATTGTAGGGTTATTAGCAAGTGTTCTTTTAATAAGGAGGAAAATAGGGCTAATGGCATTTATAATCATGTCATATTGATAAGCTAAGGCAATAAGAACAAATAAAACAGTCATTATTAAATCAGCTATCCGTTCTGCTATAATTGTCCCGAAAGCTTTTTCAAACGGAACTCCTTCATAGGTTGTAAGTGTAGTAGCTCGTAAAACTTCTCCTGAACGAGGTATTCCTAAATTTGCAAAATAGGCAATCATTACTGCCATAAAACTATTTATAAATTTAGGTTTGTAGCCTAGGGGTTCAAGTGTAAAATTCCACCTATACGCTCTTGATAGGTGACTTAAAAGGCCAAGTGTAACCGAAGTAAGCACCCAAAATACATTTGCTTCTTTTATATATAAAATCACATCTGCTATTTCTTCTGAGGTAGCTTTGTTAAAGGTAATCCAAATTAAAAAAGCACCAAATAGTATTGGTGCAATTATTTTTAATGTTTTTATGATGTTTTTTTTATCCAACTAATTAGTTTAATAAGTTAGTTTCTTCATTTGGAAATACTAAGGACGGTTTAAAGGTTTTGGCTTCTTCTATATCCATCATTGCGTAAGTGATTAGAATTAAAATATCACCTGGTGCAACTTTTCTTGCTGCAGCACCGTTTAATGTTATTTCTCCGGAATTTCTTGGACCAGGAATAGCATAGGTTTCTAAGCGTTCTCCGTTATTATTGTTTACAATTTGAACTTTTTCACCTTGAACAATATTTGCTGCATTCATTAAATCTTCATCAATAGTAATACTTCCGATATAATTTAGATCGGCTCCAGTGACTTTTATTCTGTGAATTTTTGATTTTACTACGTGTACTAACATGGGGCAAAGGTATTAATTTAAAGCAATATTATCTATTAATCTGATGTTATCAATAAAAGCCGCTATAAATATTCTGTATTGTTGTTTTTTAGACTTTCTTTTTACTGGTTTTAAGGTTTTAATGTTTGCTATTGAAACATATTCCAATTTGAATTGTTCGTTTTTTGCAAACTGCTTAGTAACCCATTCCTCAACTTGTATAGCACTTTTTGTGCCAAACTGTTTTTTTGCTGCCAAGAGTGTTTTGTTTATAAAGGCAGCTTCTTTTCTTGCAGTTTTTGAAAGACGTTCGTTTCGAGAACTCATAGCTAAGCCTGAAGCTTCTCTAAATATTTTGCAGCCAATTATGTTAATACCTAATTTGTATTTACTTACTAGCTTTTTTACGATTTCAAGTTGTTGAAAATCTTTTTCTCCAAAATATGCATTAGTTGGCTTTATTAACGTAAAAAATAAATCTAGTACTGTACCTACGCCATCAAAATGTCCAGATCTGTGTTTTCCTTCCATTTCATGTTCTAATCCGTCAAAAGAATAATTTTTAGAAGTGATGTTACTTTGATAAAGTTCTTTGGCTGTAGGAGCAAAAACAATGATATTTGAATCAATTTCTTTGATTAATTCGATATCACTTTCTAAAGTACGAGGGTATTTGTCCAAATCAGACGTGTTGTCAAATTGAGTAGGGTTAACAAAAATACTAACAAAAGTAATGTCGTTTTCTGCAACCGATTGTTGAATTAATGAAGCGTGACCTTTGTGTAAAGCCCCCATTGTAGGGACGTATCCGATGGTTTGTTTAGCATTTTTTTTGCTACTAATAAAAGTTAAAACTTCTTTCCGAGTATTAAAAATCTTCATTTGATAAAAATTAAATGAAGGCAAATCTAATACATTACTGCTAATCTGCATAATTTTTGTAATTTTGCAAAGTTTAAAAATATTTTTTTTCGAGACGTAAGGTTGTTGAAAATGAGTTTTTAAGAGATAATAACAACGAATATTAAAATATATAATAGAATGAAAGATAAGAGGGTTTTATTTATTTCTTCTGAAGTAGTACCATATTTACCAGAAACAGAAATTTCATCAAATTCATTTCAAGCAGCTAAAACTGTGAGTTCAATTGGTGGTCAGACTAGGATTTTTATGCCAAGATTTGGGAATATCAATGAAAGAAGACATCAATTACATGAAGTTATTAGATTGTCAGGGATGAATTTGGTAATAAATGACTTGGATATGCCTCTTATTATAAAGGTAGCATCTATTCCTAAGGAAAGAATGCAGGTTTATTTTATTGATAATGAAGAGTATTTTAAAAGAAAAGCAACGTTTACAGATGAGGATGGAAATCTTTTCCCTGATAATGACGAACGTGCTATCTTTTTTGCTAAAGGTGTAATTGAAACGGTAAAGAAATTAAACTGGGCTCCAGATATTATCCATGTACATGGCTGGATGGCTTCTTTATTACCATTGTATTTAAAACAATATTTTAAAGATGAACCGTTGTTTACTGATAGTAAAGTGGTAACATCAATTTACGCTGATGGCTATGATGGAGACTTAGGTAAAGAATTGATTCCTAAAATTATGTTTGATAAAATTGAAGAAGCATCATTAGAAGTGATAAAAGAAAGCTCTTACGTAAACTTGATGAGGTTAGCTGCTGACAATTCTGACGGAGTTATTTTTGCATCTGCAGATGTTAATTCGGAGTTAATGACATATGTTGAAAATAGTGAAACACCTACTTTAGATTATAAATCGCCAGATGAGTATGAATCTGCTTACTCAGATTTTTACAAAAGCTTAATGGCATAATCAAGAAATTAGATTATTATGAAGTGTACAAAGCAATTATTAGCTTTATTGGTTGTAGGGTTGTTATTTATATCATGCGATAAAGATTATAATACTATTGGGGAAGGATTAGTTAACGAAACTCATTTCTCACAAAAACTTAAGAGTGATAATATAATAAGAACAGAAACAATCAACTTTTACGAGTCAGGTATTGTTTCAACTCCTGTGCAAACAGATAATTTGTCATATGATTTATTAGGTGTTTATAATGACCCAGTTTTCGGAATGACAAATGCAAACGTGCTTTCTCAAGTAACACTAAGTGAGTATGGTAAAGATTTTGGCTCAAATCCTGTATTATCTAGAGCTGTATTGTCGATGCCTTATTTTAGCACTAAAACTGGAATAGAAGAAAGTGGGGAAAGTATTTATGTACTGGATTCTTTATATCAGAATTCAGAGACTTCGGCGGTGAATTTGAAAATGTATAGATCGGAATATTTTTTAAATGATTTTGATATAAATGGAGATGTTCAAAAATACTACTCTTCAGATAATTCATTCACGTCTGGTCAAATTTCACCTGCTGCGAATGTAATATATAGTAAAGATGATTTTATTCCTTCAGAAGAAGAGATTGTAATTCCAGCTGTAACATCGGATGATACGGAAACAAGGTTAACGCCTAGGCTAAGAGATGATAGTTTAGATGAAACAAATTTTAATTGGTTGCTTGATCCCGCTAATGTGTCTTCAGCTAGTGATTTTAAAAACTTTTACAGAGGTGTCTTTATAGAAACTGTCTCAAGTAATGCAACTGATGGGGTGTTGTTTGGTTTAGATTTGAGTCAAGCTGAAATAGAAGTTTTTTATGAATATGATGACCCTGCAGATTTGTCAAATAGAATTGAAGGATCTATAAAAATTCTTTTTAGTGGTAATAAAGTGAATTTGTTTAATAATAATAACTTTATTGACTCTTCTGCATCTGATAAATTAGTACTTAAAGGTGGGCAAGGATCAATGGCTGTAATTAATCTATTTTCTGGAGTAGATTTGGATAATAATAATGTTTCGGATGATCTTGATGCTTTAAGAGCGAATGATTGGTTGGTAAATGAAGCTACATTAGAATTTTATGTAGATCAAACAACGATGCAAGGAGGAGACTCTGAGCCAGAACGTGTTATCTTGTATGATATTGATAATAATAAAGTGTTGTTGGATTATCAATTTGATAATACTTCTGAAAATGATACAAATCTTACTCAATTAAATCATTTAGGAAAGTTACAACGTGATGCTTCTGGAAATGGAGTAATGTATAAAATACGTGTTACTGAGCATATTGCAGATTTGATAAGGAATGATGCTGAAAATGTTCGATTAGGATTAGCGGTTACTAATAATGTTTTGTCTTTAGGTAGTTCGGAGTTGAAGACACCTTTTAATTTTGATACTGATGTTTTAAATAGTGAGTCAGTTGATATAAAAACAATTCTTTCTTCTTCAGTAACCTCTCATAGAGGTACAGTATTGTACAATGAAAATGCTATTGATGAAGATAAGAAATTGAAATTAAGAATATATTACACGGAAGAAAATAATAACTAGGAAGTATGTGTGGAATAGTAGGTTATGTTGGTTTTAGAGAAGCTTATCCAATTATTATTAAAGGATTAAAGAGATTAGAATATCGTGGATATGATAGTTCTGGAATAGCTTTGTTGGATAATGGTAGCATTAAATTATCTAAAACTAAAGGTAAAGTTGCTGATTTAGAAGCTAGAGCAAAGGATGAAATTTCTTTGAATGGAACTCTAGGAATTGGTCATACACGTTGGGCCACTCATGGTGAACCTAATGATGTTAATTCACATCCACATATATCAAACTCTGGAGATTTAGTAATAATACATAATGGTATTATTGAAAATTATGATCCGCTTAAGAAAGAATTAATAAAAAGAGGCTACACATTTGCTTCTGATACGGACACGGAGGTTTTAATTAACTTAATTGAAGATGTTAAAAAGAACGAAGGTGTTAAATTAGGGAAAGCTGTACGTATTGCATTGACACAAGTTGTTGGTGCATATGCAATTGCTGTTTTTGATAAAAACAGACCAGATGAAATAGTTGCTGCAAGAATGGGAAGTCCATTAGCAATTGGAGTGGGTGAAGATGATAAAGAGTTTTTTATCGCTTCTGATGCTTCTCCTTTTATTGAATATACTAATAACGCGATATATTTAGAAGATGAAGAGATTGCTGTTATTAGAAAAGGGAAAAAAATTAAAATACGTAAAATATCAGATGATTCTATAGTTGATCCATATATTCAAGAGCTTCAATTAAATCTGGAACAAATTGAAAAGGATGGATATGATCATTTTATGTTAAAAGAGATCCATGAGCAACCTAACGCTATAACTGACACTTATAGAGGTAGAATGTTAGTTAATGAAGGGATTATCCGTATGGCTGGGATTGATGATAATATGGAGCGTTTTTTAAATGCTGATAGAATCATATTTGTAGCTTGTGGTACTTCATGGCATGCAGGTTTAGTTGCAGAATATGTTTTTGAAGATTTATCAAGAATTCCTGTAGAAGTTGAATACGCTTCTGAGTTTAGATATAGAAATCCGATTATAACAGAAAAAGATGTAGTAATAGCAATTTCTCAATCAGGAGAAACTGCTGATACTCGCGCTGCTATTCAATTGGCAAAATCAAGAGGAGCATTTGTTTTTGGTGTATGTAATGTTGTTGGTTCTACTATTGCAAGGGAATCAGATGCTGGTGCATATACGCATGCAGGTCCAGAAATTGGAGTTGCATCAACAAAGGCATTTACTACTCAAATTACTGTATTGACATTAATAGCATTGAAATTAGCTAAGGCAAAAGGAGCTATTTCAAATTCTGATTATCACATGCATTTACAGGAACTGGAATTAATCCCAGAGAAAGTAAAAGAGTGTTTGACTTCGGATAGTCATATTAAAGAAATTGCTAAGGTTTATAAGGATATGCCTAACTTCTTGTATTTAGGAAGAGGTTTTAATTTCCCTGTAGCTCTAGAAGGAGCGCTGAAATTAAAGGAAATATCATACATACATGCAGAAGGGTATCCGGCTGCTGAAATGAAGCACGGACCAATTGCTTTGATTGATGAGCAAATGCCGGTTGTGGTTATTGCAACAAAAAAAGGACATTACGAAAAAGTAGTTAGTAATATTCAAGAGATCAAATCTCGTAAAGGAAAAATTATTGCTATTGTAAATAATGGAGATGTTAGTGTTCGTGAAATTGCAGATTATGTAATTGAAGTTCCTGAAACTTTAGAATTGTTAAGTCCGTTATTAACTACAATACCATTGCAATTATTGTCATATCACATTGCGGTTATGAGAGAATGTAATGTTGATCAGCCTAGAAATTTAGCAAAATCAGTTACTGTAGAGTAATTTTTAATAATAAATTATAATATAAAAAGCATCTTGAGTAATCAAGATGCTTTTTGGTTTTAAGTATAAATAAACAAGTGTTTTTTATAATGCCTAAGCCGAAGGTTAAAAATCAGCGAAAAAACTGCAAATAATTAATTTAAAAAGAATATCTTTGCACCGCGAAAAATGAGGTAAACTCAATCGTTAATAATTTTCTAAACATTAAATAGTTAAGAATGTCAACACTTACAGGAAAAGTATCACAGATTATCGGACCAGTTGTAGACGTAGAGTTCAACAGCCAAGATGGAGCACTTCCAAAAATTTACGATTCATTAGAAGTTAATAATAACGGAAACAAGTTAATTCTTGAAGTTCAGTCACACGTTGGAGAAAATACAGTACGTACTATCTCAATGGATTCAACTGATGGTTTAAGTAGAGGAACTGCTGCAGTTGCAACAGGAAACCCTATTATGATGCCAATCGGAGATGAGGGTTACGGTCGTTTGTTTAATGTGATTGGTGATGCTATTGATGGTTTAGGAGAGTTGCCTAAAACAGGAGATGCTGGTTTACCAATACACAGACAAGCACCTAGATTTGAAGATTTATCAACTTCTACAGAAGTTTTATTTACAGGTATTAAAGTAATTGATTTAATTGAGCCTTATGCAAAAGGAGGTAAAATTGGATTATTTGGTGGAGCCGGAGTAGGTAAAACAGTATTGATTCAAGAGTTTATTAACAATATAGCAAAAGGTCACGGTGGACTTTCAGTATTCGCAGGAGTAGGAGAAAGAACACGTGAAGGGAATGACTTACTTCGTGAGATGTTAGAGTCAGGAATTATAAAATACGGTGATGAATTCATGCACTCTATGGAAAATGGAGGATGGGATTTATCTAAAGTGGATATGCCAGGAATGAGAGAGTCTAAAGCTACTTTCGTTTTCGGTCAAATGAATGAGCCACCAGGAGCTCGTGCTCGTGTAGCACTTTCTGGATTATCTATTGCTGAATATTTCCGTGATGGAGCAGGAACTGATCAAGGGAAAGATGTATTATTCTTCGTTGATAATATTTTCCGTTTTACACAAGCAGGTTCTGAGGTATCGGCACTTTTAGGTCGTATGCCATCTGCAGTAGGATACCAACCAACATTAGCTACAGAAATGGGAGCGATGCAAGAGCGTATCACATCTACAAACAAAGGTTCTATTACATCTGTACAAGCGGTTTACGTACCTGCAGATGATTTAACAGATCCAGCACCAGCAACAACGTTTGCTCACCTTGATGCAACTACAGTATTGTCTCGTAAAATTGCTGAATTAGGTATTTATCCAGCGGTTGACCCGTTAGATTCTACTTCAAGAATTTTGACTCCACAAATTTTAGGGGATGAGCATTATGACTGTGCACAAAGAGTAAAAGAGATTCTTCAAAAATACAAACAATTGCAAGATATTATTGCGATTCTAGGTATGGAAGAATTATCTGAAGAAGATAAATTAGCGGTTTCT